>NZ_NWSZ01000030.1:0-82217 GCF_002531885.1 Rhizobium sp. L9 | reverse complement strand
CCTTAAGCGTTTCTGCCTCGAACTCTTGCGGCTTCAGCATCACAAGTTCATCCGACGCCATCAGCCGGGCGCGGATAGTGGCGAAGTCCGAGGGATCGTCGACATAGCGATGCAGTGCCTTGGCGATGTCACGCTCATCAAAGGTCGAGCGTTCGTTCGAAAGCTGCTTCAGCAAAAGCGCGGGCTCGGCGAGCAAACGGTCGGCCATCTCGTGGCGGCGGGCGAGATCGGCCGGTGCGAAATAAAGCTCCCTGCCCTTGCGCGCGAGCGCTGCCTTCTCCGGCCCAAGATGTTTTTGCGCGATGCCGTCCAACCCCTGTTCGGCATAGGAACGACCGTCGAGCCGGATCTCATGACCGGCGAGCGCCAGGTGCCGGTTCGCCGTTTCCGCCCAGGCGATCTTCCACGCCTTCAAGGTTTCCTTGTCGCCTGCCCACACCCTGTAGACGATCTTGCCATTCGGTCGATCGGGCGTGACGACACGCAGCGGCTTGCCATCCTCGCCGGTCACCGGAACCTTCTTTGGTCCGAACCCCTCCTCCGTCAGAGGCCTTAGCGTCGTCATCAGGTGAATATGCGGGTTGCCGTCCTTGTCGTGATAGACCCAATCGGCAATCATCCCCTTCGAGGTGAGATTGTCGCGGACGAAGTCGCGCACCAGCGCGACGTTCTCCGCCCGCGTCAGCTCCTCCGGCAGCGCGATGATCAGCTCGCGGGCGAGCTGCCCATCGGCCCTGCTCTCGAAAGCATCGACGGCGTTCCAGAGCGCCTCGCTGGCAGCGGCGACCGAATGGCCGTCAATCGCCTTGTGCAGCCATGCCGGGATCTGAGGCGGCAGCGCCAATTCCTCATGCATCAGCTCGGATGCCCCGCCGCGATAGCTGAATGAGGTGCCGGCCTGTTCGTTCATCATCCGGGCGCGATGGCGATAGGCGGCGGCCGAGATGACGCTGCGCCCCGCTCCCCTGCTGATCACCTGCGCTCTGACGAACATGATCGCCACTGATGGCTCCGCACACCTTCCAAGCACGTCGCGGCAGCGACGTATATTGCGCCCTCAAATCGATCGGACCGCAGGGCCGATGCCGCTTTTCCGAAACGCGCCTATCGACCGGAATTGCGGCTGCGACATTTTCATGTCGATGCAAAATAGCCTATTTAACTATTTTATTCTAGTTAGTATAATGGTGAGAAACAACGCAACGATTTTAAGGAACGGCGGACCCCATGGCGACCAGATCAACGATATTGGGCCTCGATGCCCAGATCGAAAGGCTACGAGAACGCAGGAGAACTTTGATAGCCAGATCGGCCGAACGCTTCGCCCGCGCCGCAACGAAGTCTGGGCTGGCGGAACTGGAGATTGCCGACGAGGAGATCGACCGGATCTTCGAAGAGATCGCCGCTCGATTTCGCAAAGGTGAGACGAAAGAACGTGCGACCCAGGCTCCTCAAAAGCATCGACCGTCAGATCGAGGCGCTGGAGCGCAGGCGGAGGTTCTACATGATGGCTGACCGGAAGAAAGAAGCGCGTGAGAAATTTCTGCTTGGCGGCCTGGTGTTCAAAGCCGGCCTGACCAAGACCGATCGAGCGTTCCTGCTTGGTGGACTGATCGAATTGGCGGGCGTGGTGCCGGGCTCGCCCGAACATCGGCGGCTGCGTGATATCGGCGCACAGGCGTTCAGGGCTCCGTCGCCCAAACGGTTGTCTTCGCCCATTGCGGAGCCACGGGAATGACGTCAAAAAGAAGATTGCTCCCAAGTCTGCTCTGCATCGTCGTGCCGGGATTGGTCACTGCGATCAGTATGTACGTCGTCAGCTGGCGATGGCCGGTCCTGGCGCATGGCCTGTCGGGCAGGACCGAATACTGGTTCCTGCGTGCAGCGCCTGCGCCCGCACTTTTGTTCGGGCCGCTGGCCGGGTTATTGACGGTTTGGGCGCTGCCCTTGCACCGGCGAAGACCGGTGGCAATGGCGAGCCTTGCCTGCTTTCTGCTCGTGGTCAGCTTCTACGCGATGCGTGAATACAGTCGCCTCGCCCCCGCAGTACAAGCCGGCGCCGTTTCATGGAACCGGGCGCTCTCGTATCTGGATTTCGTTGCTGTCCTCGGCGCGGTCATGGGGTTCATGGCGGTGGCAGTCGCCGCCCGGATCTCCGTCGTCGTGCCTGAGGGTGTCAAAAGAGTGAAGGGCGGAGCCTTCGGCGATGCCGATTGGCTTTCGATG
The DNA here is from genome assembly GCF_002531885.1 of Rhizobium sp. L9. NCBI lineage: Bacteria > Pseudomonadati > Pseudomonadota > Alphaproteobacteria > Hyphomicrobiales > Rhizobiaceae > Rhizobium > Rhizobium sp. L9. The sequence continues at coordinate 79,991 of NZ_NWSZ01000030.1, read as the reverse complement.
TCGGCAGCGGCAAAGCTCTTTCCGCCGAACGGCGAGATCATCGTCGGTGAGCGCTACCGCGTTGACAAGGATATCGTCCATCAGTTGCCGTTCGACCCGAACGATCACCGCACCTGGGGACAAGGCGGCAAGGCGCCGCTTCTCACCTACGGCCAGGACTTCGATTCCACCCACATGCTGTTTTTCGCGGGATCGGGAGGCTACAAAACGACGAGCAATGTCCTGCCGACCGCGCTGCGGTATAAAGGTCCGCTCATCTGCCTTGATCCCTCCACCGAAGTCGCGCCGATGGTGACCGAACACCGCACGCAAGTACTTGGGCGTGAGGTCATGGTGCTCGACCCAAACAACCCCAACAACGGATTCAATGTCCTCGATGGCATTGAGCACTCTAAGCGAAAAGAGGAGGATATCGTCGGCATTGCTCATATGCTTCTCTCCGAAAGCCAGCGCTTCGAATCTTCGACGGGCTCCTACTTTCAGAACCAGGCGCACAACCTTCTGACTGGTCTGCTCGCCCATGTCATGCTGTCGCCAGAATATGCCGGCCGGCGAAACCTGCGCAGTCTGCGCCGGATCGTTTCCGAACCCGAGCCTTCGGTGCTCGCCATGCTGCGCGACATTCAGGAACATTCCACATCTGACTTTATCCGGGAAACACTCGGCGTCTTCACCAACATGACCGAACAGACCTTTTCCGGAGTCTATTCGACGGCCTCGAAGGACACGCAATGGCTCTCATTGGACAGTTACGCCGCTCTCGTCTGCGGCAATGCGTTCAGGCCGAGCGATATCGTTGCTGGCAGGAAAGACGTGTTCCTCAATATACCGGCTTCAATCCTACGCTCTTATCCCGGCATCGCGCGCGTCATCATCGGCTCTCTGGTGAACGCCATGGTCCAAGCCGACGGCGACTTCAGCCGGCGGGCGCTGTTCATTCTCGATGAGGTCGACCTGCTCGGCTACATGAGGGTGCTGGAAGAGGCCCGCGATCGCGGTCGCAAATACGGCATCAGCATGATGCTGCTATACCAGTCGGTCGGACAATTGGAGCGGCACTTCGGAAAAGACGGCGCCACCTCATGGATCGACGGCTGCGCCTTTGCCTCGTATGCTGCAATCAAGGCCCTCGATACGGCGCGCAATGTCTCGGCCCAATGCGGGGAGATGACCGTCGAAGTGCAGGGGCGCTCCCGCAACATCGGCTGGGATCCAAAAGGCGGCGGTTCGCGCAAATCCGAGAGCGTCAATTTTCAGCGCCGACCGCTGATATTGCCCCATGAGATCACCCAGGCGATGCGCAAGGATGAACAGATCATCATCGTACAGGGCCACAGTCCGATCCGCTGCGGCCGGGCGATCTATTTCCGGCGCAAGGAGATGGATGAGGTGGCGAAGGCGAACCGTTTCGTCAAACCGGCGCCTTAAGGACAAAACTACGGAGTCGGGTAGCAACTGCCACCAGACTCCCAGCCGCTGATCTCTTAGGATCAGTACCATCCTAAGAGATGTTGCGTATGGTTCTTGTTACGGATGAATTGAAACGGAAGAGCGGCGAAATCGGCGCTGACATCGATGATGGCGGATCTCGGCGCTCGAACAACAGCAGTCGGCGTTCAATGTCGTCATGCGGCTACCGCATGTCTCGGCGTGGTTCCGCGGCGCCGGAACGGCGATGGTGCCGACGGGCAGCTCTGCGCTTCCAAAGACTTTGACCGTCGACGCTTTGCCGTTCGTACGCTCGATCAGGCTGAGCGGCCGATCACCACGGCAGAGTGCGACCCAGCTTTGGCAAATAGAATTCGGCGCACCTGGAATGGCCGATCGTCATCGGCATCTCTGGGAGGTGGCTGTTTAAGACGGTCCACACGGCTCCGGCCTCCGACACTTTGAATGGCCGGCTGAACCATCAACTGATTTAGGTCCACCCCGGTGCCGGTTGCTCTGGTTCGGTATCAGAATCGTCAGACACGTCCATTATGCGCTTTCGACGCCGATTGGCAACATTTTGCTTGGCTTCCAACCTTTCCAGAATGCCCTGGAGCTGGTGTTCGCGCATTCGCACATCAAAACGTTCGTCTTCACGGTATTTCTGGAGGATCGAGACGGGCCTAAGTTGATCGCCGAACTCGCGTTCTGTTGTCTTGCCAATATGCAAATCACGGACAATGAACTCAAGCTCCCGAAGGGCGGTGAGAGCTCGTTTGACCGCCGGCTTATTTTCCAAATCCGACAGTTGATCTTCAATGTAGCATTCTAGGATCAACAAGCTCGCAACAGCCTGCCGCAACGAGTGATCGCTTCGACGACCTAGCATATTGATGTTGCTCAGCCGGCTCCTAACGCAGTCCAGGGGGTGCATCAATGTGACGGAAATGCCTTCAGGATTTTCAGCATCAGCAAACGTGATTGAATTTTCGAGGAGGGACTTGCCCTCGACCCCTTTGATCTGGGCAAGAAAGTCCACCACTATGTCACGATTTCCAAGCTTGCCCTTTACGACTGCCGCATTCGGGGTGTGGTTGTCACCGGAGGGTATTTCCAGAAGGCCGTCTTCTAGGCTGTTTGCAAGCGCGCGCTCGGCTTCCCGGTTATGATAGAAATCAAGATCCTTGCTCGTCAACTCGCCGAGGCCATCGAGCTCTTCGTCCATGCCATGATAAAGTTCGGCCCAAATGTTAACAGCTTGCCCGCCAACTATGACCGGATTAAATCGCTGAACAAATCCGAGAAGTGTTTGAACTTCTTCTGCTGTAAGATGCGGCTCTGCATCTTCGTCACCGTCGACAATCATCTCCGGCTCTCTCTTAGGAGCGAGCCAATGCTTTGCCGCCGATAGCAACCATCTTGTAACGGTGAAGGGGAAGTTCAGCGAACGCTGAGTTCTCGCGGCGCAACTGAGCGGGGCTTACCGAACCATTATCGAGGCGCACTTGGTCACGATCGCGGCTCTCTTGCTTTTCGAGAGCGCGTTTGCGCGAATCAAGATGGGCAACCCTGTAGCTCATACCGCTTATCCTAGCCAGATTTCCTTTACATTAATTGAACAGCCATTTCAATGGTCCAGATGAAAGCACCTAGTCCATTAGACAGCGCTCATCCCATCGGGCATCAAGATAAGACAGGAGGAAACACATTTCAATTCGCCGGCCAATCGAACAAGAGCTTCTACGCCACTCTGAAGGCTGCTCAGCCGGGCTTAGCCCTCTTCTCAGACAAGATCCGGCGGACAGTTGCCCTGCCAATATCCGCATAGGTTCCTTGACGTCGCCTCGGCAAGGCCTTGTAGAGCATGCCCCAAATAACGCACCGAGAAATCAGGATCGATGGAACGGCTTCGATCGGCTGCTCAGTATTTCAAGCGGCTAATTGCCTAACATGCGCTTCGAAGCCGAGAATTCGGAGCTGGTGTCAGTTGCTACCTGATTTCCGTACAACTATCGCCATCGAAGGTCAGGACGACTCCTTTGCAGACCTGCGACGACTGATGACTTCACGCAGCAGCGGCAGGAAGAATGCCTTGCTGAAGCGGCCGGTTGGCAGCTCGGGTTCAAGATAGAATGAATTTCCCACGATGTCGGTATTGAACTCATCAAAGATGATCCAAAGCCTGCGGTCGACATCGAGGCCGGCACGGCGCTTTTCGATCGCCGGCAGTTCCGCGGCGAACTGCGATGCCTCCGGCTGCTTCGTGGTGATCGGAAGAAGAGAACCAGATCGCCGTCCGGCCGCGGCATTCTCACGCCGACTGCGACCGTCCGCTCCTTGCGTCCTTCCGTTTCTCCACGCTTAGCCTCGCGCGCCGTAGATGCGGATAGCAAATGACGCTGGCGGTCTGGACCGGTTCGTAGCTCACAAACGGCCTGCCTCGTCCTCATCGGCAAAGGCTTCGACGGCGCTTTCGAACTCGGCGAACAGTTCATCGGACATTGTTTCAATGGTGCTCACGGCGCGCCGGGCCGACAGCCTTATCAGGCGCTGATAATCTTCGATATTGAGGAGAACGAGGCGGGGCTTATTCCGTTTTGTGATGGTCACCGGACGGCGCAGCGCCTCGGCGATAATGTCGCCGGACTTACGCGAGAGATCGCTGGTCGAATAGGACCCGCTTGATTCAGCCATGTGGGCTTCCTTGTTGCAGCACTGCTTAGATGTACGGCATTTACAAGATTGCTGTAACGTGGAAACTAACATCGAGACGCCTCCGGAGAGGAGTGCGACGCCTCGACATGTGGGGCCGAGCTACAGCTCATCGCGTGGCCCGCACGGCGTTAATCCGAATACCGGTTTCCCTCATGATGTCCTCGATGATTGGTGCAAGCGAGCCGAGCTCGTCTGGGGTCAGCGCCACGAGCTCCGGATAGTTGACCTCGACGCCACCGACATCGGCGGCCAGCGCATTTGTCCAGTCGCCGCCGTTGACGCGGAATTCCTGCGTGTCGCGATCGATTTCGAGATCGTCCACCAGATCGATGGCGAAGCGTGCGAAAATCGCGATCTCGCCCTCCAGCCGATAGGCGGTTAGTTCATCGTCCCCGGCAAGAAGCATGCGCTCTAATGCCGCGATGGCCTGGATCCGAGCAATTGCCGCATCGAGACCATCGACAAGGCGATCATGAAGTGCTCGGGAGAAATCACTGTCGCAGCCGAGGCGGTTTGCCAGGACGACGAGCCGGAAGCCGGCAAGCCTGGTGTAAAGCGTAAGGTTCTGAACGGTTGTCATAATGTGATCTCCTTCGTTGATGACGGAGATCGGCCACTCTGTTGCAAAGAGGGGTCAAGGACCGCGGGACGCGGCTTGCAAGCGGGGGAACCGATTTTTCCAGAGCGAAGTCGCAGCGTAGCGACGGAAAAATTGGGGGAGACCGCGCCGTCGTTGACGCCGGATTTGCTGGAGTAAAATGGGACGTCAGAGAGAGAAGAGACCCGCGGCCCCGAAGGGGACGCGACCACTTCCGGCGCGAGCCGGCGGGAGTGTCGAGGGATAAAAGTCCCCGACAGCCCGGCGGCGGGTCGATCCGGCCGGCGGGCTTGCGGACATGGCGATAAGCCTCCGTCAGAACGGAGGCTCGGCGCTGATGCGGCCGTCCTGCTCGGCCCAGATCACCTCGCGTTCGGCCAGCGCCAGTTCCAGCTCGCTCTCGATCTGCCGATACTCGCCCGGTTCGGCGTTTAGCAGTTCGGCGCGCAGCAGCTCGATGACTTCGTCGATGCAAGTGGTCATTGTCGTCTCCTTGACGTTGTGAAAGACGACGCCCGCGGTCATGGCGGGATGGAGGGGTCAAGGATCGCGGAACGCGACCGGCGGAGCCGGCGAGTGGGGGTGCCGATTTTATCGGAGCGCAGGGGACCGGAGCGGAGACAAAATTGGGGGCACCGCTCGTCCTTGAGGCCTTCATGCCGCCATGGCATCCTCGGACCGACTGAGCAGACCTTTCCTCTCCGTAGCGCACGATTTATTTATCAGACGCGGGCTTGGGCGCCCGCATCCGATCTCTGGTGCGCAAGAGCGGCCAGCCCCGGTGACGGGGCCGGCCGCCCAGCTCACGCCGGGCTGTTCCAGAGGATAACCTTCTTGCCGGGGTCACCGCCAGGAGCCTGGGCGACGTTGCCGAAGATCACGCCGATCTCAGGTGCCTCCAGCTTGACGGAGAGATATTCCTCGCCCGTCTGGCGGGCGATGCGGTTCCAGGCGGCGCCGATCTCGAAGCCGGTCTTGCGATGGACGATGCGGTAGTCAGGCGCTTCCTCGCTTGCCTTGCCGGCGTTAGGGACAATCGCGATCGGGGCGTTGACCCGGATGGTGGCAAAGATGCCTTCAAACGTTCCGTCGGTCTTCTGCGTCAGGGTTGCGATGGTGGTTGCCATTGTATGTCTCCTTCGGTTGCTCGGGACCATTCCCGATGGCGCCCGAAGAAGGGGCCGAGCTGCAGGCGTCACCGGAGCGCCAGCGCAGGGGAACCCCTTGCGGGTTGACGCTGGTGGCGGCCGGTCCCTTAGAAAGGCGACAGAAAAGAACGGGAATGGTCCGGATGCGTCCGAAGGGCGGGACAGACCATCATGGCAACCCCCTATCGCGCGTTGCGAGAGAGCCAGCGGGTTTTGAAATCCCCACCGCCACTCAAGTCCCCGCCGGTCCTGGCCACGACAAGGCGTGAAGCGCGCGCCAGCTGCGCAATCATCGATCGGCCGGACGTAATCGACGCAGCCATCGCATCGACGCTCGGGCCATGTGCAATGCCGTTTGGAGCTGCCGCTCTGAGGCCGAATGCCGGATCTTGACAGGCACGCCCCAGCAGTGCCGGCTGCGGATCCGAGGTTCTCCGCCGAACACCAAACCATCGTGCCCGGGGTGCCGCCCAATCTCCCCGGGGCCGGCTTTGCAGATGTTGCTTGCAGGTCCTGACGCGTCAATACATCACAAACTGGAATCGATCGACTGGGAAGGATTCAAAACTCTCGTTGGACGGGGCCGGTCCCAGCGGGGAAGATTCTCGACATGAGCCGGATATCTTTCCACCTCCATTGTCGCCGCATCGATGCCAGCCGCAACATGGCGCGCTATTACGTGCTCGCCATCCGACCGACCTTGTTCGGCGAAACTGCGGTCGTTCGAAGCTGGGGACGGATCGGCAGGCGTGGCAGCGAGAGGACCGACGTGTTCGCGACCGAACAGGAAGCCGTGGCACATTTTCTAGGCCTCGCACGACGGAAATACCGGAAAGGCTACATACCGACTGCGACGGCGCCGGTCATGACCTGATCTGGCTTCAAAAGACCGCTGGAATCATCGCGCCAGGGATCGTCACGCGTTCCGGCGCGGTTCCTGGAGCCGGCTCGCCGGCGAAATGGAACCCGGTCCGGCGGACACGCCGCGTCCTCCACCCTTGAAATGGGCCGCGACACATGACATATAATTCGCGACAGATGACGCAGGAGAAAGATCATGACCGTCGCAGCAAAAGCATCGTCTTCAGCAACAGTCGGTGGTGAACTGCAAAAAATCGAAGCCTTGCTCGGCGGCTCGCGCATTCTGTCCCGTCGCCTGACCAACGCACTCGACGCTCATGAACTACTTCTGCATGGCCTGCCCGCATCAGCGCTCGATCATCTTGTCGGCACGCTCGTTGTCATTGGCAAGAACGAGTCTCTGGAAAAGGCGGTGGGCATGAGCCTTCGCACATGGCAGCGGCGGAAGGACACGCCTTCCAAACCCCTCAGCCAGGAACAGAGTGGCCGTACATGGAAATTTGCCGAGATCCTGGCAAAAGCAACGGATATCTTCGGATCCCAAGCAGAAGCCGAACAATGGCTGGAACGTCCAGCGGTCGGTCTTGACCAGCGCCGGCCGATCGATCTTCTAGGGACACCTGCCGGCGTCGAACTTGTCGAGGACCATCTCGATCGTCTCGAATATGGCGTCTATGCATGACCCTTTTGCCGGTCGCGCTCGGCGGGACCGAGCTGGTCGCGTGGCGGCTCGATCAGGCCGTCCATGCGCCGACGTGGGATAGCGGGGAAGGCGCCTACAGGGTCGGCGGCCGCTGGAACAGCAAGGGGGTTCGCGCGGTCTACTGCTCGCTCGATCCCGCGACAGCGATCCTCGAGGTCGCTGTCCACAAGGGTTTCCGGGCGCTCGACACCGTGGCGCATATCATGACCGCCGCCGTCATTGCCGATGCTGGCGATGTCCATGTCGTCGATCCGGCAAGCGTACCCAATCCCAACTGGCTTCGTCCCGGCATTCCCGGCGCCGGCCAACAAACCTTCGGCGACGAATTGCTTCAAAGCCACCGTTTCGTGGCGATCCCGAGCGCCGTCTCTCCATACAGCTGGAACCTGATTTTTCTGGCCGACAAAGCGGCGGACGCCTATACGCTGAAGTTTCAAGAGGCCTTTGGCCTCGATACGCGGCTCCACCCGCCAACGACCTGAACGGGCCCTTGGTCGCACCCGTGCAATCTGTAACGCGATCTCAGTTGCAATCGGGGCCGCCGACGGAGGAAATGGCGCTCACGCGCCATCCTCCGCTATCTCCCAGACCGGAATGCCGAGACGGCGTGCCTTGTCAGCGAGGTTGCCGGTGATTCCGGAACCCGGGACTATGATGACGCCGGCCGGCATGACGGAGAGCATCTCGTCGTTGCGGCGAAAGGGAGCAGCCTTGGCGTGCTTCGTCCAGTTCGGCTTGAAGGAGATCTGCGTCACCTTGCGGGCCTCGGCCCAGCAGGCGGCGATGCGCTCGGCGCCCTTCGGCGAGCCGCCGTGCAGCAGGACCATGTCGGGATGTTTGGCGTGGGCCTGGTCGAGCCTGGCCCAGATCAGTTCATGATCGTTGTAGTCCATGCCGCCTGAGAAGGCGATCTTGGTGCCGGCGGGGATCAACACTTCGGTTTCGGCGCGCCGGCGTGCAGACAGGAAGTCCCGGGAGTCGATCATCGCCGCGGTGACGTGGGCGTGGTTGACTTTGGAGCCGGTGCGCGGCCGCCAGGCCGAACCGGTCTGCGCCTCGAAAAGATCGGCCGCATAGTCCCGCATGAACTCGAAGGCATTACGGCGCTCCAGCAGCGTGATGCCTTCCGCGACGAGGCGTTCGAGCTCGACGCTCTTCACCTCCGAGCCGTCCTGCTCGCGCTGGCCAGTACGCTGCGCCACCTCATTGCGGTCGAGCTCGCGCTGAATGCGTTCGCCTGCGCGATGAAACAGATTGGGGATCGACCAGAACAAATCTTCGAGATCAGGCTCAAGCCGTGTGCCGCCGAGCATTTCGAACAAGGCGTCGAAGATTGCGGTCAACCCGGACTGGACGAGCGATTCTTCGGGCAGCGGCCGCGGGTCCGGCTCGTCCTGAAAAGGACGATAGCCGTGAAGCTGCATCTCGTAGATGACGTGGTCCGTTGGGGAGGACGCGTGGTGGGGCTCGATGGCATCGTCGATGGGAAGGGGCAAGTTCATGAGGATCTCCATCCGGTTGCGACCGCGCCTCGCGCGGCCTGACGGCGATCCTGCTCACGCGGAGACGGGCCGGAACCGCGGCGCAAAGCGCTGCGGCCCAGCGTAGCGCCGGGCGGTAGAAGGAAGGTTTCTTGACCCGCGAGGAGCGCCGGCAAAGCCGGCGCGGGGAAGAAACCTGACTGATCCGCTGAAGGCCCGCCGCCGCCTGGTAAAGGTCGCCTCCCGACAGGCCCGCAGGCGAACCCGGCTGGAGGAATTCCCCTTTGAACGGCCTTCACCAGCTGCCAGCACCGCCACCGCCTGCCGTTCGGTCTGCCTCACGGGGTCAGTAAGTTAATTGCATCTCCTGGAACAAGCTGAGCCCGCAGGTTGGTCTTCAACCGGTCCGCCCCGAGCCAGCGCAGATCCTCGTTGAAGTCGCCGAGTTCAGGGGCGAGGACAAGCGGCAGGATACCAAGTGCCTGAGCGCGACGGCTCAGTCGCTTGATTGCTTGCCGCCCCGCCGCATCGGCATCGCCAGCAATGTAGAGGCGCAGACATCCGGCAGGAGGGCAAAAAGCTGCCAGGTGATTGGCTGTGAGTGCAGCGACCGCCGGCATGCCTGGCATCACCTCCAATAGCGACAGCACCGTTTCGAGACCTTCAGCCGCGGCCACGACCGGCACAGGCTCACCGGGCGGAAACCGGAAGCGGACGGCGTTGCCGAGAAGGCCACCGAGCGCCCGGCGCGGATCGGCCACCTTGGCCTTGCCGCCGCTCGGATCGAGCCATGTGCGATGAATGCCGGTGACTGTGCCGGAAGGATCGGTCACAGCGGCAATGAGTGCGGGATAGGCCTGCGTGCTGCCCGTGGCAAGGTCACGATAGTAGCAGGATGGATGAAATCCGAGCGCCGTATGAGCCGTTGCTTGCAGGAGGCCACGATCGCGCAAATAGCCCTCGGCAAGCGTGCCGGCGAGCGGCTGTGTCATGGCAAACAGGCGCCGAGCCCGTTCCGCAGCCGGGTGGTTGGCCAATCGACGCTCCCAGACATCGATGTTCTCGGACGAGGCCATTTGCAGTTGGGACATGCTCAGGAAGCGCCTTGCTTCCTGCGCGACATCCCGGAAATCGAGGAGCCCGCACGTCTCCCGTATGAGATCGAGAAGGTCGCCATACTCGCCGGTCGCCGCGTCCGTCCACCGGCCGGCGCGCGGGGCCGTCAGATGGACATAGAGTGACCGGCCCTTTTTGTTTCTGGCATCTCCGACGATCCAGTAATTGCCGGCACGCCTTCCTGCAGACAGATAATGACGGCAGAACGCGACTGCATTTAGCGCTAGACGATCTGCCAGTTCCGAGATTGATAACATGATGCTGCCTCCCTCATGGACGACTGATAAAGATCGAATTGGCAGCCTCGCGCAGTGTCGGCACATGATTGTCGGTCGCGTTATCTGGACTGTAGAAGGTACGCGGCGCGCGGAAGATTGCGAGGACACAGCCGTGTTTGCGTGTTTGCCGCCAGGAATGAGTTTGTATTCATGGCATGTCCTCTAAGAGCGAGGAGTGACGCCGCGCTGAAACTCTTTTGCACCGCCTGGCGCCCTCTTCCGGCCCCTCCCTGCCTCTCTCACCATGCCAACGGCCGCCTTGCACGCCGGCCGGGCGATGGCGAGAATCAAAATCCCGTCGGCAAAGTTCGAACTATTATACTGACCAATTTGCGCTAGTATAATACGCCATACTTGTGCTAATTTCCTTATGAGGCTTGTTGAGCCCTGTAGGGACGCCCGAGGAGCAAGTGAGACAGTTTGTGATAGGCGATCAGGCGATCGAAGAAAGCTCACCAGAGTTTCAATCAGAGCTCGCACGCGCCTACGAACAGAAGCTCAGGCCACTTTGCCGGTGTCGGGAACCGCCGGTGCCGATGTACATCGCCCGGATGGACGGCCAGTTCCTGGTCAAGCGCATGCCGCTGTCAGGCCGGCAGCATGATCCGGTTTGTCCATCCTATGACCCGCCCTATGAACTATCCGGCCTCGGGCCCTTGATCGGCAACGCGATCCAGATCGATGCGGCAACCGGTGCGGCCATGCTGAAACTCGACTTCTCCCTGTCGAAACGCGGCAACCGAGCCACCTCGGATGCGTCATCGGAGCCGACGGAAACTGCGCGAAGCCAGCCAAAAAAGCTATCGCTCCGAGCGATGCTCCATTATCTGTGGGATACGGCAGAGCTTACAGAGTGGACGTCGTTATGGGCCGGCAGGCGAGGCTGGGGCCGCGTTCGCAGCAGTCTTATGAATGCGGCAAGACAGATGATCGTTCGCGGCAGCCCGTTAAGCGATATCCTGTTTATTCCGGAAGTATTTCACCTGGCGGACAAGGAGGGTATTGCTGCCCGGCGCGCTGCTACGTTAGCTGGCGCCCGAGCAGAAACCTCCGGACCGCGCAAACTGATGGTGATGGTCGCAGAAGTGAAAGAGTTTTCGCCAGTTCGCGACGGCCAGAAAATCCTTGTTCGCCACCTCCCCTTCCCTCTCCTGATCGATGAGGGGGCATGGAAACGATTGAACCGACGATATGACACCGAGCTGGAACTGTGGCGATCAAACACAGATTTCCACCTTATCATGATCGCAACGTTCGGTATTTCGAGCGCGGGAATCGCATCCGTGGAGGAAGTGGCGATGATGGTGGTGAACGAGAACTGGATCCCGGTCGAAAACATCCACGAACAGCGGCTCCTGGAACGGCTCTCCAGGTTAAGGCGCAAAAGCAAAAAGGCATTGCGGTTCGATCTTTCACGCGGTCAGCCGATCGCCTCCGTAACGTTGCCGGAAGCAAAGCCGGCGCCGGTCGCTCTGTTCATCGTCCCGACGAACGCCGGCGAACACTGGGAAATAGCCATGAACGAGATGATTGCCGCGAGGCCAGAGATGACGCCGTGGATCTGGCGTGTCGCCGAGGGTGAAATGCCGCGCTTGCCATGACCTGGATCGGCTCCGGCCTTGTCGCGCAGACCGAGCATGTTATCGCGCCAGCGATCGGGGATCTATCAAATGCTACTTGGTGCAAGACCGGGGATGGCGTGCGCGGTGACAGCGCATAACATTTTCATGGGAGCAGGACGGCATCAATCGTGGCTGGTCGCTGGGCAAGCAGGTCGGCTCAGTGAAAATGCAATTTGAGCGTCCTCCCAGAGTTGTTGCCCGACACGGAGGAACACGGGCGACGGCCGGGATCTACCATTATCTGCTCCCGCGCCTGCGGGACGTCAGGTGAGAAGCCGCGCGGGTTGGCCTTGGCGACCTACCAATTCGACCGCCTGCTTATCGAAGGATACGAAATTCTCGCCGCCAAGCCATGCTCCTTCATGGGCAATCACGCCATCTGCAAAATCGCCCCCTGCCTCGAGCACGGCGAGACCGGCTTCGACCGCCGGGCGGTTCATTGCTACATTGCCTGCATTTAGAAGATCATGAATCGTCTGCGAAACATCTTCCTTTGATAACTTGGCTCCTCGACGCAGTATCCAGACCAGCTCACAGAGTGTCGGCAGGGTTACCGCAATCAATGATGCTTCCTTCAAAAGCCTGGCGGCAACCCTCCCCTGCTCCGCATCATCCTGCAGGACTGCCCGAGCAAGAATGTTGGTATCAACCGAGACTTTCATTGCTCGCCAGACCAGCCCGAGGCCGTAATTTCGTTCATTTCTTCAATGGTCAACGGCTTGTTGACCTTGCCAGCATGCCGACCAATAAAATTGTCGATCGTCCCCGTAGGACGCGCGGCCTTTACCCGCAATTCGCCACCGGGAAGCTTGTCGAATTCGATCCGCTCCCCGGGTTTGACGCCAAGATGTGCCAGCAAATCGCGTCTCAGCGTGATCTGTCCCTTCATTGTGACGGCAAGGGAAGGCATGGAAAATCTCCTATTGTTCTTCGTGTCAAACAAGTAATGGATTTTTTGCTTACATTCAAGCTAAGAACAATCTCGCGGCTCGGGCATGACCTTCAAGTAGCCGCGCTATCGCCGTTGTCACACGCCTTTCCAGCATCGCGATAGTAGATCTCGCTCACCCGAAACCGCCCACCGATGCGCTTGCACTGGACGATGATGTCAATGGCAACTCTGAGCATCTCGCGAATGTCGCTGCTTTGGAGATTTCCGCCACCGTCCGATTCCTTGACCAGCAACGTCAACTGCTCGAAGGCAAGGCGTGCGGAATCGGCGTGCACGGTCGTGATCGAACCGGGATGGCCCGAGTTGACATTGCGAATATAATAGAAGGCCGTTCCGTCCCGTAACTCCTGCAGCAGGATGCGATCCGGCCGCATGCGCAGGCAGGATTCGAGCAGATCCTTGGCGCCGACTCTGGCAAGCCCTTGGCCGCCCTTCGAGTAGAAGAGCCGAACGTGGTTCGGCTGCGGAACGACCAGTTCGGCGGTATCCTCGATCGAAATGATCCGCTCGTTTTGGGGAATATGGCGGATCAGAGCTTTCGATAGCGTCGTTTTCCCCGACCCCGTAGCGCCGGATATGATGATGTTCTTTCTTGCGAGCACGGCCTCCCGTAAAAACGCCTTGTAGGCGCCGATCCGAAAGTATTCACCTAACCTTTGATCGGGTCGCGTTCCGGAGCCGTCAACGGGCGCGACATCTGCAAACAATCCTCCATGATCGAGATCCTCAAGCGTTAACGACACCGAGGACGGCTTGCGGATGGTGATGCTGACGGTGCCCTTCGTCGTTGCAGGCGGGATGACGATCTGGATCCGCTCATCATTGGGTAAGCTCGCCGACAGGATCGGCCGAGTTTCGTCGATCGACTGGTTGGAGAAGCTTGCGACTGCCCGGGAAAGACGCATCAGGCGATCATAAGACAGCTCCGCCATAGCATGTGTCTGCCATCCATCTCTTCCTTCCGTGACGACCTGTCCAGGCTGATTGACGATGACCTCATAGAGCGTGTCGTCGCGCAGAAAGCGTGAGAGCGGCGAAAGCAGTTCGCGCACAACGCCGGCGTCAGCAGCTTCAGTCATCCTCGGGCCTATTTTGTTGCGAGCCTGGAGCCTGATGCGAAATCCCCGAGCACGGCGCGGTCGTAGATGCGGTTGCGGGACTCCTTCACGCGAAGCCGATAGACGCTCGAGAAATCGAGATCACGCGCGACGAAGATCGAAACCAGTTCACCCTGATGTTTGATGAGGGTCGGCGGAATGTTGATGGACTGTTCGACGGCAATCGCCGCGGCCTGCAGACCGGCGCTGGTGGTGTTTTGAGCTTCGATATCGCCGTCCTGGAGCCGGCTGTTGGCATAAGAGGTCGCATCGCCAACAATCGACAGCAGGATCGCGCTACCGAAACGTTCCCACCAATGCGTATCGACGTATCCGCCGACGCCGGCCCGGCCGAGAGCATCGGTTGCCGGCGATGCCAAGGTGATGATCACACCTTTCGGGGTCTTGGCGCGGTTCCAGAGGACGAAGAGGCGTTTTTGCCCTCGACGAAGGCCGCCGCGGTATTCGCCGACCACCTGAGTGCCCTTTTCCATCAGGACGACACGACCGTTGTCCGACAGGACATCTCGGTTGATGACGCAACTGGTAAATCCCGGCTGATCGGAGGAGAGCGCCGTTTCCAGGACGCAGGGGACGGATGTTCCCATCGCGACGATAAAGTCGCGGTTGCCCAGTGTACCGGCACGGGAACCCTGCAATTGCGTCGGCGTCAGCAGACGGTTGAAGCGCTGGTCATCGCTTTGGCCTTCCGGCGGGAAGCTGCCTTGATCGTTGCCGAGCTGCATGTAGGGGGAGGTCTCTTCGGAACCTCCAGCCTGATCGCGCCGCTGCGCTGGCGGCGATTTCTCGCCGCCATAGGCTATAACAGGGGCGCGGCGCGCAGCATCGAGCAGCTTGTCGTTATCGGTCGACGCGTTGTCGATTATCCCCGGCGTGGGGAGCTGGGCCGCCGCTGGCGGCGTCAGCGGCTCTTCGGGCTCCTTCGCCGGCTCGAAGTCCGATGTCTGACGGATGACGACCCGTTCCGGCTGCCCGATGTCGGATTGCTTGTCCTGCTCTCGCATCGACCAGAGGGCGAATGCGACAAAGGTGACGATTGCCAGAGCGACGGCGCCTCGCTTGACGATCGGATTGCTGTCGATCCGACGCGCAGTCGATGTCTCGGCCCGCTCACCAGCAATCTGGGTAATCTCTTCCTCGGCTGCCATGACACCTCCTATTGCATTGCCGCAGGCGGCACCCTGACGACGCGCTCGACGGATGGCGACGTCGTGTTGGTCTCCGGATTGATGCCGACACGATCGTAGGCTTCGTTGAAGACGCAAAGGACATCGCCGCCCCTGCGCAAGATGAACTTGCGGCTGATCGCGTGAACGAGGACGAGATTTCCGTCGACGGATTTGGGGACGAGGCTCTCGGTGCCATCGGAATTCTCCAAGTATATCGCCGGCATTTCCTGGTTGCCGGCAAAGGCGAAGGTGGTGACCTTGCCGTTGTCGTAGACTGCCTGCGGCTCGAGCGCCTGCGTCCCTTGCGCCGAGTAGCGCCAATTGCGCGGTCCATAGGCTTCGTGAAGGGCAAGCACGTGATCGGCCTCACCGGCCTGTGCCGCCTGCGCGCGGACAGCAGCCGCCTGTCGGCGCCGCTCCGCTTCATCGGCTGGATAGCGATATTTCAGATAGAAATAGGTGTTCTGCCCGGCCTCGACGCTGCCGTCACGGACGGTCAGTTCCATCTGGTAGCTGCGGGTCGATCCGTCCCGCCGTGTGGTCACGACCGAGATATTTGTCACCGGCTGGCTTTCGCGGGGTTTCAGGAACAGGATGTTGCCGGCCGGCGCCACCTCCCACGCGACACTGTTGCCAAGCGCTACATGGGCGATTTCCTCGTCGGCCGCGAATTCGATCTGCACCGATGACCGCAGCGTGCCGACAACCTTGGTGATGTTATAGGGTTGATAATCGACGAAGCGGATGCGGCTGTCCTGCGCCGCCCCACGTGGAGTTTCGAGGGCGACCGCCACAGAAGGAAGGCTGCCGGCCAGGATCATCGGAAGGAGGAAACAGGCTCTCAATTGATAGCCTCCGGATCGGCGCGATATTCGCTGACGACGAAGCCGAGGGGATTGATCAGCCGATCGGTCGAAGACATCGGAGCGTTGGCATAGGAGAAGGTGAGGGTTGCGACCCAGTGCGTGGTGGCCACCTCCTCCCCGCGCGTAATGGTTCTCATGTAACGCACTGACGCCACGTTGGCATTGATCAGCGAGATGGAAACGATGTTGATGCGCGAGGTGGCGCTGCGGCCATAGATGTTCTGAGGGGATTGGGGATTGCTGCCGCGATAAAGAGCGGCAAATCGCGTCTGTTCCGGCTGCGTCGACAACAAGGCGACGGTGCGAAAATTCTCCTCAGCTTCACTCCAGACATAACCTTCCCGAGCACGGACATACTTGGCCGCGAAGTATTTGGTGACGGCCTCGTCGTAGGTGCCGGCCGTCGACGTCAATGCCGAGACCACGTCGACGATTCCCGTCGAGTTGTCGACCCGAACCACGAAAGGCTCGACGGTTTTCAACGGGGTGAGGCCGGCGATGGCAAACACGGAAGCGCCTGCAAGGATGCCGGCGCAGACTGCCACGAACCACGCAATCCGAGCGGATCGCTCGACCTGCATCATCCGGTCCTGGTCGAACCGTCGGGCCTTGTCGAAATAACTCTTCAAACGATCCGTGGTTACCATATGGTGACCCCGCATGGACGATAGGAACCGGCGACATCGAAAGACGCGAAGGCAGCCGGTGCGGCTGAGGGGAGCGCCCCCTCCCCATAGGCAAAAGGCTGGCTCGCCGGCTGTGCGGGAACAGCCCCGGTCACGGGCTGTTCTGCACTTCTATTATCCTGCCATTGCCACATCGAGCGGTTCATCGGCCGGCGGGCATAGCCATCACATTTGGGAAGAGGGTGGGACATCGAGCCGCAAGCCGCCAGGCTCGGGATCAGGAAGAGCAATAAAGCGACACGGATCATGGGAAAGTAGCCTGTCCAATTGTCTTGAGGGTGAAGCCTTCACTCGATCCGGCTTGGCGCCAGGCGGCGGCCGACCGAACGAGCCCCGCGGCCGATCGCCGTCGCTGAACGGGAAGTGGCCCAGGCGAGCGTGCTTTCATGCGCATCGCGCGCAGCGCCATATCCGTAGGTCAGCGACGCTCCTCCGGCAGCCAGTGCCGAAGCGATGCCCGGCAACTGGTAGAAAACATAGAGAGCGGCAAGGCAGATGGCGCAGAGCGCAATCGGACGCATCATGACATCGCTATAGCCTTCGATTGCCGTAAATGTCGTGTCGATGCAGGTAATCAGCAGCGAGCCGATCGCGACGACCAGGACCTGCAGGATGACCAGGTTTGCAAGCTGGCCGATCCAGGACTCGGTAAACCGGCGGGTCGACTGGAACATGGCGAGCGCGATGAAGATGGGGCCGATCGCCAGTACGATAGCGAGCGCGAGCCGGGCATAGAGGGAAACGATGTACCCGATAGCCGCCACGACGAAGCTCGCGCCAATGACCATCATGCCGCCGATCCCGGTGACGAAGTCGACCGGCCAGGAGGCCCGGGACCATATCTCGTGGGCACATTTTTGGCCCTTATCGAGCAGGCTGTCGAAAGTCGACGCGCTCGGTGCGGTGCCAGAGTTCAGCGCTTGCGAGATCTCGCGCGGCAGTGTGTCGAAGAAGATGTTGGTGACGTAGGTCTGATAGTCGCTCGCATTTCTGACCAGCATGACGATGATGGCAAGCTTCATTGCCCGGAAGGCAAATTCGAGGATGGGTTCCTGGATGGATCCGCGGAGAACAAGGTAGCCGTAGAGCACCACATAGAGTGTCAGCGCCGCGGTCAGTGGTCCGCTCACCCAACTCGCAATATTCGAGGTGCCCGAGGAAATGAAGTTTTCCAGCGGTGTCTTGAACTGTCCGTCGACGAAGCTGAAGACCTGGTACACCACTTAGCCTCCGAGCGACTGGCGCATCCGCTCGAGCCGCAGCTTGCCATCGGCCGCCTCGGCGTTGCGGCAATTGGGGGTGTCGCTGAGCTCGCCCGGATTGTTGCGGCATTGAACGATGATCCTTGCGAGCAGAGCATCGTCGGCAACCAGTTCATCAACGGTATAAACCGCTTCCGTCTGTGCAGAGCAGGCCGACAGGCAAAGGACGGCCATAGTGGGAAGAAACCATTTCATTTGAGCGCCGCTCCCATAGTGTCCATGCGTTTGCGCCAGTCTTCGGCTTTGCGCTGCTCATCGACCTGTACCTGCGCCTGCTGGACCATCTGCAGTGCCTGCATGCGAAGGACGTCGCTCTGCAGGAAGGCCGTTTCGGCCTGGAGGCGGGCCTGCAGGTCGGCGACATCCTTGGCGTCAGCTGCACCGGAGATCTTCTGGCGCAGCTCGTCGATGCCCTCGATGCGTTTGGTGGCGGCATCATAGATCTGCTGACCGAGGCTCATCTGCCCCGCATTCTGGTTTTGTATGCGCGACAACTCCTGCGCATAGAAATCGTTGGCGTCAGTGCGATAGGTGGAATTGTCCTGGAGGAATTTTGAGGCGGAGCTGCCGAAGACGCCGCTGCCGGTTCCTTTGAATAAGGTCTCGATCGCATTAAAATCTTGTGGGAGGGCCTTGCGGATCGAAGGTTCGTTCAGAAGGCTCGCGACGTCGGCCATGTTGGTGATCTTGTTCAGCGATCCGTACAGCTGCTGGGCCTGCTGGAGCTGCTGGTTCAGGGTGTCGAGCTGGGACTTGAGCTGCGAGATGCTCTCGATCTGCTTGGCGATCGAAGTCTGGTCGATGACGGGTATGCCCTGTGCAGACGCCAGCATTGCCGACGCAAAATAGACGGCAGATGCAAACAAGGGCCCCATAGTTCCGGTGCGGATCATGCTGTCTTCCTTCTCTGGTGAAACACGGAAAGCCAATCCTCCCGCCCGTCGCCAAGTTGCGATCGGATGGCATCGGCAAGTTCCACGTTGGCCGTCCTGCCCGAGAGAATGGCGAGCTCGTCGTCGAAGCCATTGAGGTTCAACTCGGCGACGACGCTGTTGTGCCCCTGCTTGACGATGAACCGGCGGCTCTCGACGGAGAGCTCGCGTGAGACGAGCTCGAACTCGCGTTCGGTCAGCTTGAAACCATCGATGTAGTCGGTGCGGTCGCCGCGCGGGTTGGCCAGGAAAATCTGCGTCGGGCACTGTTCGATGATTGTATGGGCAATCGGCGAGGCGATGGCGTCGCGCGGGCTCTGGGTCGCAAACAGCATCAGCCCGTTCTGTTTGCGGATGGTCTTGAGCTTGTTTTGCGCGAGATCCCGGAAGCCCTCGTCCTGAAGCGCCTTCCAGAATTCGTCGATGACGATGATGATGCGGCGGCCATCGATCAGCTGCTCGATGCGATAGAACAGGTAGGCCATCAACGGCGTGCGGATTTCCTCGTTGTCCAGGAAATCGGTCATGTCGTATCCGATGAACTTGGCACCGATGCCGATATCGTCGGCCTCATTGTCGAAGACCCAGCCGAGCGGTCCTCCCCTCTCCCATCTCCTCAGTCGCGAGGCGATTCCTTCGGGATCGGTGTTGTTGAGAAATGTGCGCAGGGCACCGATGGAGCGACGCTCCATCGGCAGGTCCGCCACCCCGTCGACCGCCGAAGCAATGTCACGCAATTCGGTTATCGATAGTTCGCCAGATGCTGATCCGACCAGCTTGGCGATCCAGCCGTTGAGGAATAGCTTGTATTCTGGAGTGAGGTCCAGCGCCTTCAACGGAGCGCAGCCAGTGGTGATACCATTTCTCAGCGGCATATAATTGCCGCCTGCTGCGCGCACGAAGAGGTCGGCGCCTCGGTCCTTGTCGAAGAGAACCATATGGGGATCATGCTTTTCGAGCTGCGACAGCATGAAGTTCAGGAGCACGGTCTTGCCAGCGCCAGATGGGCCGCAGACAAAGGTGTTGCCGAGATCGCTGTGGTGGAAGTTGAAATAGAAGGGTGAGCCCGATGCGGTCTTGAGCATGGCGACCGCCGGTCCCCATTCGTTGCCGTCCTTCCGACCGGCAGGGTAGGAATGATAGGGAGCAAGAGCGGCAAAGTTTCGCGAGGTGATCGCCCCCGAGCGCGCCCGATAGCGGAAGTTCCCGGGCAGCTGCGCCCACCAGGCAGCCTCGAGCCCCAGGTCCTCGCGAGCGACGACGGCGCCGCCGCCGGTAAGACAGGCGCGAGCTTTCGCCATGTGGTCGCTCAGCTCCTTGACCGAAGGGGCGAAGACCGCCAACGCAAGGTGATGTTCTCCCAGAACGAAGCGGTTGGATTCGAGCTCGTCCAGCGCCTCCCCTAGCTCTTCGATCTGGGTTGCTGCCTTGTCGCCGGCACTGACCATCTGGTTCTGCTTCCGGCCCATGATCGTGCGGGCGTCAGCTTTCGAGGTGAACGCGAAGGATTGCGTCAGAATGAGTTCGAAGGGGGCCGCCAGGATGCCGTCGAGCATGCTGCTACGGGTGGTCGCCGGATATTCCTTGAAGCCGAAGATACCGGCATAGCGGCTTTCAGCCTCGTGACGGATCTCGACTGTCTCGCGCCCGAAGATGACCCGATCGGAATAAATCGCCGAAGAAATCCTTCCTTCCGTCAGCGGAACTGGTTCACGCCGCCCTCCGACGATCTGATGGAGAACTTCGCTCGGTTCGGAGAACAGGATGCCGCCCTGCTCTTGAAGGGTGAGGAGACGTGGCTCGAAGCGCTGCAATCCGGCCAGCACGTCCGCCACCCGGTCGCGCAGATGCTTCAGGGCATCTGCATCAAGTTCGATACGGGATCGGCGCGCCTTGCGCAGCCGGGAGAGAAGATTGGCTGCCCTTTCGGCAGCGTCCCGGCCGGGATGCCAGATAAGGGCAAGATAAAGGTCATTGCGGAAAAGGTCTTCACCGATCATCCGATCGCGATATTTGGCATTGAGGCCTTCGCAGAAGGGGTTGGCGAAACGTCCCTCGGGATAGGTGTTGTCGCGACGGCGAATGACATGCGTCCAGAGCGCCAGCCGTTCGTCGGCGATATTGCGGTAAAGCGTATTCAGGCTGCGGTGCAGGCCGTTAAGGTCGCGGATATCGGCGGTCTCGAAGGAAACTCCTTCCAGCGCGATCATGCTCATCAGCGCTCTGGAATCAAGCGCGATCGTCGCCTCATCGACATGCCTGACATAGGGGATGAAGGTCTCCGCGGCCAGTTCGCGAGACCGGAGCGTCGCAATACTAGGCAAGGCTGAAATCCCTTTCGTCGAACGGCGGGCGAGCGGCAACGGCGAGAGGCTGGCGCCGCCCCAATAGGCGCTATTGCGCGATCGCCCCCGGGTCTCGATCCATGCGATCAGGATCCGGAACCTATTGTGATCGTGCTTGACGAGTGCGCGAAACAGGGCATGGAAGGCGACGCCGACGAGCGCATAGGCGATCGATCCTGCGGTGATGTAAAGAATGGTCGTCAGCATGATGTTGACGCCCATGGCCTCCATGGTCACGCCGGCGATCATTGCGGGGCGGGTGCATGCGAGAAACAACGTATCGTCTTCGAGGTGCGGGGCGTTCATCACGGCGATCAGCTCCCGACGATGGTGTTGACCAGTTCGGTCGCCCCGAAAATTCCGCCGATGCCGATGATCCAGAAACCTGCGCGCCTCAGATCCATGTAACCGAACATCCAGGAAATGCAGATGATGATGACGGCGATGACCGCCAGCAGACGGGCGATATTGCCGGTCAGCATGTCGACGATGTTCTGCAGCACGGTTTCTATACCGGCGGCCTGGGCGAAGGCCGGCTCGACCATGAAGGCAACGATCGCCGCAGCCATGACGGTGGAAGCGACAAGGGTGCGAAGACGGGGTTTCGAGATCATTCGCTTTGCTCCGATCTATCATTCTGGAAAACGAGAGCCGACGATTGCCGTCGGGAGTTATAAACATCCCATGGCTCGGCTTCAGCGGCCTGGGTGGGGTGTGAGGCTTGTTTGAGAGGCGCTTGTCTCGGCTGATCCTGCGGCGATGGGGCTGACGGGAGCTGGTCGTTCGTTCCCGCAATGGAGAGCGAGGTCAGCAGAGGCGATAGCCGCTTTCTTTCCTGACGCACCTGCTCGTCATACCGGACTATCGCGCCAACGGATGGATCGTCGCGACCGTAATAGGAGCGAAGCATGACTGTCTCGGCTCGCGCCGGATCGTCGCCCACGCGGAGAGCCTCACGGTAGTATCCGTCGAGAAGCGTCGCCGTGGCCTTGAGGCTCAGGCAAGGATCGAAGGCGTCCGCAAGGGTCAGATCAAGTTTCTGAAGCGCCTCGATCCCGAGCCCGCCAAGGCCGACCTGGATATCCTGGCGATCGGCCATCAGGGACGTGGCTACCTCGATCGCCTCGGCTTTCGAAGCTGGCCGGTCGACAAGTGGCGGGCCGCTGCTTATGCGAATAGCAAGAGGCTGAAAACCGCTCTCAAGGCTGACGACGGCTGCCAGCGTTTCGACCTTGACCATCGGCGCGCAGGCTTGCGCGATATCGATGAAGGCAGCGGCCATCATCAGTACCACACCCGCTGCGTCGTCGCGCCGTCGATGGTGACGTCGATATAGTGAGGCTGCGACCTCACATTCGGGCGCATGATCGGGTAACCCATGCACCGGTAGCGCCCATCCTGACGCTGCCAATGTGGTGACAGTACCGAATTGTCGTGGGTGCCAAAGTTGTCGGCATCATGCGAGCAGAGGGCATTGCTCACCGGCTGCGGCGAAGTCGCCACGCAGGTCACTTGCCCCCCGCCGGAACCGTCTCCTCCCCTCAGCCTGTATCCGGCATCGCAATAGTAGGGTTCATAACCAGGCCGCGAGCTGTGAAAACCGACGCCGCTGCAGGTCGGGAACGAATGACCTCTGGCAAGCTCCCGCCACAATTTTTGGATCGGCGGCCGGCATTCACCAAATTGCGTCGGCCCTCCGGGATTCGAAAGGCACAGGATAACCTGGCATCCCCAAACTTCAGCTTGCGCTTTACTGCCGGAAATAAGATAGGATGGCGTCATGCAGCAGATCGCAAGCAATGAATTCAGCAGAAGGCTTTTCATGGGCAGACCCCTTCGACACGATGATGTTCCATCGCATTCGGGAGAGCTTGCAGAGCTGCCTTCCCGAGTTCATACTGTCTTATATAACACAGTTAAATGACATGACAAGCGCCCTTAAAAAGCAATGGCAGAACCTTGCCTTCTCGGGGCTCATTCTCCATGAGATCCTCGATCATCCATTGGAGGACGAGACGCCGCAGGCGCGACTGAAACAGGTCGGCATGATGACGATCCTCTACACGATGAGCCAGGCGCATCAGAAGCTAACCCTTTCGAACATCATCGAAATTACCGAGCTGACGCGAACTGGCGTTAAGGAAACCGTCGACCTTCTGGTCAAGCGTGGAATGCTGAGCGAGACGATGGTGAAGAATTCCATGGGCAGGGGAACGGCCCGGCAATTCGAGATCTCGGAGGATCTTTTGAACAAGCTGAGCTCGTTCCGCGTCGGCCAGAAATCGGATTAAACTGACTTTCTTCCGCAGGTAACGGGACGCAAACGGCGAATCATTCGTCGCCTGATCGTGCTGCTGACCCGGAGAGAAAGGATGGTGGGGCAACCCGCCCCCCCGGCGGGTTCCAGACAGACAATGAAGAGTATCGGAGAAATCAGCATAGCGCCGCCGAAGGCGGGATTTCGGGAATTCTCGCCACGCTAAGGGCGGAACAAGGGCAGCCGCAGGAGCCTCAGCATAGCGGCCGGCAGGGAGGCGGAACCGACTGCCCCCGCCCGTGCGTTCCTTTTTCCCCGAGAATATTCGCCGCACCTTGTCATCATTATCGCGCGGGAGCCTGGAAGGGGCGATGCGGTTGGCGGAAAAAACAATGCCGGCGAGCGGGCTCGGACCGATCGACGTCATTACCTTATGAGGCGCGCTCAAACCGCGCTTTCGAGTAGCCTCCTCGCCTTGCCTTCCAGCTCCAGACGGACGTCCTGATGGCTCTTGTCACGTGCCAGCGCGGTGATCCCCTGAACGAAGTCGAAGACGGATTCCGGCGGGCGGCCTTCTTCCGACAGAACGGTCTCGATGATCTTGCCCGTTTCACTTTTCGAGAAGCCTCGCCGGCGCAGGAATGATTGTCTGTCATCATCGTCGTGGGCGACGATCCGCTCGCGCGCGGCCTGGATGCCTGCGACGAAAGCTGCAGGTGAGGAATTGGCAAAGCTTGTCAGCGCCGGTGCTGCTTCATGGACGAAACGCTCAGCAGCGAATTTGCTGTGGCGAATGCTGATCTCCTGGAAGTTTTCCGTGCCCCAGATGTTGCGGTTGGCGCAGACGGCGCGCAGGTAGAAGGAGGCGATGCCGAGCGTTTTCGACCCCACCTCCGAGTTCCAGGCATAGAAGCCGCGAAAGAAGAGATCAGGTTCACCATTGGGCAGGCGCCCTGCCTCGATCGGATGAGTATCATCGACCAGGAACAGGAAGACATCACGGTCGGATGCGTAGAGCGTAGTCGTATCCTTGGAGATATCGACGAAGGGGTTATATGTCATGCTCGCCCAATCAAGCAGGCCCGGCACTTTCCAGATCGTGTCGCCGGTCCCGTTGCCGGCGATTTTCATCACGGCGGACACGAGCTCGTGGTCCCAGATCCTGCCGTAGTCGGGGCCGGTCACCGCCCGCAGCTCGGCGCGGCCATCGTCCATTTCGAGCGTCTTGACGAGCTCGGCACGATTATTAAGCAGGCCATGCTGCAGATTAATCGCGGCAAGCGGCGCGGGAAGCTGGCGCATATAGGTGGCGGGCGCGCCTGCCAGGTTGCAAAGCTGGCCATAGCTCCAATGCGTCGGTGCCACCGGCCGTCGGTTGCCGGGTAAGATCAGCTCGAGCCGCTCGGAGTTGTCGCGACTGGCCTTGAGGCGGATCGACGAACTTTCCACCGTTCGGGCGTGAGTGCGCTCAGCACGGGACCTTACCGCACCGTAGAGTTCGCCAAGAGAAAGATAGCGCTCATCATCAGGTCGAGAGAACCATTCGGACGAGACGCGGCCATTGCGCTCACCGCGCGAGATGTCGACCCTGAAGCCGGATGCCGGTTGCGAGGCGGAGGTGATGGAGTCCATGACATTTGCTCCTTGAAACGAAAGCGGTCCGGCCTCCTGTTGGAGCCGGACCATGCGCGTGGATCGGAATCGAAGGCCCGGCTTCCGGCCGGACCTCATCGGTTGGATGGTTAAAGCCTACTCGGCCGCGTCGAGGTGCTGCTGCTCCTGCCGAAAGGCGTCATCCGGCTCTGCCGTCGCTTGCTCGGCGTTCACCTCGTCACTGAGAAAAGCCGGAAGATCTGAAGCCTCGGCGTCGATCAGAACCTCATCGGCAGCGCGGTGGGCGATCTCACCGACTGCTGTTCCGGAGCTGTCTGCCGGTGCGTCTTCAATCGCCATTTTCAGCGGCTCGGGTAGCCAGCCGCTGCCGTCGAGCAGGCGCTCGGCTTCGCGCGCCATATCGGCTTTTTTCAGATGATCGATCAGGTGAGCCGCTTGTTCACCCTTCGCCTCCCGCACGGCCTGCAGGATCTGAGCCTTGGTGACCCTTCCAAGATAGGCGTCGACCGTCGGGGTCCAGCCGGCATCGGCCATGTCGAAGCCGATTGCACGGGCGAGCTGGTCGGCATGAGCGATCGCGCGGGTGCGTTTGTTCCATGGTTCGATTACGGCATTCAGCGAGAGGGATGCGCAATGGGCAAACAATGCCAGCCGGCTGACCTCATCGAGCCCGATCAGAAAGTCCCAGAGATCCTCGGGTAGCTTCGGAAGGTCCTGGCCCCATGCTTCCTGCCGCTGGTCGATCTCCCTGGCCCAGACGGTGCCGGAGAGCCCTTCCGTCTGGCCGAAGGTGGCGCTTTGCAGCGTCAGTTCCAGGCACGTGCCCGACCCATAATGGTAGAAGGTCTTCAGGACGAAGGCGTGCAGCACGGCGATGAACGCGACAGCCGGATTGTTGGCGAGCGCATTGCGCAGCGCCACCGTGCGCGTCGCCGTCAGATCAACAAGCAGACGATCGGATATCGGGCGGATGGCACCGTCCTCCTCGTCTGCCTCATCACCGGCAGCGGCCCGACCGTCGAGCGTTGCCCCACCGGTGGACGATGATCCACTCACCTCGTAGCCGTCATCGCTCCCGGACATCACTGCCTCGGTCTCCACCGTCTCCGGCTGCGGTTCGTCTTCCGGCCGGACAAAGCCGCGCTCGATCTTCAGTTCGCCGCCGGCGCCAAGAGAGATGAACACGCCCCCACGGGCGACATCCTGAGGATCGAAGACATATGGCCGGTCGTTGATCCTGTCGAGCTCGTTCCCGAGTTCCTCCAAGCGATGTTCGGTCTGCTCGCACGTTTCCTCGGCCTCCGCATAGGCTGCATCCAGATCGTCGTATTCGGCCTTCAGCGTGCCGTATCGAGCAGTCTCTTCGTCGGTCATTTCGGCCTGGTGCCCATAGAAGCGACGCAGCCCGGCTGTATGCCCGTAGGGAAAGTCGAAGGCCGCTTCGACCCACTTCCAGCCTTCCGTAGCCTTTATTGCTTCTGCGTCTGCCGCCAGTTTCTCGAGCGCCAATTGCTCGAGCAGCGCCGGATCCTGAAGCCACCCGCCATTGTCCTGCTCGAATAGGTCACGCATCACGACACCGCCGGCGGCTTCATAAGCATCGATGCCAACATAGACGGTCCTGCGATCGCTCGCGCGGATCGTCGTTTCGGTCAGGAGCCTGCGGATGTAATAGGGTTCACGAACCTGCTGGCGCGAGACCGTGTCCCAGACCTGCTCCTGGCGGACGTGGTCGTTGCTGATGGAAAAAGCCATGATCTGTTCAAGTTTCATCTCCTCATTGGCGTAGAGTTCGAGCAGTCGCGGCGAGACCGAAGCCAGGCGCAGGCGCTGCCGGACGATGGCGGCCGAGACAAAGAAGCGCGCTGCGATTTCCTCTTCGCCAACCCCCTGCCCGCACAAGGCCTGGAACGCGCGGTATTGGTCGAGGGGATGAAGTTCGACGCGCTGGACATTTTCCGCGAGAGAATCCTCGGTTTCGAGGGTATCGCCGCTGCTGACGATGCAGGGAATACCGGCTGTCTTTGCCAGCCGTTTGCGGGAGACCAGCAGCTCAAGCGCACGATAACGCCGGCCACCGGCGGGGATGCGATAAAAGCCGGTCTCCTTGCCGTCGCCGTCGACTTCAGCACGCACATTCAGGCTGGTCAGCAGTCCGCGACGTGCTATGTCCTCCGCGAGATCTTCGATCGAGACTCCTGCCTTGATCCGACGGACGTTCTGCTCGCTCAGGATCAGTTTATTGAAAGGGATGTCGCGTCCAACGTTCAATGTGATTTTCTCAATGGCCTGTGCCATTTCGCTTCTCCGTGACGAGCCGGCCGGAGCTCTCTCCTGCCTTCCAAACCCGTCTCAGAATCCCCCTCCCTCCTCTCCCTCTTGCGTATACTCGCCTGGAATGATCGCAGGAGACCCCGATTGCCTCGGCGTTTTTCGAAGTCGCAAGTTCTTCTGGTGGATTTGTTGGCGAGACCTACGTCTGGCGCGGCCGAAGTGTTGGCAAGTTTCGGTACATCCAGTCTGAATTGATCGACGATGTTGCGCCAGTTCTGACTTCCGGCTTTGCAATGGATTTCGCCGATGCGGCCGGCAAGCTTCAGCGGCGGCGGCGTGGCGCTCGGTGCCGCCCTCCTGCCTTTCCTCAACACGCTCCTGCTGCCGCCGGCTTCGGCCTAAGCCGAAGTACAGCGCGGCTGCCTCGATCGATCGCCTCGTCGGCGTGGCTGAGATCGGAGGCGATTGCCTTGTCGAGCACCTTCTGGATGTTGGCGGCACGCCGGAAGGAAGGCTCCTGGGTCTTGCCCGCACGCACTGCCTGGACAAAACGCTGGTAGTTCGTTTCCACCGGATCGAAGGGCAGGTCACGCCAGGTCGCAGTATGCACGTCTTCGGCCAAGGAAGGCGCGCAGCGTCGATTTGCCGGTTCCGATGCTGACCATCACCGAGGCGTCGCGACGCAGCGGCGTTGCCTCATCAGCTCTGCGCTTCTATGAGGAGCGTGGGTTGATCGCATCGGAGCGCGCTGGCTCGGGACACCGACGCTACCACCGGTCCGCATTGCGGCGGATCGCTTTCATCGTCTTTGCACAGCGGATCGGGCTGACGCTTGAGGAGATCGGCGCCGAGCTCGCTCAGCTGCCGGCCGATCGCGTGCCGTCACGTCGGGATTGGTCGCGGCTGTCGAGCGCGTGGGCAAAGCGTATCGACCAGCGCATAGCCGAGTTACAGCGCCTACGGTCCGGTCTTGGCGAATGCATCGGTTGCGGCTGCCTGTCGATCGACCGATGTCGCTTGGCGAACCCTGCCGACATGGCAGGGCGCAAAGGGCCGGGAGCGAGGTATTGGCTGGGGTGAATGAGCCTCCAATGGAATGCCGAACGATCTTACGATCTTGCCGGTTATTCAATGTGTCATGTCCCGACTTCACCTCCACAATGAAGATTGGCTTATGGCGGAACGCTACCCGCATAACCTGATCTCAACAGCCGAGACGACGATTCGAATGTCTGCTTCAAGAAATGAACACAGTATCCCAGGCCACGATCGCCAGGATTGCCGAATAGGTCAGGTGATGAGCGAGCTGGTCGGCACCGTGAAGTATCCAGAATGAACGAGTGTTGACCGGGTGCGGCTGACGTTGACCGTGGATGGCCTTCAAGTGGTCGATGAGGAAATGGATCAGAAACTCGCCCGAGGCAATGGCGAAAATCCACGTCGGATCCGTGATTGCAACCAAGAGGATTGGCGCGGTGGCGAGGGCGTGGATGCCAGCGTGGACATAAGCGCCCGGCTTCTTGAAGTTCCCTTTGCCGGCAATCATCCATTCGGGCTGCAGGACATAGTCAGCCATGAAGTGCTTGGTTTGCAACCAAATCAGCGTTGTGAGCAGCAGCATCGTCATGCTCCTTCAGTCCGCCATAACCGCCGGATCGATCGTGTGCACTCGGACCGGCGCGATCCTTCCCCGTATGCCGACGCAGCCAAGCGGCCTTGTCTGAATAAGGTCTCGGGTCTTTCGAAGCGTTTCGTCGCTTAGCGCAATTTCCACGCCTTTGTCCTTGGCCACGCCAACGAGCCGGCTCGCGAGATTGACGACGTCGCCGATCGCCGTATAGCTGAGGCGTTCAGTCGAGCCGATATTGCCGACAAGGGCCACGCCGGTGTTGATGCCGATACGCACCCGAATCTCATCATGCTTGGGCGCAATCGGCGCCATGGCATGCATCGCATCGCGAATTGCCGCTGCGGCGCGGCACGCGCGCAATGCGTGATCCGGCACATTGCCGGGGGCATTCCAGATCGCCATCACCGCATCGCCGATGAATTTGTCGACTGTGCCGCCTTCGGCATGAATAGCGGCGATCGACAGGGTCAGAAACCGCGTCAGGCTTGGTTCAACGCCAGCGCCGAACTCTTCCGTGAGTTCCGTAAAGCCTGGCAAATCCGCAAACAACACCGTTATGTCCCTGAGTTCGCCGCCGGGACGAGGCTTAAGACCGCCGTCGACAAGGGGACGAACGACCTCGACGGGCATAAAGCGCGCGAACGCGGCAAGGCCGCTCGACATGCGCTTCAGGGCGGAGGAGAAATGATCGAGTTCAGTCAACAGCGCCGGGCGATGTTCCACGGCGTCGAGTTCGAACCTCTCGATCATATGCAGCTGCTCGGCAAGGCGCGACAGTGGCCGAGCGAAGAGAATTCTGGCAAACAGGATCGCCGTCACAGCGGCCAGCACAGCAATGCCCCCGATGATGAAGATCAGTCGCTCGGTATTGGCGTCGATGTCACGGGCAAAAGTCGCCCGCGGTATGGCGGTGACCAGACGCCAGTCTTCGAACGGCAACTTGCCAGATGACACGAAGATTGGGCCGAGCGCCTTGCTTGCCACCAGCGTCCGGGAACCGTCTGGCTTTTCGGAGCTGGCAGCCATGGCGACTGCCGCCGCCAGAGCGTCGGAGGCGGCAAAATCCTTGAGATGAGCAGCGACCATACCGTCTGACGGCTCGGATGTCGCCAGTACCGCGTTATCCCGCGCTAGCACAAAAGCCTTGCTGCCTTCCGGCATCTTGAGCCCTCCAAGGATGGCGGACAACCGATGCAGGCTGACCGCCACCATCACCACACCTTCGAAATGGCCGAACACCTCGACTTTCTTCGAGACGACGATCGCCGGTTCGAAGCCGTTCGGAAGGATATTGACGAGACTCCAGGCCGGTTCTGCACTGGTCCGGCCAAGTCTGTACCATGGCGAGCCCTCCGGAACGTAGACACTCTCGGCCTTCAGCCGATTTTCGAAAAAAATATCGCCAGGGATTGGCTTGTAGAGATCGCGGCGTAGCGGACGCGGCTTGCTCAGGGGTGCCCAACCGATCTCCACCATTTCGATCTCGCCATCCGGCAGCGCGTGCGCCCCAAAGAAGCGCCCGTCCGGGAAGCCGAAACCGATCCAGGCAATCGCCGGCTGTTCACGCAGCAACGACAGGAAAAGGAATTCACGCTTCACCTCGTCGTCCGGCCTGATCGCTCCCTGGAAAAAGACCGATCTGACGATCTCCGCGCTGCTCGAAACCAGCGCCAGATTAGAAGAAAGCTCGTTGCGGACCGCAGCGGTGCTCTGAGCATCGAGGCTCGCAACAACCGTTTCAATGTTCCGGCTTGCGGTACGATACCAGACCAGGTGGACGAGCGCCGCCGTCGACAACACTGCAAGCAGCAGCAGTGCAGTGACCGCACGCCCCATCTTTATGCGTGGGAATGTTCTAGCGTTCATGGCGGTCGGTAATCAGACGGGCGGCGCGGTCATAGCGGACATAAGCCAGCGCCCAGTCCGCAAACACCACGAAGCGATTGCGGAAGCCCACGAGAAACCAGAGATGGGCGATGTTCCAAACCAGCCAGGCGGAAAATCCTGAAAGACGGATGCGGCGAAAGTCGGCGACCGCCGCATTGCGTCCGATGGTTGCCAGATTTCCGAAATCGCGATAGCCGAACAGGCCAGCGGTCCGACCATCGAGACCGGCGAGAATGGCGCGGGCCGCGTGTTCGCCCATCTGCTTGGCGGCCGGCGCCACTCCGGGAACCGTTCTGCCGTTCCTGTCCGTGACCGCCGCGGTGTCGCCGATCACGAAGATCTCGTCATTGCCCGGCGGGTTGAGGTTCCGGTCGACATGAACGCGGCCTGCGCGATCAGCGGGCACGCCAAGCCATTTGGCCGCTCTGGAGGCCATGACACCGGCCGCCCACAGCACGCAGGACGATCGGATTTGCCGGCCGCCGGCAAGCGCTACTCCTTCAGAGTCGCAGCGCGTTACCGCTTCCCCGAGGGACACCTCGACGCCGAGCATCTCCAGGTGTCGCCGGGCTTCTCCCGACAATTTCGCCGGCATGGTCGGCAGAACGATATTGCCGGCCTCGACCAGCACCACGCGAGCCGAGGACGGATCAATGCGCCTGAAGTCACGGACGATGACCTTTCTTGCCAGCTCGGCGATTGCTCCAGCCAGTTCAACGCCTGTCGGGCCGCCGCCAACAACGACGAAGGTGAGAAACCGCCGCCGCTCGGCTTCGTCCTCGGCTGCCTCGGCACGTTCGAAGGCCGACAGGATCCGGGCACGGATTTCAGTCGCATCGGCGATTGTTTTCAACCCGGGCGCGGTCTCCGCCCATTCATCCTTTCCGAAATATGCGTGCCTTGCACCGGTGGCGATGACCAGATAGTCGTAGGCGATGCGACTATTTGTGGTCTGAACGAACCGGTTCTCCTTGTCGATCCCCTCGACACGCTCCATCAGCACAGTGACGTTGGATTGCCGAGAGAGAATGCGGCGGATCGGCATGGCGATCTGGGCTGGCGAAAGCGCGGCCGTCGCGACCTGATAAAGCAGCGGCTGAAAAAGATGATAGTTGCGCCGATCGACGACCGTCACATCCACGTCCGCGTGCCGAAGCCCCTTGGCGGCGGCAAGGCCGCCGAAACCGGCTCCGAGGATGACGACCCTCGGGCGGTGACCCGCCGCCTGATGTGTCCCTGGGCTCATGAGCGGCGAGCCGCCACTTGTCTCTTCGACAACTGCGCGCATGGCTCAGCGCCCCCTCGGAAACAGGCGCGCTGCCAGATAATCGAGCGAAACGGCGCCTGCCCCGCGCGTCAGGATCAACAGCAACGGCGCCGTCCAGAGCAAATGGTCCGGCCAGTTCTGCGGGTAGACGAGGAGCTGGATCGTCGAGATAACGCAAAGCAGCATAATGGCGGCGGGGCGAGAGAACAGGCCTAGAAAAATCAAGATCGAGCCAGTCACTTCGGCCGTCGTCGCAAGCACGGCGGCCACGCCGGGATCGATGACGGGCAGCTGGTATTCAAGGGTGAACAGCTGAATTGTCACCGGCCAGGAGGCAAGCTTGCTCTGCGACGACTGCCAGAAGACGTGGGCGACCGCCAGACGGGAAACAAGTTGGGCGAGCGACAGGGGCAGGCTGTTGAAGCTCTCGAGAGCGGCGACATAAAGTCCAATAATACCGCCTCTGTGTCGCGTCGAAGAAGGGGACATCATAGTCATGATTTCCATCCTGTTTACTTAGTTGCGGGCTTGATGTGGCGAATGCGAGCGACGAGGCCAAAGGCGAAAAGATTGCCAAAGGCACCCTCAAGATCGAAGTGAGGAGTCTGGGCAAGCACGCGGCTGACCGCAGCCTCCAGGCTGGCGCGTCCTTTCAGGGCATGAAGGAAGGCGAAATGGCTGGCATCGAGGCGCAGAAATCGCAGGCTATCTTGGCCGCGCCAGAGCGCGATCCGCTCCGGTCGGCGGCTCAGACTCGCCAATGCTTCGATGTTTCCGCCGGCTTGATGCGCCTCCCATATGTCCAGCGCGGGCCAACGGCAAACCAGCAGGCGTAGCGAGGGCTGAAGAAATATCTGGGGCGCGGTGTCGGCTTCACCGTCCGCCAGCTGCTCCAAGCGACAGCCCGGCAGCGCCGGCGCATCCAGCGCCTCGGCAATCATCCATTCCAGCCGCGCCGTTTCGGCAATGAAGGGCATGGCGCGGATGCCATCGAAGTCGGCCAGGAAGCGAGGGAAACTCGTGCCATAGCGAACAAGCTGCGCTTCCTGCGGCGGATTGTTTCGAATGAAGGCGCCGGCGACATGACGAAAGTAGCTTTCGCCCAGAAGCTGGACCGTGATCGGAAAAACCGCGATCAAAGTCGCTGTCAGCGAGGCGAAGGTGTTGTTGCGGTAAATGTTCAACCGACGCAGCGGATCGAAAGCACCTTTCGCCAGCACCGGCGCAAGATCGCGGCCATCTTCACCGAGGATGGCTTGGGCGACCCGCGATTGCAGCGCGCAACTAGAGAGCATGGCCAACCCTCCTTGCGCCGGAATGATTGGCGAAGACCGACGGCTTAATCGTCGCAAGCGCGGCGAGCGCCGGCATCGGGCCCGTCCGGTTGTCGGCACGCAATGGCAGGATCATCCCCTCGAACCGGGTCGACTGTGGCGTCGGCCTTTCCGCCAGCATGCGGTCTTCGAAGGCGATCGATTGCGCCAGCATGTCGGCCCACATGGCTTCACCGAGGAGCACGTCGAGAGCGGGCACATCCGTATCCCATTCGATGAGCGTCGGACGCGGGCCGATCTTGCGGATCGCATGAGCATAGAGCGACCAGACAGCCGGCGGAACGCGCGAACCGTGGTCGTCGATCAGTACGATATCGCCTTCGACCTCGTTGATCGCGTGCCCGGCAAGATGAATCTCGCCGATGGCGCACGCGGGAAGCTGGTCGATGAAGGCTTTGGAATCGAAGCCGAGATTGCAGGCCGAGACATGCACATTGTTGATATCGAGAAGCAGCCCGCAGCCGGTGAGGCGCACGAGCTCGACCAGGAATTCCGCCTCGGTCATTGTCGAGTCCTCGAAGGCGACATAAGCAGAGAGGTTTTCGATGTAGACGCGCCGCTGGAGCGTATCCTGCAGCCGCGAGACGTTGGCGGTCACGATGGCGAGGGCCTCTGCGTCATAACGCAGCGGCAGGAGATCATTCAGATAGGCGCCATCGGCGGCGCTCCAGGCGAGATGCTCGGAGACCAGGCCTGGCTGGAAACGCAGGCAGAGCTTGCGCATGCGCTCCAGGTGGTCGCCGTCCAGACCGGAACTGCTCCCGAGTGAAAGGCCGACGCCATGGACGGACAGGGGATAGCTTTCCCGCAGCCGCTCCAGCGCGTCGACGGCCGCCGAGCCGCCCATGTAGTTTTCCGCGTGAACTTCAAGCCATCCCGCCGCGGGGCGGCGAGACAGCATTTCGCCGATATGCTGGGAGCGAAGACCGATGCCCGCGGCGGTTGGCACCGGATTGCTGGGATATATCTTGGACATCGATTACTCCTTTGGTTGAAGTGGTGGAAAGGTCAGGCTTTGGGTTCGTTGCTTCCGCCGGTGATCTTGGTGCAGGTGCCGGCCGGCACGTAGATCCATGAATCCTTGGCGTTGTCGGCGGTGGCCGTGCCGGCGCAGGAGTGGCTGGCCGTCTGGCAGTCGTTCAGGCCGGCCTTGACGACGCCGAAGCACTTTTCGAACGAGAAATCCGGCTTGGCAGCCGGGCCGGCAAAGGCGCTGCCCGCAGCCACGGAGGCTGCGGCGGCAAGGGCCGAACTGATGAGAAGACGAGTGGTATTCATGAGAAATCTCCTGGGTTACGTGAGGTCAAACCGCCATCGGCTTGCCTGTCTTCACCTTCCCAGAAGTCAGTCGTCACCTGAAATGCTGTCTCTGCATGATTTCGATACGCTGTCTCTATGCGTCGACGGGCAATCTTGAAGACAAAAAAGCCCCCGCCGGAGTGGTGGACGGGGGCTCAAGTTTCTGCGGGCGGGAGGCGGGACTGCTGGAATGGCTGAGGATCAGAGATAACGTTCGCGGACGTCCACGGTCGATCGTTTGCCGATATATTGGTAATTGGCCTGCAGCCAGAGATCGGCGCATTGGCGGCCGCGATCCCTCAGGTCCATGAGCGCCCCCCAGTCGGCGTTGAGCTTGCTCGCGACGCTGAGGTTTTTCATCGCTTCGTCGTCTGAGATACCGTGCACGAAAATGCGCTTGAGGTTGGAAGGCGGCGTCGCTGCCGTGTCGATCAGCTGTGTGACGAAGGCCACCGCACGCATTTCCCTCAGCAACGACGAATTGAAACTGATCTCATTGATGCGGTTGAGAATTTCTCCAGCCGTACGCGGCAGTTCCGTTCGTTCTATCGGATTTATGTGAACGACCAGTACATCGGGCGTGTCGCAGCCATAGATCAGCGGGAAGATTGCGGGATTGCCCATATAGCCGCCGTCCCAATAGGCTTCCTCTCCGATTTCCACGGCTTGGAACAGGAAAGGCAGGCAGGCAGACGCCATGATGGCATCGATCGAGAGCTCGTCGTTGCCGAACACCTTCACCTTGCCAGTCCGCACGTTGGTGGCACAGATGTTGAGCTTGACAGGGCAGCGTGCCATGCGGATTGCCTCCAAGTCGATCGACTGTTCCAGCACCTGGCGCAGCGGATTGAAATTGAAGGGGTTGAACTGGTACGGCGACATCAGCCGTGTCACCAGGTCGAACATGATGAACGCCGGCGAGAATTCCAGCGATTTCGAGCCTGTAATGCGGTCGAGCAAGGTTGGCTGCAAAGGTCCGGATGCAGCTGCGTGGCTGACGCGGCGCCAGAAATTGGCCAGCGCCGTCTGTGCTCCGCTCCGCCCGCCCTCAGCCAGGCCATAGGCTGCGACCGCAGCATTCATGGCGCCGGCGCTGGTTGCCACAATGCCCTCGAATGACAGGCTCGGCTCGTCCAACAACCGATCGAGTACTCCCCACGTAAAGGCGCCGTGCGCCCCGCCGCCCTGCAGCGCAAGATTGATCGTCCGCGGCTCGCGCTCGGCAGGCGAAGAGTCGGGCTGCATTTTGAGCTTTGCACCCACATGTTTGTTCACGATCGCAACCTCCGTGCCTCAAATGACTGATCAGTGCGCAGTCCAACCGCCGTCGACAGGGATCGCCGTGCCGGTGATCGATCCGGCAAGATCGCTGCAGAGAAAGACGGCAAGCGCGCCCATTTCCTCAACCGTGGCAAAACGCCTCGTCGGCTGGTCCTTCAGGAAAACGTCGCGGATCACCGCGTCCCGCGGGATGTTGTGTGACTTCGCCTGATCCTCGATCTGGTGCTCGACAAGCGGCGTCCAGACGTAACCGGGGCAGATCGCGTTGGACGTCACCCCGTATTCCGCGCCTTCGAGCGCGATCGTTTTGGTGAAGCCGACAATACCGTGTTTGGCCGCCACATAGGCGGATTTGAAGGGGGACGCGACCAATCCGTGGGCGGAGGCGACGTTCACGATCCGGCCATAGCGGTTGGCGCACATGCTGTCGAACGTCGCCTGAACGAGATGGAAGGCTGAGGAAAGATTGATAGCAAGTATGGCGTCCCACTTTTCAGGCGGAAACTTCCCGAGCGGCGAAACATGCTGGATACCGGCATTGTTGACGACGATGTCCACCTGCCCAAAACGGGCGACCGCCCTCTCGACCATCATGCGGATCGCTTCCGGCTTCGACATGTCAGCGGCGTCATAGGCAACATCGACATCGTTATCGGTGGCAATGCCGTCGCGCAGCATCTCAATCTCGGCAGGATCGCCGAAGCCGTTCAACATCACGGCGGCCCCTGCCCTTGCAAGCGCATGTGCAATGCCAAGGCCGATGCCGCTGGTCGAGCCAGTGACTATGGCGCTACGCCCTTCCAAGGGCCTGCGGCCGACGAGAGTATCAGTTACGGGATCAAAGGCGTTCAGCATATCCGCTCTCCACTACGTTCGACGACGCCGTCTGGCGTCTTGCAATCACAATGGTCGACGGGACTTCGCTTTAGAAATGCCAGTCTGGTATGGAATTGATAAATCCATGGCATTGGAGGAGAATGCCGCCCGCGGAGAATATTGAGGGCATTGCAAATAGAATTCATGCCGAGGGGCGGCGATGGATATTCACCATATAAGGTATTTCCTGGCGGTGTGTGAAACGCGAAACTTCACGCGCGCGGCCGAAAAGTGCAATGTTACTCAGCCAGCTCTCAGTCGCGCCATCCAGCAGCTGGAGGATGAGGTGGGCGGACTGCTCTTCCGCCGGGAGCGCAATCTCACGCACATAACAGATCTCGGCAATCTTCTTCGCCCACGATTCCAGCAGATCCAGGACGAGTTGATGGGTGTGCGTACTGAGGCATCGCGATTTCTTTGTCTCAGCGAAGCGCATCTCAAGGTCGGCATCATGTGCACGATCGGACCGCGCCGGTTCACCGGTCTGCTCACAGAATTCAATATGCGCCACAAGGGAATCCAGCTGCAGCTGATCGAGGGCGTGCCCGCCCGATTGTCCGATCTGCTGGAGACCGGCGAAATCGATGTGGCGCTCATGTCGACGGCAACGAGCTTTCCGGAACGCTTCGACGTGACCTCGCTCTTTCGCGAGAGGTTCATGCTCGCTTTCCCCGCCGGCCACCGCCTCGGCCAATATGACGCCATTCCGATCGCGGCGATCGACGGTGAGATCTACCTGCGGCGTGTCAACTGCGAATACTGGGATTACCTCACGGATCTCTGCGATGCACAAGGCGTGAAGACACTCGTTTCCTATTCCAGCGAGCGCGAGGACTGGATCCAGAACCTGGTCGCCGGTGGCCTTGGTATCTGTTTCATTCCCGAATACAGCGCCGTTATCCCAGGATTGCAGGTGCGACCTGTCGCGGACCCGGAAGTCTCGCGCGAGGTCTGCCTTGTGACGGTGGCGGGCCGACGCTTCTCCCCGGCGGTTTCAGTCTTTGTCGGCGCCGTGAAATCCTATGGCTGGGCGAAAGCGTCGGGCCGTTCGCATTAAAGGCAGTATCGTAACAACCACGGGAGCACAGCCTGGCAAGCTGCCGGGCATTCGGTGTTTCCCCTGCGGCTGACAATAGCTTGCGGCTATCGAAATCAAAAGCATCTGGCATTTCTCTTTCGATCGGCGCTGCGCCAGTCTTCGAACATGCTCGGCACCGTCCTCGCCGGGCTCCAACAAGGAGAAACCGCTGATGAAGCCCGTATTGAAAACCGACCGCATGTCCCTCGCCGCTCTCGCATTTGCTGCAGTGGTCCTCGGCGCCGGCCTGCCCGCCGCGTCCGCCATGGCGGGCGAATGCCCGGCTGATCAGGTCACTGAAGATGGCATGAAGCCTGGCCCGATGATGCCGAAGGGCGTCTCCGACAGCGTCGTCAAATCAATCGATCTCTCGTCCAAGGGCGAGGCATGGAAGGGAAGCATGCTGCGCATGCGCAAGCTCGTCGTGCAGCCGGGCGGCATCGTTCCCTGGCATTCGCACGAGATGCGCCCGGCCAATATCCTGATCATCTCCGGCTCGATCACGGAATACAGCAGCGCCTGCAAGGTGCCGATCCTGCACAAGAAGGGCGAGGTGACGGCCGAGTTTGGACATCTCTCCCATTGGTGGAAGAACAATGGCAAGGCTTCGGCCGTGCTCTATTCCTCCGACATACTGAGCCCGGAAATGCACACCGATGACGCGGCGATGTAACGGTTGCCCTTTGATCTGAAGCAGCCCCATCGCTCGCCGGCGTTTCCCTCGCAGTGGCAGGGAAACGCCGCATCCCGGAGGAACAAGCATGACCGACATCGAACAGCCGCTCACGGCATCCGTTCAAGAGCGGAGGACCATTCACGCCGACAGTTGGCGCTTTGGACTGATCGCACTCATCGCCTTTTTGACCTTGGTCGACCTCTTTGCGGCGCAAGCCGTATTGCCTTCTCTGGTCGAGAGGTTTCAGGTCAGCCGCGCCACGATGGGTTTCGCCGTCAATGCCAGCACCCTCGGTATGGCGCTCGCCGGTCTGCTCGTCGCCTTCGTCGGCAGAGGCCTGGACCGGCGCAACGGCATCTGGATCAGCCTCGCGATCCTGTCCGTGCCAACGACGCTTCTGGCATTTACCGACAACATCATCGTCTTTGCCGCGCTGCGAATACTTCAGGGGCTTTGCATGTCGACGGCCTTCACGCTGACGGCCGCCTATCTGTCGGAGCATTTCTCCGCCGGAAAGGCCTCCACGGCCCTAGCCGCCTATGTCACCGGCAATGTTGCCAGCAACCTCTTCGGCCGCATGCTGTCCGCTGCCGTCGCAGGCATTGGCGGCCTCTCGATAAATTTTCTGGTGTTTGCCGCCCTCAACCTCCTCGGCGCCGCCCTGGTTTGGTTCACGCTCAAAAGGACGACCAGCATGATGCGGAGCGATGATCGCGGGAATCTCACCATGCGCATCTGGGGCGGACATCTTGCCGATCCAAAGCTGCGACGCGTCTTCGCTATCGGCTTCCTCATCCTCTTCGTGTTCATCGGCACCTACACCTATGTCAACTTTCGGATTGTCACGCTCGGGGTACGCCCGATGGCGCTCGGCCTTGTCTATCTCGTCTTCCTTCCGTCGATCTTCACCACGCCTTTCGCCGGCAGGCTCGCAAGCGCTGTGGGGCCGGCAACCGGAATCGTGCTGACGCTTGCGATTGCCATCGTCGGACTCGTCGCGCTCTTCAGTGCGTATTTGCCGGTCATCCTGATCGGTTTGACACTGGTGGCGGTCGGCACCTTCCTCGCACAGGCAATGGCAACCGGCGTCGTCGGTCAACATGCCAGGAGCGACAAGGCTGGAGCGAGCGGCATCTACCTCGCATCCTACTATACCGGAGGCATGGCCGGCAGTGTGGTTCTCGGTCAGGTCTACGATCACGTCGGCTGGAACGCATCCGTCTACGTGCTTATCGCAGCTCTGGCGGTAGCAATGCTGCTCGCGGGTTCGCAAAGCGCCCCGCACCGATAGATCCCAATTTTCCGTGGTAGCCGGAAGAGGGGTCGCCCCTTCCATGCGGAAGCCGGCGACGAGTTTGAATGAGACACAACCGAAAGGAGTAAATGACATGCAAAGAATGATCAGACTATTGTTCATGGCCGCGCTTTCATTGGCAGGAATTCTGTCGGCATCAGCCACTATCGTCCAGGCAGGTGCCCGGGACGGTGTCGTTGTTCTGAAGAGTCGCTATTCGGTCGACGAGACTGTCACAAAGATCAAAGGCAGCGTCGCAGAGAAGGGCATAATGCTGTTCGATGATATCGATCAAGCAAGACTCGGCAACGCGGCTGGCAACAAGGTCCGTCCATCGCGGCTGATCCTGTTCGGCAATCCGGCGCTCGGAACGACGTTCATCACCGCCAATCCAGTGGCCGGGCTCGATTGGCCCGTCAGAGTTCTCGTTTACGAAGCGAAGGATGGAACGGTCCGTGTTGCCTATACGGATTTTAACTGGATCGCGCGACGCCATGGCATCACCAGCCGCGAGAAGGAGTTCAAGATGGCGTCCGAGGTCATCAAAGCGGTGACGGATCCGGTCCATCGATGAGGTCACGGCGATGCGGTGATAAATGGGGAGGGAGCGACTTCCTCCTCATTGCGGATGTTGCAGAGAGGTTACCATCTGAGGCTGCCCTGACCTTTAATGGTTGGTTGAGAACCTTCCAGGCGCGATGCTGACTTTGGTCTAGATTCTACTGGTTCTGATGACCGTTGCTCGCCACGGACTTGGTGCAGCTGCGTAACGACCGGCCGCGGGCTTGGCAATGCCCACGGTCCGCTGGTGGCCCCAGACCTGCTGATCATCGTATACAACGGGAAGCTCTGCGCGTTCGCCGATTGGTATAAGGCTGCCAACCGTCTCGTGGAACGAGTTTTTCAGCAGCTTACTGAAGTGCGACTTGGGACGCTGCCGACATCAATTCTTCGGGACTCGGCGCCCGGCATAGATTTTGGCCCCCCTCTTCGGCTTCTGTGAAACTCCAGCGCACAGTGCCTTCCCGATCGAGCAGGAACTCGCCGATAAGCGGCATGTGACCGGCGATGATAATCTGCTGGTCGGCCGCCGTCATTTCATACGGGTCCTTTTTCTCCAGAAAGTCGCCCGCCGCAGCCGGGTTCATCGGCACGGGCAACTCCCGCGGTAAATCGATCCGCATTGTCATGACCGCGTCCATTCCGAGCTTGTGCGGCCATTCGGTTTCATTCTCCGTGAGCTCGAGGATGGGTAAACCGAAGGCGCGATGCGAAGCCCCCTCCGGGTCGGATGCGCTGATAAGGTTGGGTAGTGGATGGTAACGAAAGTAGAGCCGCGCCCGTTCGACGGGCGTCTTGACGACAGCGAGACACTCGATGCCTTTCTCCTTCAGGGCAGGGTTGAGCTGCGCCATCGCCGAGACATGACGCCGACAGAATGGACAGTGTAGGCCTCGAAATAGACCGATCAGTAGCGGGCTACGGCCTCGAAAGTCATCGAGCGCGATCTTGCCTTCGCGCGAGATCGCATCGAGTACAACATTCGGTGCCCGGTCGCCCGGCTGCAGCGGGCGGTCGACACTATCCGTGGACATGAACAACCTCCTCCCGATCGATCAAAAAGGCAGCACACCCAGCGCTTCGGGGGGCGAGCCCCTGCTGGGCGCAAACCCCCTTCGCCGGGGCAAAGTAGCGTTCGGCCTCTGCCATATTCCAGACGTCGAACTTGAGCTTTGCAGGCCCATCATAGCATGGAAAAGACATCCGCGGGCGAACATTCAGAGTGGTCAGCAATCCGCGGCGTGCTATGTCCTCCGAGAGATTTTGGATCGAGCCGCCTGCCTTCATCCGACGCACGTTCTGATCGTCCAAGACAAGTTTATCGAAAGCGATATCACATCCAACACTGAGCGTGATCTTCTCAACGCCCGTGCCATGTCGTTTCTCCTTAACGAGCCGGCCGGAGCTCTCTCCAGCCTCCCCTTCGAAAAAACCTCGCTTTCTAAGTAGGCGACCATCAGCCGCAAGGATAACGCAATCTTGATCGATGATGACAGTTTCCTGATCGCAGCATCGACCTATCTGCTTTGGCAACCACACTGAAGACGCTGCCTGTTGGCGGCGAAGGGAGGGTTGAGGGATGCTCCGGATGTGGAAATTGCCGGCAGCGATGGCAGCGCTCATCGCCGTTGCCATGTCGGCGTCGTCCTGCACGACGACCTCTACCGACCCGGCGCAGACCGGATCGGTTGGATACTCCAGCGCTGACTTCGCACTCAGGCCGGCTTGTCGCGACGGTTTCGGCAACGATCGTCCTTGCAGCTATTAACGTATAGAAGACGCAGCGAGGATGATCGGCACGCCGTTGCGGTTCTCGAAAGCCGGAGCACTTCGTTGGAAAATCGTTACGAGCACCGATAAGCGTGATACACACCGTCGAAGTGCTCTCAAGAAAGACGGTCATGCGGTATCTTCGGTCGGGGCCGCGTCGGCTTCACACTCAAGAGTTGGGCGCTCCCCGCGCTAAAACGGTGGGCTTGAGATCGGGTGAGATCGCCGACCGGAATATCCGCGTCATCCTAGAAGCAATCCGCCGGCACGGGCCACTGACGCGCACCGAGCTTGGGCGGCATAGCGGGCTGACGGGGCCTGGCATCACCAATATATTGCGGCGGCTTGCCGACGAGAAGCTCGTGACATCGAACCGGCGCACCGGGCTCGGCGGCGGGGCGACGGCCACGGAATTCGCGCTGCGGCCGGAGGGCGCGTTTTCGATCGGCGTCAAGCTTCGACGGACGCGCGGCGAGATCGTGCTGATCGATTTGAGCGGCCAAGTGCATGACCGGGTCTATTTCGACGTGGAGCCGGAAGACGGGGTTGGCGCGGTACACGCGGCGGTCCGGGACATGGCCGATCGGCATGCGACATTGCCGATCGTCGGGCTCGGGATCGCCGCCAACGATTGGAACGATGCCCGCAGCGAGCAGCTTGCCGCGATGTCGACGATCGCACGCACCTACGTCGAAAACGAATGCACGGCGAGCCTGCTTGCCGAGCGCACGATCGGCAGCGCCATGCCGGAGGGTGGGCTCGCGATGATCATCATCGACGACGATGTTCAGGCGGGTTTCCTCATCCGAGGCATACCCTATTCCGGCGTGCATGGGCGGGCGGGCAGCATCGGCGAAATGCTGACCGGGCCCGACAATGTCCAGCTCAATACCGTCGTCGGTTTCGATTCCCTGCGCTCACGCATCGGAGACGAGGACTTCGCGCGCCTGCTCAGGGGCGAGGAGTTCTCCTCGTCGTCGCTGTCGCAATGGATACGCGAGGCCGCCGGCCATCTGCTCGACCCGATCATCGCCATGGCCGGCTTCATCGCCCCGAGCGTCGTCATGATCGGCGGCGACCTGCCGCAGGGCGTGATCGAGGCGCTGATCCATCAGCTTTCCGTCGAGCGGCGCGACACCTCGACCAGGCCGCTCCTGACGCCCTGGATTTCGCCGATGCGGCCGGCAAGCTTCAGCGGCGGCGGGGTGGCACTCGGTGCAGCCCTCCTGCCCTTCCTCAACACGCTTCTGCTGCCGCCAGCTTCGGCCTAAGCCGACCGTGCAGCATAATTCGGCGGGCTCAGCCGAGCGCCTCATCGGTATGGCTGAGATCGGAGGCGAGCGCCTTGTCGAGCACCTTCTGGATGCTGGCGGCGCGCCGGAAGGAGGGTTCGTGGGTCTTGCCCGCCCGCACGGCCTGGACGAAACGTTGGTAGTTCGTCTCCACAGGATCGAAAGGCACATCGCGCCAGGTCGCTGTGTGCACGTCTTCGCCGAGGCAGGCGCGCAAGCTCGATTTACCGGTGTCGTAGATCATCTCGACCGAGCCGGTTTCACCATAGACCCTAAGGCGCAGCTGATCCATCTGGCCGGCGGCCGTACGCGTCGCCTGGATCGTGCCGATCGCGCCATTGGTGAAGTCGACATTCATCGTGAAGCTGTCATTGGCGTCGAGATCATATTCGCCGATCCTGTGACCCGGCGCCTTGTCGAAAGTCTTCAGCCGAGCAAAGACGTGGGCGACGTCGAGGCCGGAGCCATAAGAGGCGAAATCGACGATGTGAATGCCGATATCGCCAAGCGCGCCGTTCGAGCCGTGTTTCTTGCTCAGCCGCCAGAGCCATTTGCTTTCGCTCTTCCAATCGCCCCAGTGGCGGCCGACCAGCCAGCTTTGCAGATGCGACGCCTCGACATGGCGCACGGCGCCGATCTCGCCGGCCAGCACCATCTGCCGGCCCTTCTGCAGCGCCGGCGAATTGCGATAGGTGAGGTTGACCATGCCGACCTTGCCGGCCCGCTCAATCGCCTCGGTCATTTCCATCGCCTTGACGGCATCGGTGGCGA
Source organism: Rhizobium sp. L9 (assembly GCF_002531885.1). NCBI lineage: Bacteria > Pseudomonadati > Pseudomonadota > Alphaproteobacteria > Hyphomicrobiales > Rhizobiaceae > Rhizobium > Rhizobium sp. L9. The sequence goes on along the minus strand of NZ_NWSZ01000030.1, from coordinate 35,550 downwards.
GCGGCTTTTCGCAGAAGACGTGTTTGCCGGCGGCGATCGCCTGAAGCGTCGTCGGGTGGTGGATACGGTCGGGCGTGACGTTCGCCACCGCGTCGAACTCGCCCCAGGCGAGCGCATCCTCCAGCGAGATGAAATGATTGGCGATGCCGTGTTCGGTGCAAAAGGCGGCGAGCCGCTCCGGGACGACGTCGACGCCGCCAACGACGCTGACGCCTTCGATCGCCTTGAAACGCGCGGCGTGCTGGTTGGCCATGCCGCCGGTTCCGAGAATGAGTAAACGCATCTTCTCCTCCATGGACTTCAGTTTCCGGCTGCCGCTGCGGCCGGAGCACGAACTGACACCATCGCGGCCATCCGCGATCGATCGGCCTTTTCGTCAGGAAAATTGCGGGTTGGATGCGCCTGATTTCCCTAAGGCGCTGTCGACAACTTATTTTGGCGCGCATCCCTTCCGAAAACCGCAGCGTGCGCTAGCTGCTGTTGAATGTCGCCAGCATCTCATCCTCCCAAGCTCTGGCTTGACATCAAATCAAAGTAACTTAATCTAATTAATGCAGCACGGAAATGAGGAGAGGTCAACCGACCGCCAGGCTGTATTCGTTCAAATGGGGAGGAGACCCATCATGAAGAGCGCGACCGTCAGCGCATTGGCGCTGAGCACTGTCTTATTTTCAGCATCCACCATTTTTGCCCAGGAACTTGCCACCAAAGACCGGATCGGCCTTGCCGATGCGCCGAAAACGCTCGTCGTCCGCCTGACGAACGACAGCCCGAACAATTCCGATCCCGCCATTGCCGAGGGCTATCAGAAGCTCTTCGTCGATTTCATCAAGAAGCATCCGGACTGGAAATTGCAGATGCAATTCATGTCCTCCGACATCGGCACTGAACAGGCCAAGATGCTGGAGCAGGCCAAGGCCGGCAACGCGCCGGATTGCGCGGCCGTCGACTCCTTCGTGCTCTCGCAATTCATGGTCAATCACGTGCTGGCCGATTTCACACCCTATTTCTCCAAGGAAGAAATCGACGATCTCTTCCCCTTCATCCGCGACGGCATCACCGACAAGGACAAGACCATCCGTGCCTGGTGGTGGGATACGGACCTGCGCGTTCTCTACCGCAATAAGTCTGTGGTCGCAGATGCGCCGAAGACCTGGGACGAACTGAAGAAGGCCGCCCTTGCCTCCACCAAGGAGGGCATGGAAGGCGTGCTCTTCAACGGCGGGCGCTGGGAAGGCACGACCTTCGACTGGCTCGCCAATTACTGGGCGCTCGGCGGCAAACTCGTCGACGACTCGGGCAAGCCAATCTTCGGCGAAGGTGAGAACAAGGAGAAATTCCTGAAGGCGCTGAACTACTTCAAGGATCTCGTCGATTCCGGTGCGGCGCCGAAGCGCGTTACGACGATCGCCAATTACGACGATATGAACGCTGCGGCGGCTGCCGCGACGACGGCGCTCTTCATCGGCGGCAACTGGCAATATGCACAGCTGAAGACGACGCTCGACGAAGAGGAATTCAAGAACTGGACCTTCTCGCCGATCCCGGGCCCCACGGCCGACCAGAAGTCGACGGGCACCGGCGGCTGGACGGTCGCCTCCTTCAGCAAGGACAAGGAGAAGATCGAAATGTGCGCCAACCTGGCGCGCGACGTCTATATGGGTCCTGCAAACGCGCTGCAGCAGCAGCTGCCGACGCGCAAGTCGCTCTTCGACAAGTATGAGGTCTTTTCGACGGAAGCCAACAAGACCTTCGCCAATGCGCTGGTCGATGGCCAAGCCCGGCCCGGCGTGCCGATCTATCCCGAGATCTCCAACCAGATCCAGATCATGATGGGAGACGTGCTGTCGGGGACGAAGAAACCGGAAGAAGCTCTGGATGCCGCATTCAGCGCGGCGATGGAGGCTTACAAGCGTCTCTGATCCCGGGCGCTTTCCACGCTTCCGACCGCGACGGCGCCTGGACTTGAGGCGCCGTCGACAGTGCCAAACCCGGACAGAGAAGCCAATGAGCCCTATTGCCATCGAGGCTGACAGCCCGCCTCAGAGCAGAACGTTCATGCGCCGGTTCGCCGGCGCGCCCCTGCCCTGGATCATGCCGGTGATCATCGTCATCGGCATATTCTACCTTTATCCCGTCATCGACGTTTTCCGGCTTTCCTTCACCAATGCGACGCTGATCGGCGAGAACCAGCAATATACGTTTGGGTCGATCACCAGTGCGCTGAGCTCGCCGCAACTGCCCGACATTCTCTGGGCGACGCTGATCTTCGTCGGCGGCAGCGTCATCGGCCAGCAGATCCTCGGCCTTGCGGTCGCCGTCACCGTCGTTCGCGGCGAAAAGCGCGGCCTGTTCGGCACCACGATCCTGAGGACCACGGCGCTCGTCGCCTGGGTCGTGCCGGGCATTGCCGGCGGCATCATCTGGCAGATGTTGTTTTCCGAAGCGCCCTACGGCGCGCTGAACAGCATTTTGAGGCTGATGCACATGCCGACCGTCGCCTGGCTATCGGACCCGGCAATGGCGCCGTGGTCGACTCTGATCTCGAACATCTGGCGCGGCACCGCCTTTTCGATGGTCGTCATGTATGCGGCGCTGAAATCGATCGATCCCTCGCTATACGAGGCGGCGGAGGTCGACGGCGCCAGCGCCTCGCAGCAGTTCTTCTTCGTCACGCTGCCGCAGCTGCGCGCTGCCATCCTCGTCAACATGATCCTGATCACCATCCAGACGGTGAACACCTTCGATGCGATCATCACACTGACAGGCGGCGGACCCGGGCGCGCGACCGAAGTGATCTCGCTCTACGTCTTCAATATCGTCTTCCGAAACTATGACCTCTCCGGCGGCAGCGTGCTCTCCGTGCTGATGCTGATCATCAGCCTCGGGCTCGCCTTCGTCTATGCGTCGTTCCTGCCGAAGGAGGAAGAGCAATGAGCGGACGCACCGGAAGCCGGTTAGGCGATGCCATGAGCTATCTCTTCATGCTGGTGATGTTCGTCTTCTTCGCCGGCCCCCTCACCTATCTGCTGTCGATGGCGCTACGCGACAAGCGGGAGGTCTATCGCGGCGCGGCGCGCTATATTCCCGACAATCCCACCATCCAGAATTTCATCACGGTTCTGAACAACAGCTATTTTCCGATCTATCTCTGGAACGGCCTGAAGCTTGCGGCTCTCAGCGGGCTCGGCGTGCTGATCGTTGCCTTGCCCGCCGCTTACGCTTTCTCCCGCTTCCAGTTCCGTGGCAAGGGCCTCTCGATGATGGGGCTGCTGCTCTTCCAGATGATCTCGCCGCTCGTCATCATGGTGCCGCTCTATCGCTACATGAACCGCCTCGGCCTGCTGGACACGCATTTCGCCGTCGTCATGGTCTATATCGCGCTCGGTGTTCCCCTGGCGACCTGGCTGTTGAAAAGCACGGTCGACGGCATCCCGCGCAGCCTCGACGAAGCGGCGATGATCGACGGCTGCAACCGCTTCTCGGTCTTCTGGCGCATCATCGTGCCCCTGTCGGCGCCGGGCATCGCCTCGGTTTTCATCATCACTGTGATTGCCGGCTGGTCGCAATTCCTGGTGCCTTTCCTGCTGCTCACCAAAAATGACCTGATGCCGATCGGCGTCGGAATCTTTAACTTCCGCGGCATGCAGACCGACTCGTCCATCCAGCTGCTTGCCGCCGCCTGCCTGATTGCGGTCGTTCCGGCGATCGTGGCCTTCCTGTCGCTCCAGAGGCTGATCCTCGGCGCGATGACCAGCGGCGCGGTGAAGGGATGAGAGGGTCTGCTTCACTCTCCACGCGCGCGGAAGGATTGAACGCATGAACCAGACACTCGGCGCTAGGCTCTCCCCCGATCTGACGGGCGCCAATGTCGAAGACGCGGGCGAGCACAACAGGGCCGTCGTGCTCCGCTGCATCCACCGCCAGGCGCCGATTTCGCGCGCCGAAATCGCCAGGCAGACGGGCTTCACCAAACCGGCGATCGCACGCATCGTCGACCGCCTGCTGGACGAGGGCCTGATCATGGAGGCCCGCCGCCGGCATGGGCTCAGAGGCCAGCCGGCAATCGAACTCGAAATCAATCCCGACGCCTATTACGCCATCGGCATCAACATCGACCGCGACCATCTGACGATCCTGGCGGTCGACGCCGTCGGCAATGTGCGCGCCCGCGTACACCACGAGAAACGCTTCATCCTGCCGGCGGAATTCATGCAACTGACATCAGATGCGATCTCGCATTTCCAGCGCAGCCGGCTGATCGACGATGCGCGCCTTGCCGGCATCGGCCTTGCCATGCCGGATTGGCTCGGCGAAATCTCGCTGCTCGGCAAGCCCGACGCCTATCAGGAATGGACTGATTTCGACGTGCGCGCCGCACTGGAGAGCCTGACGCCGCATCCCGTCTTCACCGAAAATGAGGCTAATGCCGCTGCCCTTGCCGAGCTCAACTACGGCCTCGGCGCGGAAAGCAGCAGCTTCTTCTATATCGCCGTCAATGCCTGCCCGGGCGGCGGCCTCGTTCTCGACGGCAACGGCCATCGCGGCGCCATGGGCCTCAGCGGCGAGATCGGCTGGCTTCCGATTGCCGACGGCCGCGACGGCGAGGCGCAGAAGGTCCAGCTTCTCGGGGAGATCTTCTCGCTGTTCTTCCTCTATGATTTCCTCGCCCGGCATGGGATCAAGGTGAGCGTGCCGCAGGATCTGCTGACCCTCGACGCGCGCGGCAAGCGCCTCGTTTCGCAATGGCTGAAGGAAATGAGCGCGCATCTCGCCGTCGCGGTCAAACATATCGCCATGATCGTCGATCCCGATGCCGTGCTCGTCGGCGGCCGGCTGCCGATCCGCATCGTCGATGAACTGCTGCGTTACGTGCACGAGCATCTCGACGCCGAGGACACGAACCTGCCCTCGCTGCATCGCGCCTCGATCGGCGAGGACGCCTCGGCCATGGGTGCGGCGGCCATGCCGATGGCGGCCGCCCTGATGCTCGCATCGGCCGATGTGGCGCAGCGCACGCGCTCGCCGCTGAAATTCATGGATCGGCTGAACAGTTGAAACGACCGCAAGGCCCCCCGGATTTTGATGAGGATCGGAGGATATGGTGAAAATCGGCTTCTATACCTCGACATTCAATGACCGCCCGCTGGAGGAAGTGGTAGATTTCGCCGCGTCGGCGGGGTTCGAAGCGATCGAGATTGATGTCGGCGGCCACATCAAGACGCCCGACCGGGTGGAGGACGCCGTCTCGCTGGCACGAAGCCGCGGCCTCTTCGTTTCCTCGATGACTTTTTTCGGCAATCAGCTCGATGCCGACCGCGACAAGCGCCGCGAGCTCCGGGCAAGGACCTCAGAATTTGCCGAAGCGATCGGCGGCGCCGGCGTTCCGATATTCGTGATCTTTCCCGGCCGTAACGATACGGCAAGCGACGAGGCCAATTATGACGACTTCGCCGACTTCGCGATTGGACTGATCGCGCAAACGCAGGCAAGCGGCCTCACCTTCGCGATCGAGAACTGGCCCGGACCTAGAGACAATTTCATCGGAACGACGCCTCGGGGATGGCAGGAACTTTTCCGCCGCATCGAGGACCGCCGCTTCGGCCTCGAATTCGACCCCTCGCACCTCATCCGCATCGGCGTCGATCCCTATCGGGCGTTGGAGGCGGTCAAGGACCGCATTGCCATTCTGCATGCCAAGGATACGGCGATCGACGCCGAGGCCCTGCAGGCACTCGGCTATCACGGCAAGGGCTGGTGGCAATACAAGTTGCCGGGGCTCGGTCTGCTCGACTGGCCGCGTTTCCTCAGGCAGGCCCGCGGCTACGGTTTTGACGGCACGCTGTCGATCGAGCACGAGGATGCCGCTTACGGCTGGCCGGGCAAGGACTTGGCCGCGCGCAAGGAGGGTGAGCGCCTCGGCCTCGATTTTCTCAAAAGTGTCTTGAACGGACTTTGACGGCGAATTCGGGAGGAGTTTCATGGCCCATGTTTCGGTCAGCAATGCGCGCAAGGACTACGGCGCGTTCAAAGCCATCAAAGGCGTGTCCGTCGATATCGGCGACGGCGAATTCGTCGTCCTGGTCGGCCCCTCCGGCTGCGGAAAATCGACGCTGCTCAGAATGATCGCCGGCCTGGAGGGCATCACTTCGGGCAAGATCCAGATCGGCAAGCACATCGTCAACGAGCTTGCGCCCAAAGACCGCGACATCGCCATGGTGTTCCAGAACTACGCGCTCTATCCGCATATGACGGTGGCGAAGAACATGGGCTTCTCGCTGCGGATGAAGCGCATGCCGAGATCGGAGATCGATCAGCGCGTCGGCAATGCGGCAAAAATCCTCGGGCTGGAAAACCTGCTGGAGCGTTATCCGAAGCAGCTTTCGGGCGGTCAGCGTCAGCGCGTCGCCATGGGCCGGGCGATCGTGCGCGATCCAGCCGTCTTCCTGTTCGACGAGCCTTTGTCGAACCTCGATGCCAAGCTTCGGGTGCAGATGCGCTCGGAGATCAAGGAACTGCATCAGCGGCTGCAGACGACGACAATCTACGTGACCCACGACCAAATCGAAGCCATGACCATGGCAGACAAGATCGTTGTCATGAAGGACGGGCTGATCGAGCAATCGGGCTCGCCGCTCGAACTCTACGACCGCCCGAACAATCTGTTCGTCGCCGGTTTCATCGGCTCGCCGGCGATGAATTTCATCAAGGGCAGCATGAGCGAAGACGGGTTCAGGACCGTGGACGGGCTGCTGCTGCCGAGCGAACGCCGGCCGAAGGATGCCGTGACCTACGGCATTCGCCCCGAACATATCATGCTCGACCCCAACGGCATCGAAGTGACGACCGTCGTCGTCGAGCCCACAGGCTCGGAAACACTCGTGCTCGTGCGGCTCGGAGGTCAGACGCTGACCTGCGTCTTCCGCGAGCGGATCCGGGCCGCCCCCGGAGACGTGTTGAGGATCGCCCCCGGCCACGACACCGTTCACCTCTTCGGCGCCGACGAGCAGCGCATCACTACAGGCGAAGCGCCATTGAGTTAAGCCCGCCGAATGCCCCCTCCCCTTCGGCCGGGCGCCGCCGGGGGCGCGTTATCAGCGCCCCCGGCCCAAAATCCCCGGTCATCCGGACATCACGCAGAGATCCGGCAAGTGCTTGGACGAGCATCGAAAAGGTTAATATGCGTTAACCTTAAATTTCTTGGCCGGTATCGGAGAATCGCGGATAATAACGGTTACAGGGGCTTTTGATCCCGAAAACCGTTATCCGAAAGATTGCTGCCGATGAACGCTAATTCGAACGCCGTGAAGGCCGCGCCGCTCTATTTCGAGGATCAGATTCTCGAGCACGGCGACGTGATTTCGAAGAAGCTGCATCTCTTGAGCGTGCAGCGCTTTCCGCCGAACGCGAAGAAGACGCTGCGCAGCTTTTCTCTTGCCGAGGTCGCCAGTTATGTCGGCGCGTCGCAGAGTACGCTGAAGAAACTGCATCTCGAGGGCAAAGGCCCCTGCCCGCAGACGTCGCCTTCTGGGCGGCGCTCCTACAGCGCCGAGCAGATGCTCGAGCTGAGGCGCTATCTCGATGCGCATGGCCGCTCCGAAAGCCGCATGTATGTGCCCCATCGCCGCGCTCATGAGAAGCTACAGGTCATCGCCGTCGTCAACTTCAAGGGCGGCTCGGGCAAGACGACGACGGCTGCCCATCTTGCCCAGCATCTGGCGCTGACCGGCCACCGCGTGCTCGCCGTCGATCTCGATCCGCAGGCATCGCTCTCCTCCCTGCACGGCTTCCAGCCGGAGTTCGACCAGGCCGCCTCGCTCTATGAAGCGATTCGCTATGACGGCGAGAAGAAGCCACTCTCCGAGATCATCCACAAGACGAATTTTCCCGGTCTCGACATCGTGCCGGCCAATCTCGACCTGCAGGAATATGAATACGATACGCCGCTCGCCATGGCCGACAAATCGACCAATGACGGCAAGACCTTCTTCACCCGCATCTCTCGCGCGCTTGCCCAGGTCGACGATCGTTACGACGTCGTCGTCATCGATTGCCCGCCGCAGCTCGGTTATCTCACGCTGACGGCGCTGACGGCCGCGACCAGCGTTTTGATCACCATCCATCCGCAAATGCTCGACATCATGTCGATGGGTCAGTTCCTTCTGATGCTCGGCGGCATCCTGAAGCCGATCCGCGCCGCCGGCGCCGAAGTGAACCTCTCCTGGTATCGCTATCTCATCACGCGCTTTGAGCCGACCGACGTGCCGCAGGCGCAGATGGTCGGCTTCATGTCGACGATGTTCCACGAGTTCATGCTGAAGAACCAGATGGTTAAATCCACCGCGATCTCGGATGCCGGGATCACCAAGCAAACGCTTTACGAGGTCGAGCGCGCCTCGATGAACCGGGGAACCTATGATCGCGCGCTGGAGGCGATGGACGCCGTCAACACGGAGATCGCCGGCCTTATTCACCAGGCATGGGGGCGGTGAATTTGTCGGCTGACAAATTCACCGTTTTCTTGAACTGAATCAATGCAATGACCGCAATCGGAGGACGCTGATGGCACGAAAGAATCTGCTGGAAGGGCTGGCCGATATGCCTGATGAAAACGCAGGCGCGCCGAACTATCCGATGCGCGGGGCAGGCCGGTCTCTCGTCCGCTCGCTGGATGAGCTTGCCAAGCAGGCGGAAAAATTCCTGGAGGGCGAGGCGGTGGTCGATCTCGACCCCGATCTCGTCGAAGCCTCGTTCATCAAGGACCGCCTGTCCGAGGATGATGAGGACTTTCAAGCGCTCGTCGAAGCGATCCGCGCGCGCGGACAGGACACGCCCATCCTGGTGCGTCCCCACGCCAGGATCGACGGACGTTATCAGGTGGTCTTTGGTCACCGGCGGCTGCGCGCCGCCCGCGAACTCGGCCGCAATGTCCGTGCCGTCGTCAAGGTGATCGACGACCGGACCCACGTGATCGCCCAGGGGCAGGAGAATTCGGCCCGCGCCGACCTCACCTTCATCGAGCGCGCACTCTTTGCCAGACGGCTGGAGGAGCTCGGTTACGACAGGGAGGTCGTCTCGACCGCACTTGCCGCCAATGCGGCTTTGGTCTCGAAGATGCTGTCGGTAATGGACCGCATCTCGCCGGAGGTCGTCCAGGCAATCGGGCCGGCGCCCGGCGTCGGCCGCGAGCGCTGGGTGGAACTGTCGCTGCTCGCCGGCAAAGCGGCCAATGCGGCAAATGTCGCCAAGGTCCTGCAGGACGACAACTTTCATCAGCTACCATCCGACAAACGTTTCGAAGCGCTTTATGCGGCGCTGAACAAAAGCGCGCGGCCGGTGAAGAAAACCGCCGCCGCGAGGAAGGTGACATGGCAGCCGCGGGATAAGGCGGTGCAGGCGGAAATGAAGAATGACGGCAAGGCGTTCTCGCTCTCGATGAAGGCGAGAAATGCCGGCCGCTTCGGAGACTTTCTCTCCAGCCGGCTGGACGCGCTCTATGAGCAATTCCTCGCCGAGGAGGGCAAACAAGGAGACTGAAACCGCAAAAGAAAAAGGCCCCCAAACGAACGAGTCGTGGAAGCCCTTCTCACATCCTTAAGCAAGACAGAGAATCGCATTTTCACGAATCCCAGTCAAGAGTCCTGCAGCGCCTCGGCGTCTTTTCAGACGCGCAAATGACGCTGCGGCACTTTTCCTCCTCGCATCGTTTCGGTGAGCGGATTTCTTTTGCCTGATGAGAGGTGAAGGAAATGGAGAGTGACTATGTGACGACGCCCTTCGGGCGGCGGCCGATGTCGCTTGCCATGCTGCTGAAACAGCGGCGAGGCGAGGCGATCGCGGCCGGAACGACGCGCAACAAATGGAAACTGTTCCGATCGGTCTGCGAGGCGCGGGCAGGGCTGGATATCACCGACCGGGCGCTGACGGTGCTTGATGCGCTGCTGAGTTTTTATCCCGAGGATGAACTCTCCAGCGACAAACCGCTGGTGGTCTTTCCCTCGAACGCGCAGCTTTCGCTCAGAGCCCGCGGCATGGCCGCCGCCACCTTGCGCCGGCATCTTGCCCTGCTGGTGGAAGTCGGCCTTATCTCCCGCAAGGACAGCCCGAACGGCAAGCGTTATGTGCGCCGCAGCCGGGAAGGCGGGATCGACGAGGCCTACGGCTTCAGCCTCGCCCCGCTTCTCGCCCGCGCCGGCGACATCGAGACGATGGCAGCGCGCATCGCCGCCGACCGGCAGATGCTGCGCGGTCTTAAGGAGCGGCTGACGATCTGCCGGCGCGACATCGCCAAACTGATCTCCGCAGCCGTCGAGGAAGCCGTTCCCGGCGATTGGGAGCGCGTGTCTTCGATGTTCCAGGCGATCCTGCAGCGCATTCCGAAGGCTGCAAATCTGGAAAACCTCCCGCCGATCCTCAAAGAACTCGAGATAGCCCGCGAAAATATCGTCAACCTATTGGAACTGCATGAGAAAATGCAGATGCCGAGCGCCAGTGAATCCCAAATTGAGCGCCACATACAGAATTCGAACCCCGAATCCATACTTGAATTTGAACGAGGGCTGGGAACCGGCCAGGCGGCGACGACGGAGAGGCTGACCGAGCAGAACGACTGGCCGGGGATCAAGCTCGACGATGACGGACGCGGAGCGCAAGAAAATGGTCTAGAGGGACCGCGCTTCGTTAAGAGCGCGAGGGCAGGGGAACTGAAAAGCTTCCCGCTCGGCGTGGTCCTCCAGGCCTGCCCCGACATTGCAGATTACGGCCCGGACGGCAGCGTGCGCAGCTGGCGGGATCTGATGACTGCGGCGGTCGTCGTGCGCTCGATGCTGGGCGTCAGCCCCTCGGCCTATGAGGATGCGTGCTCAGTGATGGGATCGGAAAACTCGGCTGCCGTCATCGCCTGCATTCTGCAGAGGGGAGGGTGCATCCATTCCGCCGGCGGCTATCTCCGGGACCTCACGCGGCGCGCCGAGCGAGGTGAGTTTGCGTTGGGGCCGATGCTGATGGCGCTCCTGCGCGCAAAAGATCCACCTGTCGCCAAGCTCAGCTGACGGCGTTCTTCCTGCCTCGTAGAAGTGCGGCGCGGATCTGTTCGTTCTTGCTCAGCACAGGAGCGGGGACCACGACAGGTGCCGGCTCGGGTTCCTCGGCCTTCGCGGCGCTCTGCTTGAGGCTCAGGAAACGCTTCTGCGCAACCAATCGGTCTTCCTCCGACAGCGGCTCGACCGGTTCGCCGTCGATGTTATGGCGCATGGAATCGGGCTGAGCGCTGGCGAAATAATAGCGCCGGCAATGGACATAGGCAGCGGTCGCGCGCCGAAGCGTCGTCACGCCGGCATCGGGCTTCAGGAGCGGGCGCAGCTCGTTGAACAGGCCGACGGCGAAGGGAAGGACAGGATCACCGGGCCTGGCCGGAAGCACGCCGACCGGCCGGATCAACAGCGAGTTGATCGCGTTTGCCTTCTCAACATCGAGCTCGGTCGCCGCTATCGGCCCGCGGCTGATCTTCCAGGGTTTGTCCATGTAAACTCCATAACGGCCGACTGTGATGGTATCTTGACGGAAAGGGTAGATAGAGGCGCAGTTCGCACATTGCTAGCCCTGCGCTAGCGCTGCGGCAAGCCGGGTGTGAGATACGATTTGCGAGCTGACCGGGCCAGCCTGATCCGCCGGCCATGCATCTAATCGTTTTTTGTCCGGAAGTGCATTGACCTCGGGCTTCGATTACATTTCTTATCCGCGCCCAAGATGAGTGACCGGCCGCGGGGAGGATGTATGCGGGTTTTCTCGAATATTGAAGAGCTGCGCCACACGCTCGATGCGCTGAAGCGGCAGGGGCGCACCGTCGGCCTTGTTCCAACCATGGGCTATCTCCACGCCGGACATCTCAAGCTCGTCACGCGCGCCCGGGCCGAAAACGACATCGTCGTCGTCTCGATCTTCGTCAATCCGCTGCAGTTCGGCCCGGCCGAAGACCTCGGCAAATATCCGCGCGATCTCGAGCGCGATGGCGCCATGCTCAAGCAGGCCGGCGTGAATTTCCTCTTCGCGCCGGGCGTCGAGGATATGTATCCCCGCCCGATGAAGACGGTGGTCGACGTTCCCGATCTCGGCCGCGAACTCGAAGGCGCAGTCAGGCCCGGCCATTTTGCCGGAGTCGCCACCGTCGTCACCAAGCTTTTCAACATCGTCCAGCCGCAAACTGCCTATTTCGGGGAGAAGGACTACCAGCAGGTCGTCATCATCAAGCGCATGGTGGAAGATCTCGCCGTGCCGGTGCGGGTGATCTCTGTGCCGACCGTGCGCGACAGCGACGGCCTCGCCTTGTCGTCGCGCAATGTCTATCTCAGCCCCGATGAGCGGCGCGCGGCGGTGATCGTTCCGCAGGCGCTCGATGAGGCCGAGCGGCTCATCGCCGAAGGCATCACCGATGCGCAAGAACTTGAGGCGAAACTCACCGCCTTTATTGGCCGCGAGCCTCTGGCGAAACCCGAAGTCGTCGCCGTCAGGGATGCAGAAACACTGGCGCCGGTCGCTTCGCTCGAAGGCGCCATCGTCGTGGCGCTCTTCGTGAGGATCGGCACGACGCGGCTTCTCGACAACAGAGTTGTCGGAGACAACAGCAGCCCGGCGAGCGGGAACAGAATGATCCGGGACAACCGAATGAGCGGTCAGCCGGGAAAGGGAGTGACGAAATGAGCGCCACCGGATCTCAGAAGCGCCTGACGCCGACGCGGATCGCAGCCATGAAGGGCGGTAAGCCGATCGTCTGCCTCACCGCCTACACGACGCCGATGGCGCGCCTCCTCGACGAGCATTGCGACCTGCTTTTGGTCGGGGATTCGCTCGGCATGGTGCTCTACGGCATGGAGACCACGATCGGCGTGACGCTGGACATGATGATCGCTCATGGCAAGGCCGTGATGCGCGGCGCCGCCAATGCCTGCGTCGTCGTCGACATGCCCTTCGGAAGCTATCAGGAATCGAAGGAGATTGCCTTCCGCAACGCCGTGCGCATCATGCAGGAAACCGGCTGCGACGCCGTCAAGCTCGAAGGCGGCGAGGAGATGGCCGAAACCATCGCCTTCCTGACGAAGCGGGGCATTCCCGTGCTCGGCCACATCGGCCTGATGCCGCAGCTCGTCCACACCGCCGGCGGCTATCGCTCCGTCGGCCATTCCGAACACGAGACCTCGAAGATCCGCCGCGACGCGCATGCGATTGGCGGCTCAGGCGCCTTCGCCGTCGTCGTCGAGGGCACGGTGGAGCCACTGGCCCGCGAAGTGACGGCAGCCGTGCACATCCCGACTATCGGCATCGGCGCCTCTTCCGCCTGCGACGGCCAGATCCTGGTTTCCGACGACATTCTCGGCCTCTTCAATGATTTCAAGCCGCGTTTCGTCAAGCGCTACGACGAGCTCGGCAAGAGGGTCGCGGACGCTGCCGCCTCTTATGCCGAGGAGGTGCGCGCGCGGAAATTTCCGGCAGCCGAGCATACGTTCAAGCGCCGCAGTTGAGGTGAGGGGCGGGTCTTAGACGCTGAGATGACGGCCAAGGTCCGTCACGTGAGCGCATCCTGCGCGCGCATCGTCTCGGCCGAGCGGCGCACCGCCTCGGCGACTTCCTGCAGCTGCTTGGCCATCGGCGTCGAATTGCGCCAGACCATGCCGATCGTCCGCGACGGCTGTGGCGAGGGGAAGCGGGAGATCGAGACTTGGGCCGAGCGTGTTTCGACCGGAACGGCCATCTCAGGGATCAGGGTGACGCCGATGCCGGCGCCGACCATCTGGACGAGGGTGGAGAGCGAGCTGCCTTCCATGATCTCCCGCGGGCGGGCTGGGCCGATCTTGCAGAAGGACAGCGCCTGGTCGCGGAAGCAGTGGCCCTCTTCGAGCAGCAGCAGCCGCATTTCGCGCAGCGCCTCGCGCTCGGGCACGGGCTTGTCTCCATCCTCCTGCCTCCGGACCAGCACGAATTCTTCCTTGAAAAGCTCGAGTTCGGTGAGCGAGGGTTCCGACACAGGCAGCGCGACGATCGCCATGTCGAGCTGGCCCTGCGCCAGTTCATGAACCAGCTTGCCTGTCTGCGTCTCGCGCACCTCGATCTGAATTCCGGCGAAGGTTTCGTTGAGATCGTTTATAATTGCCGGCAGCAGATAGGGCGCGATCGTCGGAATGATGCCGATGCGCAGGCGCTTGAGAAAGGATTCGCGCGAGGCTCGGGCAAACTCCCCCAATTCGTCGACGGCGCGCAGGATGTCGCGGACGCGCAGCGCGAAGCTCTGGCCGAACGGGGTAAGCTTCACCTCGCGCGCGCTGCGCTCGAAGAGCTCGCCGCCCAATTCCTGCTCGAGTTCTTTGATCTGCATGGAGAGCGCCGGCTGGGAGATGGCGCAGGCGTCGGCGGCACGGCGGAAGCGGCCATCCCGCGCCAGGGCTTCAAAATAGCGTAGCTGTTTCAGGGTAAGATTCTTCATAACCTCAGCTTATCGCGACAATCAGTAAATCCAACTTAAAATTATTGAACGCTTCCGATATGAAGACTGCAGGGAGAGAGTGGGGCGTCAGCTCGGCTCATCTTTTTGAACCGCCGACCGATCAAGCAATGAAGGAGACGATCATGGACAATCCCACTGACAGCACAGGTAAATGTCCTGTAGCTCATGGCAATACGCCGCGCGGCAGAGCCAACCGCGACTGGTGGCCGAACCAGCTGAACGTGCAGATTCTTCATCACAATTCCGGCCGTGCCGATCCCCTCGGCCAGGACTTCGACTATGCCGAGGAGTTCAAGAAGCTCGATCTCGACGCGCTGAAGAAGGATCTTCACGCGCTGATGACGGATTCGCAGGACTGGTGGCCGGCCGACTTCGGCCATTACGGCGGCCTGTTCATCCGCATGGCCTGGCACAGCGCCGGCACCTACCGCATCACCGACGGCCGCGGCGGCGCCGGCCAGGGCCAGCAGCGTTTCGCACCGCTGAACTCCTGGCCTGACAATGCCAACCTCGACAAGGCACGCCGGCTGCTCTGGCCGATCAAGCAGAAATACGGCAACCGCATCTCCTGGGCCGACCTCCTGATTCTCACCGGCAACGTTGCGCTCGAATCCATGGGCTTCAAGACCTTCGGCTTCGCCGGCGGCCGCGCCGACGTCTGGGAGCCCGAGGAGCTCTATTGGGGCCCTGAGGGCACCTGGCTCGGCGATGAGCGCTACAGCGGCGAACGCCAGCTGGCAGAGCCGCTCGGCGCCGTGCAGATGGGCCTCATCTACGTCAACCCGGAAGGCCCGAACGGCAACCCCGACCCGGTCGCTGCGGCCCGAGACATCCGTGAAACCTTCGCTCGCATGGCAATGAACGACGAGGAAACCGTGGCATTGATCGCCGGCGGCCACACCTTCGGCAAGACCCATGGCGCAGGCGACCCGTCCTTTATCGGCGCCGAGCCGGAAGGCGGGGCGATCGAAGACCAGGGCCTTGGTTGGAAGAGCACGTTCGGCACCGGCGTCGGCAAGGACGCGATCACCGCCGGCCTCGAAGTCACCTGGTCGCAGACGCCGACCAGGTGGAGCAACTACTTCTTCGAAAACCTCTTCGCTTACGAGTGGGAGCTGACGAAGAGCCCGGCCGGCGCGCACCAGTGGCGGGCCAAGAACGCCGAACCCTCCATCCCGGACGCCTATGAGGCGGGCAAGAAGCATGTGCCGACCATGCTGACCACCGATTTGTCGCTGCGCTTCGATCCGATCTACGAGAAGATCTCGCGGCGGTTTCTCGAAAATCCCGGTGAGTTCGCCGACGCTTTCGCCCGCGCGTGGTTCAAGCTGACCCACCGCGACATGGGACCGAAGGTGCGCTACCTCGGCCCTGAAGTTCCGGCCGAAGACCTGATCTGGCAGGACGTGATCCCGGCGGTCGACCATCCGCTTGTCGACGATCAGGACATTGCCGAACTGAAGACAAAGGTTCTCGCAACCGGCCTTTCCGTACAGGAACTCGTCTCAACCGCCTGGGCGTCGGCCTCGACCTTCCGCGGCTCCGACAAGCGGGGCGGCGCCAATGGCGCGCGCATCCGCCTGGCTCCGCAGAAGGACTGGGAAGCCAACCAGCCGGCGCAGCTCGCCAAGGTGCTCGGTGTTCTCGAAGGCATCCAGAAGGACTTCAACGCAGCCCAGACGGGGGCTAAGAAGATCTCGCTCGCCGATCTGATCGTGCTTGCCGGTGCTGCCGGCGTCGAAAGGGCCGCGGCAGCGGGCGGCAACGCCGTCAGCGTGCCCTTCACGCCGGGCCGCATGGACGCGTCCGAAGCCCAGACCGACGCGCATTCCTTCGCGCCGCTCGAGCCCCGCATCGACGGCTTCCGCAACTATGTGAACGACAAGCGCCATCAGTTCATGAAGCCGGAAGAAGCGCTCGTCGACCGCGCCCAGCTTTTGACGCTGACCGGGCCTGAGATGACCGTCCTCGTCGGCGGCCTGCGCGTGCTGAAGGCAGGCAATCCCGAGCACGGCGTCTTCACCTCGGCTCCTGAGACACTGACGAACGACTTCTTCGTCAACCTGCTCGACATGGCCACGCAGTGGGTTCCGGCCGCCGGCAAGGACGGCGTCTATGAAGGCCGCGACCGCAAGACGGGTGCGCCTAAGTGGACCGGTACCCGCGTCGACCTGATCTTCGGCTCGCACTCGCAGCTGCGCGCCTTCGCCGAAGTCTACGGCCAGGCCGACGCCAAAGAAAAGTTCGTCAAGGACTTCGTCGCCGCCTGGAACAAGGTCATGAATGCCGACCGCTTCGACCTCGTCTGATCGGTTCAGCGAGTTTGCCCGGGCGCGGCTTTCGGCCGCGCCCGGTTTCTTTGGTGAATGTCCTGGGGCGGCTACAACCGTCCAAGCTTCCGATCCTCGCCGCACGTGATGGTTGGTGGGGCGCGGGCACCACCATCCTTCCCTCATCCCTGTGACCTCAGGCTTCGCTCGAGGGATGTCACAGGGATCCAGCGCGCCCAAGTCCTTGGGCGCAGGAAACTCCCTTGTTTTCAAAATAGTCATTCACCGCGCGGACGCGCGGTGGCTGGATTCCTGTGACAGGCACAGGAATGAGGAGTGTGGGGTTGGCCTCCGGCCACTTTTCCGCAGCCGTTTCATTTTTACTCGGCGTCGTCCTCGGCCTTGTGCCGAGGATCTGCTGCCCTATCGACCGGAAGCAGATGCTCGGGACAAGCCCGAGCATGACGGAAGAGAGTTCAGAGGCACCACCGCCCAATCGCCCAGATCATCCCCGCCACGCCGCGAACTTCTAGCCATGACCGACCCCGCATGCGATAGATGATCGACACATTTGGAGGAGTGGATATGAACGGTTTGCAAGGTAAAATCGCGGCCATTACCGGAGCTGCCTCGGGCATTGGATTGGCGACGACCGAGGCGATCATCGCGGCGGGCGGCACGGTCGTGATGATCGATCGGGACGAGGCGGCGCTGAGTGCGGCCTGCGGCAGGCTCGGCGAGAGGGCGATTGCGCTGCCGCTCGACCTTCTGAAACCCGAGGATTGCGCCGGCCTGCTGGACGGCATTCTCTCGAAGGCCGGCCAGCTCGACATCTTCCATGCCAATGCCGGCACCTATATCGGCGGGGATCTGGCGGATGCCGACCTCGATGCGATCGACCGCATGCTCAATCTGAACGTCAACGTGGTCATCAAGAACGTCCGGACGGTCATGCCGCACATGATCGAGAGAGGGACGGGAGACATCATCGTCACCAGTTCGGTCGCGGGCCATGCCCCGGTCCCGTGGGAGCCGGTCTATTCGCCTTCGAAATGGGCGATGCATTGCTTCGTCCAGACCATGCGGCGGCAGCTCCTCAAGAACGGCATCCGCGTCGGATCCGTCTCGCCCGGCCCTGTCATCAGCGCTCTGCTGAAAGACTGGCCTGCGGAAAACCTGCGCAAGGCAAAAGAGGCGGGCGCGCTGATCGAACCCCGCGACGTCGCGGAAGCAGTGCTCTTCATGCTGACCCGGCCGCGCAACGTGACGATCCGCGACGTGGTGATCCTGCCGAGCGCCTTCGACATCTGATGTGAGTGAAGGCAGGGTGGATTCCTCTCCGTATAAACCGGCTGCGTGAAGAGGGGATAGTGCGTGCCGAAACGCCGGCTGAAGCTCTCCGGGGCTACCGCCCGGTCGTCCAATCCTCGACGCGCAGGCCATCCACGCGCCGGAACTCCCCGACGTTGTTCGTAATTAGAACAAGATCCCGCGTCTTCGCCTGCGCGGCTATCAGCACATCGTAAGGACCGATCGGTGTTCCCTTTGCCGCCAACGCCGCGCGGATCTCTCCAGCGGCCAGCGCATCCTCGCGCTCGAAACCGACGGTCGGGAAATCCGCCATGAACAGGCGCAGGGTTTCGAGATTGTAGGAAATTTTCGCGCTCCTGTAGGCGCCGTAATAGAGCTCGTGCATGACGATGCTCGACAGCCCGATCGATCCCTCGTCGCTGTCCATGACGTGGGCGAGCAGCGTGTCGGACTTCCGGCCGATCAGAGCAATCACCGCATTGGTATCGATGAGATGAGTGATCACTTGAACAAGTCCTGAAGGCCAGTTCTCTCCTGATCTTCCGGCTGCTCACGTCCCTCCGCCATGAAATCGTCGCTGAGGCCGCGCTCCAGGGCGCTGCGCAACGAGGCCCAGCGCCCGCCGTGATCGGTCCGCGGCCGCAGAATGATCGCATCGCCTTCCCGTGTCACTTCCACCTGATCGACATCGAAGCGAAACTCCTTCGGCAGCCGGACGGCCTGCGAATTGCCGGATTGAAAGACGCGCGCATATTGCGGCATAGAGAACGCTCCACAGGTCGTATATATAGTTATGTATATACGCGGCTGGCGGCACTCATGCAAGAAGCCGTTCCACTAGCGAGGCAGAATGCCGAAAGGCGAGAGCGTCAGCAGATCGGGATCATCGGTCGCCGTCGCCGTCGCCACCTGGGCATGGCTCATGCTGTAGCCGTAGGCAAGGACGCGGACGCCGTCGATCATGAAGAACTGCGCCTGGTCCAAGCCGGGTCGCAGGCTGCCCGTTACGGTGACGGTCTCGTAGATTCTTTCGAGGTGCAGAGGCTCCTGCGGAACGACGCGGACCAGCTGATTGGGCGGAGGGGAAGGCATGTGGCTGCAGGCTCCGGCCCAGGGGACCAGCATGAATTCGTAGACGAGATCACCATCCTGGTCGACCGGCAGCACGAAGCCCGTCAATTCGACGGGCTGGCCTTCGTCATGCCAGGCAAACGTTTCGCCCTGCGGGCCGCTGACCGTCTTGCCCGACAGCGGCATTGTCGCCTTGGCCTGGTCGGCCGGCCGCAAAGCGCTCCAGAAGATGGGCTGGGCTGCGGCAAAGGCATCGGAAACCGGCGGTGCGGAAGCAAATGCCAGCACCGCGAACATCAGGCGAAACTGTCTGTGCTTCATCATCGCGTCTCCCGTGGCCGGCCGTTTCGGCGACCTGCCGCTGCCGCGGATGGTACTCCTGATTTCGCTCGGCCGTCCATCCGCCGCGGTCCGATTTTACGACGTCATCCTCGGCCTTGTGCTGCCTTGTGCCGAGGATCTGTGCCCTATCGACCGAGAGCAGATGCTCGGGACAAGCCCGAGCATGACGAAGAAACGCTGGCGTCTCAGCAACTAGAAGACCCCGTGTCCCAATGTTTCGTTGCTAGAGCGCATCCTCAAGCGCGAGGGCTTTACGGCGCTGATCAGCACGACCGCGCCGCGCGAGGCCCTGCGGCTCTTCCGCGAGCACTCCGTCGATCTCGTCCTGCTCGATCTGATGATGCCCGATCTCGATGGTTTCGCGCTGCCGGAGACTTTCGCAAGACTCGTCCCCGAGGACAGCTGCTCCCGATCCTGGTGCTGGCTGCCGATGCGACCCTGCCGACGCGTCGCGCGCGCCTTCCCTCGGCGCAAAGGATTTCCTGACCAAGCCCTTCGCGGCGATCGAGGCAGTGCTGCGGATCTTCAACCTGCTCGAAACTCGCATCCTGACGCTGGAACTCACGGGCTGGCGACGCCGAAGTCGGACCGCCCCAGGGACGATTGATCGCCTCCGCTCAACGTCCGAAAGCGCGCCGATTTCAGGTCAGGGATTGACCCAGCGGCAAGAAGAGAGGGCGCCGGCTTCGTCATAACAGAACAGCGCGCGTCGATTGTCCTGCTGCCGCAGCTGGAACCAGTCCAGCGTCCAGGCCCGGAAGATCAAGACGCCAAAGCGCGTCTTTCCCTCGGCCTCATCCGCAGGCTCTGCCGCGTCGATCGTTTCGAAGGCGCGCTCGTCCCCGGGCGGGCCGCCCGCATAGGTCATCCGCGTCCGCGCGGGCAGCCTGCCCCACGCGGCATTAGCACCTGCGCTTCCCGGCCCATGAAGCTCGACCGCCCCTTGAAGCCGAAGCTGCAGCCGGCTCTCGGCGCTAAAGCCGAGGATCGTGACGCGGGGATTGACTGAAAGTTCCAGCCATTTGGAGCTGCGCGTATCCGTATGAAATTCGAGACACCGCGCCGACCTATCGGCCGCACGCAGCACGACCATGCGCGCCTGCGGCTTCGCCTCGGTATCGATGGAGCAGAGGCTCACATAGCGGAAACCCGACTGCGGATCCGCCGCAGCCGTTTCCAGCTCCGCCCATGCCGAGGCATCGATGTCAGTCAGATCCACCGGCAGTCGCTCAGACGGAACGGGCGATGCCGCCGTCGACGCGGATGTTCTGGCCGGTGATGTAGCCCGCACCTTCCGACAGGAGGAAGGCGATGGTGGCGGCGATTTCTTCGCTCGTGCCGTAGCGGCCCATCGGAACGCTGTCCCGCCGCTCGTCGGTCGCCGGCAGGCTGTCGATCCAGCCGGGCAGGACGTTGTTCATGCGGATGTTCTTGGCCGCATAGGTGTCGGCGAAGATTTTGGTGAAGCTTGCCAGTCCCGCCCGGGCGACCGCAGAGGTCGGGAACATCGGCGAAGGCTCGAAGGCCCATGCCGTCGAAATGTTAACGATCGCACCGCCGCGCTGGGCTTCCATGATCGGCGTCACTAGGCGCGTCGGGCGTACAGCGCTGAGGAAATAGACCTCCATGCCCTTGTGCCAGTCCTCGTCGGAGATTTCGAGGATCGGCGCTCGCGGGCCGTGGCCGGCGGAATTGACCAAAGCGTCGATCCGCCCCCACGTCGCCATCGCCAGATCGACGAGGCGCTTGACGTCGTCGTTCGACTGGTTCGAGCCGGTGACGCCGACGCCGCCGAGTTCTTTCGCCAGCGCCTCTCCCTTGCCGGAGGAGGAGAGAACGGCGACGCGATAGCCGTCTGCGGCGAGCCTCCTGGCGGCCGCCGCCCCCATGCCGGACCCGCCGGCGGTGATGAGAGCGACTTTTCCTTCAGACATTGAAACCTCCGATAGCCGATTTTGCGCAGCATTATGGCAGATGCTGATGGGACTTTCGCGCGAGAAAGAAAGCTGCCAGACTGTAGAAAATCTACTGGATATGCCGATGAACCAATCCCGCCGCACGCTGCCGTCCCTCAATGCCCTGCGCGCCTTCGAGGTTTCCGGCCGCCGGCTGAATTTCCGCGCCGCCGCCGAAGAACTGGGCGTCACGCAGGGCGCGGTCGCGCAGCAGGTTCGCGCGCTGGAGGATCAGCTCGGCCTCAGGCTGTTCCAACGCCTTGCCCGCGGCCTTGCGCTCACTGCCTATGGCACGGCCTATCTGGCGGACGTGACCCGCGCCTTCGATACGCTTGCCGAAGCGACCGGGCGGCTTCTCGACCGGCCGGAAATGGTGACGATCAGCGCCACCCCCACGGTCGCCACCAGGCTGTTGATCCCGCGGCTCGCCGAGCTCTATGCCGCCCTTCTCGACATCGATCTGAGGACGGTTGCCACCGAGGCGCTCGCCGATTTCGACCGCGACCAGGTTGATATCGCGGTGCGCCTCACCCGCCCGCCTTTTCCGGCAAACCTGCAGGCGCAGCTGCTGTTTCCCCAGGAGCTGGTCGCGGTCGCAAGCCCGCATCTGGTCAAGGGCCTGACCTTGCCCTTAAGCGGCGAACAGCTTCGCAAACTGCCGCTTCTGCATGACTCGCACGATCACTGGCCGGTATTCCTGCGCACGGGCGAGAAGCTGCCCGGCGCGGCCTTCAACCATACGACACTGGCGCTCGACGCCGCACTCGCCGGCCAGGGCGTCGTGCTCGCCTGCCGGGCTTTCGTCATGGCCGATCTCGAGGCCGGGCGGCTGGTGCGGGTGACGGATGCGACGGCGACCATCGGACCCGATTACTTCCTCGTGCGCAAACGCTCGTCGTCGCCGCGAAAGGCGGTGGACGCGGTCTGGGACTGGTGTGCGGCGCAGCTGTCGCTTTCCTGACGCGTGCCGCATGAAAACATCGACGGACAATAATTCGGGTCGCAACCTCTCTCCACTCACCCAGGCGCCCCTCACGCCAGCAGCACCTTGCCACCCGTCCGGAAAGGCAGGGCAGAGCGGAGCGCATTGCCGATCTTTTCCAGCGGAAAGACCTCCCGCACCTCGGTCGCGATGACCTTGCCCGCGATCTGCGTAGCAACTTCGGAATAGGCGCGCTGGACCTCGACCATCGCCTCGGAGTGAACCCATTCCCTGAGGTGACAATAGGAAAAGGCGATGTCGGGATGGGCCGACCAGAATGACGGCGGGATGCTCTCACCCGAAAGCAGACCATAATGCAGGAAGTAACCGCCAGGCTTCAGCGCATCGGCAAGTACCGAGGCGCGCGCGCCGCCGACGCAGTCGAGCACTGCATCGAGCCCGGACCTGCCGGCGAGGCTGGCGGCGAGATCGCTGCCCGCCCTGTCGACGATAACCGCCTCCAGCCGGCCATGTAGGCGCGCAAGAGATTCTTCGCCGCGGACGATTGCGATCGGCTCCACGCTGACGGCATTCGCCATGCCGATCAGGATAGACCCGATCGAAGAGGCGGCGGCATTGATGGCGATACGCATGCCGGGTCTCAGCCCGATCTTCTTATGCAGCATCAGCCAGGCGGTCATCGGGTTGACATAGCTGGTCGCGGCCTCGAAATCCGAAAGCGCGTCGGGCACGCGAAGGCACCAGTTCGGATCGGTATCCTTGACCTCCTGCCATCCGCCGGCGCTGCGCACCGGCAGCACGCGTGCCCCCGGCGCAAGCCCATGAACCTCTTCGCCGCATTCTTCGACCACCCCGAAGGCTTCGAAGCCTGGAATGAAGGGCAGGGTCGTGCGGCCGGCATAGGCGCCAGAGATGGTGATGATATCGGAGGGATTAATCGAGCGCGCCAGCAGGCGAACGCGAACCTGGTCTCGCGAAAGCGGCGCCAGATCGGCGCGTTCGATGCCGACGACCTCCTCGGCCGGCCCGAATTTTCGCACGACCGCCTGATATTGCATTTGCATCCCCCACACAGTCGGTTAGAACACGCCTTCGAAATTTCGGTGATCGAATGAGCGTTGACGACAGGCCTTTAGCATCGTTCCGGGTCTCGATGCGAGACATCGACATTTATGGCCATGTCCACAATTCGGTTTACCTCGATTATTGCGAGGATGCGGTCGTTGAGTTCCTGCGCCACCGGGAGATCCTCAGCCACTTCCGCCACACCACCTCAGGTGTTGCCTATCATGTGAAGAAGGCGGAGATCACCTTTCACAACCCGATCGACGTCGACGATATCGTCGAGGCGAAGGTCAAGGTCGAGAAGATCGGGCGGTCAAGCCTCTCCTTTACGATCGAGCTCTATCGCCAGCGCGACGGCGCCCATTGCGCCTCGGCCGGCCTCGTCTGGGTCTGCGTCGGCCTTTCCGACAGCCGCCCGACGCCTATCCCCGAGGCGACGAGAGCCGCCTTGCCGCAGGGCTGACCCATGCCGATCCACGCGGAGCTTCTTCGACACGCCACAGAGAGACCGGACAAGCCGGCAGTCGCGATCGACGGTGGCTCCCAGAGCTATGGCGAACTCTATAGCCGCGCCGGCGCGATCAACCGGTTCATCCAGGCGCTTCCGCGCTCGAACGGCCGTTCATTCGATCTTCCCGGCGTCGAGAAGCTTGTAGCGGTCAGCCTCGGCAATCACATCGGTTTTGCAGAGTATTTTATCGCCGCCACCGCACTGGCGAATGCCTGCGCTGTCATCGATCCGATGATGCCGGAGGCAACGATCGAGCGCATCGTCGAGCGCCTGGCGCCTGACGCGCTTGTCGTCGATGATGCTGCCAGCGCAAGCGCCGAGATCGGCCGCCGGCTCGGTGTTCCCGTGATCGTCGCCGGCGCGGAGCCCTTTGACCTCGCCGCGACGGGAGACGACATGCCCGTCGATGCCGAGGGGATCTTCCTGATCGGCTTCACCTCGGGCACGACAGCCGAACCGAAGGCCTATTACCGCTCGCGCGAACAGTGGCGCCGAAGCCTCGATCGGGGGCGTCTCGTGTTCGAACTCCAGGACGCGCCCTCGACCCTGTGCCCGGGAGCGCTGGCGCATGGGCTCGCGCTTTACGCACTCGTCGAAGCGCTCGATGCCGGAGCAACCTTCCATTCGATCGGGAAATGGGATGCCGGCGCGGTCGCGCGCATTCTCTCCTCAGAAAAGATAGAGCGGCTGGTTGCCGTGCCTACCCATATAGCGGGCATTGCCCGGGCATGGAGCGAGCCGATTCAATCCTTACGCGACGTGCTGACCGCCGGCGCCAAGCTGAACCTCAACGAAGTCCAATCCATGCGCCGACTTTTTCCGAAGGCGCGCATCCGGGAATATTGCGGCGCCTCCGAGATCGGTTTCATGACCGTTTCGACGCTCGTTGGCGCCGCGACCGATTTTCCGATCGACCGAGTCGGGCGAGCCTATCCCGGCGTCGAACTCTCCATTCGCGACCCGGAGGAAAACGATGTCGGCACCGATGTGCCGGGCACCATCTTCGTCAACAGCGACCTGATTGCCGACGGCTATCTCTGGGGCGACGACGGCCAGGCGTTCCGGGTCACCCCGGCGGGCGCGACTGTCGGCGATCTCGGCGAGATCGATGCAAACGGCATGCTGCGGGTGATCGGCCGGGCGGGCGGCATGATGATATCGGGCGGCAACAACGTCTATCCCGCCGAAGTCGAGAGCGCGCTCAAAACCTGCCGCGGCGTCGAAGATGCCGTCGTCTTCGGGCGGCCGGACCCCTATTACGGCCAAAGCATCGTTGCCGTCGTCTCGGGGGAAGCGATGGATGCGAAAATGCTTGCCGAGCATTGCGCAGGCAGGCTTGCAAGGTTCAAGATCCCCAGGCAGTTCTACCATATCGCCTCCTGGCCGATGACGAGCAGCGGCAAGATATCCAGGGGGCAGGTAGAGGCATCGGTGATCTCGGGAGACGGTCTTGTCCTACGCCTATCAGCCTGACGAGGATTGGCAGCCGGTCGTGGTCGCCGCCTACCGCACGCCGATCGCCCGGGCCTTCGGCTCGCTGTCGACGGTTGCAGCCGAAGACCTGCTTACCCCCATCATCCGCCGGATCGTCGCAGAAACAGGCGTTGCGCCCGATGCCATCGACGACGTGCTGGTCGGCAATGCCGCCGGCGGCGGCGGCAATATCGGCCGGCTGGCCGCCCTCCATGCCGGCCTGCCCATGGCCGTTCCCGGTGTTGCGATCGACCGGCAATGCGGTTCCGGCCTCGAAGCGATCATCATGGCCGCTCGGCTGATCCAGGCGAAGGCCGGTTCGTGTTTCCTTGCCGGCGGCGTCGAAAGCGTCAGCACTGCGCCGTGGCGCGTGGAACGACCGAAGACGAATGGCGCCGTGCCGCGCTTTTACGGGCGGGCGCGGTTTTCACCTGAGGCGATCGGCGATCCCGAGATGGGTGGCGCCGCCGAAAATGTTGCGCGCAAATTTGACATCTCGCGCCAGAGGCAGGATGAGTTCGCCCTACGCAGCCACCGGCTCGCCGTCGCAGCGGCCGAAGCAGGCCGCTTCCGGCCGGAGATCGTCGAGATCGCCACCGCCAGCGGCCCCGTAACGCGAGACGAATGTCCGCGCCCGACGACCTCGCTCGAGGCGCTCGCAAAGCTGAAACCCGTTTTCCTGGCGGATGGCTCGGTGACGGCAGGCAATGCTTGCCCTGTGAATGACGGCGCCTGCCTGGTGCTCGTCATGAGGCGCGGCATGGCCAGAAGCCTCGGCATCGAAACATGCCTCGCCTTCATCGACAGCGCCGCCGCCGGCGTCGACCCCAACCTGCTCGGCATCGGTCCGGTCGCCTCGACTGACAAGCTTCTGCAGCGCCAGCCTCACCTGTCGCTTTCCGCGATCGACGCCATCGAATTCAACGAGGCTTTCGCGGCGCAGGTTCTGGCGTCGCTCGATCAGCTGGATATATCAGCCGACGCGGTCAACAAAGAGGGCGGCGCCCTGGCGCTCGGCCATCCCTTCGGCGCCTCCGGCGCGATCCTCGTGACCCGGCTCTACAGCCAGCTCATCCGCGGGGATGGTCGGAGGCCCGCCGCCACCGGTCTCGCCATGATCGGCATCGGCGGCGGCATAGGACTGACGGCGCTGTTCGAGGCAGTCAGGCTTTCCTGATAGAAAGGCAAGTCTGCCCGGTTCGGACCCGGAAGCTACCCCTCACCCAAACACTCTCCCCGTAAAAACGGGGAGAGGGGACGTGCCATACGAGAGGTCGGTGAGGAACCGAGACGTTGCGGCATGTCCCTGCTCCCCGCGCGCGGGGAGCAATCATGTTTAATTTTTGCTGGTATCGTGGCGTCCATCGTCTTTCGAGAGAGCATGGAACTGCTCGAGACTTGCCGTGAAGAGCGCAATCAGCACGGCATCGAGCCGATCGTTCTTGGCCCGCTTGAGCCGGCTCTTGGCAAAGAAGCGCAATTGCGCCGGCTGCAGACGCGCCGCTGGCCGCTTGCCGGCCCGCAGATGCGCCAGCAGCCGCCATTCATAGCCGCCGGAGGCTTCAAAGCCGATGCGGCTGACGTCATGCTCTCGAAGAAAGGCGTCAAGCGCCTTCAGGCCAGCGGTGTCGTACGTGACCCTCAGCCTTGCCTTACCGGGATGGAGGGCAATGTCGAGATGGCTTTTGCCGACATCGATTCCGGCACAAATCATGCTATTATCGGTCATCTTCGTCGTCCCTGTCTTGGATACGAACCCCAAGGTTCCTGCAACCACACGGGCCAGATGAAGAGCCGGTTGCGATCCTGCTCCCCACAGCCCCAAACGGCTAAGAAGGTGACGATCCGACAACCAGCTGCCGGGCGGGCGGCCACCCGCCCGGCAGGCATCAGTATCCTACATTTTGCGCATCCAAGAAGGTGGCGGCAGGCGGATGAGGGGCGACACCAGCGCGCCGCCCTACTGCCTTGGCATAGGTCGACAGCGACCGAGAGAGAATGGTTCGGACCCGCAATCCGGCGCATTCTGCTGGCGATCAGTTCCGGCCAATGAAGCCGCCTGGCCTCGTGAAGTGCGCGGTTTCGGGACTCCGAGCAGTTCCTGCTCGCCTTCATTCAGCAATGCAGATCAACAGAGGATATTCCTCGTAAACAAGGGAGATTACCATGAAGATCATCGTTATCGGCGGGACCGGCCTCATCGGCTCGAAGACGGTGGAAAGGTTGCGCAAGAAGGGACACGACGTTTTGGCGGCCTCGCCGAATTCGGGCGTCGACACGATCACCGGCAAAGGCGTCGCCGAAGCGCTAGCCGGGGCGCAGGTGGTGCTAGACCTCGCCAACTCGCCTTCCTTCGAAGACGAGGCCGTGCTCGAATTCTTCCAGACGTCGGGCCGCAACCTGCTCAAGGCCGGGGCTGCGGCGGGCGTGAGACATCACATCGCGCTGTCGATCGTCGGCATGGAGCGGCTGCAGGGCAGCGGTTACATGCGGGCCAAGATGGCGCAGGAAGAGCTGATCAAGAGCTCCGGCATTCCCTATACCATCGTGCACTCCACTCAGTTCCATGAATTTATGGCCGGCATCGCCCAGGCGAACACAGTCGGCCAGACCGTGCACCTGTCGCCGGCCTATCTGCAGCCGATCGCCTCGGACGATGTCGCCGACGTCATGGCCGAAGTGGCGCTCGCAGCACCCGTGAACGGCACGATCGAAATCGGTGGCCCGGAAAAGATCCGCCTGACCGATATCGTGACACGGCTCTTCAAGGCGACGCACGATCCGCGCCAAGTGACGGCCGATCCGCACGCCCGCTATTTCGGCGTCGAGCTCGATGACACTTCGCTCGTCGCCGGCGCTAATGCCCGGCTCGGCAAGATTCGCTTCGACGACTGGCTGCGCCAGCAGCCCCCCCAGAAAAAAAGCGCGTGACGGCGAAGCGTCGCCTGTCGACCTATTCCCATCATCGGAGGAGACCAGACATGCTTAGGAAAATAATCTCGGCGGCGGCCTTTGCGCTTGTCCTTGCCGCCGGCACTCAGGCTGACGCCGCTGGCGGCAAAGCCAAGGTGACCCTCGTCTTTGACCAGAAGCTGCCCAATGTTGCCGGCAAGAGCATGAAGGCCGTGCTGGTGGAATATGAACCGGGGGGCCAGTCGCCCGGCCATACGCACCCGAAGTCGGCCTTCATCTACGCCACCGTTCTCGAAGGGGCGATCACTAGCAAGGTGAATGACGGGCCGGCGAAGACCTACAAGGCCGGCGAGAGCTTTCCCGAATTTCCCGGCGATCATCACGCCGTCAGCAAGAATGCCAGCAAGACAAAACCGGCGCGCCTGCTTGCGGTGTTCGTGCTCAATACCGACGAGACGGATCTGACGACAGACGACAAGTAACCTCAACCTCGATGCCCGGCGCCGCCGGGCATCGATTCCGTGCGCCCCGTTCAAACAGCCTGCAGCGCCAGCTCCAGATCGGCGATCAGATCATCCGGATGCTCGATGCCGATCGACAGCCGGATTGTCGATTCCAAGACGCCAATGCGCTCCCTGACATCGGCCGGCACGCCGGAATGCGTCATGGCGGCGGGGTGGCTTGCGAGCGACTCCGTGCCACCGAGGCTGACGGCGAGCTTGAAGACCTGCAGCGCGTTCAGGAATTTGAAGGAGGCCGGCTGGCCGCCGCGGATATCGAAGGAGAAGGTCGAGCCGGCGCCGGTGCATTGCGCGGCGAAGGTGCGGCCCGACGGCGAATCCGGATCGTGGTAGGGGAGATAATGAACCGTTTCGACCTTCGGGTGATCGCGCAGGAAATCGGCGACGGCGCGCGCATTGCTGTTCGCCCGCTCCATGCGCAGCTGCAGCGTTTCGAGCGACCGGCCGAGCATCCAGCAGGAATGCGGATCGAGCTGCGTGCCGATCGCGCCGCGCAGCGCCTTGACCTGCTTGATGACTGCCTTGCGTCCGAGGACGGCGCCGGCGATCAGATCGGAATGGCCGCCGACATATTTGGTCAGCGAATAAAGCGAGATATCGGCGCCATGCTCGATCGGCCGCTGGAAGACCGGCCCGAGCAGGGTATTGTCGCAGACGACGACCGGTACATGCCCCTGCCTTGCGCCGATTGCATCGGCCACGCGCCGGATCATCGCAACGTCCACCAGGCTGTTGGTCGGGTTGGCGGGCGTCTCGATCAGGATCACGGACACGCGACCCTTGCCGACCGCCTCGTCCGCCGCCTTCTGCACCGATGCCTCGCTGACGCCATCGGCAAAGCCGACCGCGGCGACGCC
Source organism: Rhizobium sp. L9 (assembly GCF_002531885.1). Lineage (NCBI taxonomy): Bacteria > Pseudomonadati > Pseudomonadota > Alphaproteobacteria > Hyphomicrobiales > Rhizobiaceae > Rhizobium > Rhizobium sp. L9. Next base: position 5,821 of record NZ_NWSZ01000030.1, on the reverse strand, counting down.
GAAGTTGAGGAAGGTTTTCGCGAGTAAGGTTTCCGTGCCGCCATAGAGCGGCTGCGAATGCAGGATCGCATCCCCCGGCCGGACGAAGGCGAATAGAGTGGTGGCGATCGCCGCCATGCCGGAAGAGAAGAGCGCACCGCTTTCCGTCCGCTCGTAAACGGCGAGCCTGTCTTCCACGATCTCGCTGTTCGGATGATTGAAGCGCGAATAGACGAGGCCGGCGCCCTTGCCGGCCGGCGGCTCGCGACGGCCGGAGACATAATCGAAGAAATCGCGGCCATCCTCGGCGGAATTGAAGACGAAGGTGGAGGTCAGAAACACCGGCGGCTTGACCGCCCCTTCCGAAAGTTCGGGATCGTAGCCATAGTTCAGCATCTGCGTTTCGGGATGCAGGGCATGATTGCCGATATGGGTTTTGGAAGGATGCGGGGCGGTCATGATCGTCTCCTCTGTCGAACCTGCCGAAGGACAGGATACATCAAATCGGGGAGCAGTCATCGAGACTGCTCGATTAAGAGCGGCGCATGATGTCGTCCGAAAACCGCTCACCCTTTCGGCCTCGTGCCGAGACGCTCAGCTCGCGATCTCGCCCAGAGTATCGGCGACATAGGCGCCGCGCGCACCCATTGGCAGCGGATGGCCCGTCGTCGTGTCCCGCGCCGTCTGATGCTCCAGCTCGGCATTGAGCTCCGCGCCGACAATGAGAATGACTACGGAAAGCCAAATCCAGATGAGAAAGCCGATCAACGCGCCAAGGGTGCCGTAGGTCGCGTTGTAATTGGCGAAATGCTCGAGATAGAAGGAGAAGCCAAGCGACATGGCGGCCCAGGCGAGCGCAGTCAGCCCCGCGCCCCATGTCATCCACCGGATCCTGGCGGGCTCGCGGCTCGGACCGAAACGGTAGACCAAGGTCACGGCAACCGCGGCGACGAAGAGAAGCAGCGGCCATCTCAAGAGAAGCGCCATCTGCTCCTGGAACTGGTCGAGCCAGAGATAGGAGAGCACGACAGGCATCACGCCCACGAGCGCCACCATGACGACCGCAAAAACCATCGCGCAGAGGGTAAAGCAGAGCCCGATCAGATTCAGCCGCACCAGGCTGCGCTTCTCCCTCTCCTCATAGGCGACGTTCATTGCGTCGAAGATCGCCAGCGTGCCGCTATGCGTGCTCCACAGTGCAATGCCAAGACCGACGAAAAAGGTAATGCCGAGCGTGCTCTCGCGGTTTTCGACCAGCGCCTTGATCTGATCGGCAAGAAGATCGAAGGCGCCGGGCGGCAGAAGCACGGCGAGCTCGCGAAGATGTTCGGAGATGGTGATGGGATCCGCCACCAGGCCATAAAGCGAGACCAAGGCCGCCAAGGCCGGAAACAGTGCCAGGAGCAGATAGAAGGTCACGCCCGCCGCAATGAGGGTGATCCGGTCGTCGAGGACCTCATGGAAGACGCGCCAGAACACATCCCGAAGGCCGCTCATCGGAATGGCCTCGGGTGTCGCCGCGCTGCGCCCGTGATCGTCACCGGACCAGGCGACTGCCGCCGGCGGCGCCAGCGAGCTGCGCTGCCTTGCCTGCATAAACACGATCGCCCCGACGGCGGCGGCGACCATCGCCGTGGCGAGGGGATATCTCTTGAGGTGGAGCGCATCAGCCATTACCCTATCCTCCGAATTGCTTCGTGGATAACGCCGGGTGCGGCTAAAGGATGCAAGCCGTTGCCTTCCTCCGGAGATCTCGAGTGAGGGGAGGGCGCCCGCTGCCGCTCCAAGCGCCGCAAGGCAGGAACTGCCTCGGCTTAGAAAATCTTAAGCCGATGATTCTACGTGTATAATTTCTCGTACGGAAGCCAAATCGACCGTTGCTTTCGTTACTGCGGCAAAGCCATGGTTCATGCACTTTCGCGGGCAGAGCATCCTTGCGGCGCCAGAAGGGCAAATTCGCGCCCGTGAGCCACTGGATGGAAGGCAATTCTATTCCGGCAGGCCGGCCTTGCGCAACGCCAACGCCAGCCCATTCATTAGCTGAGGCCGCACCACGTCCATCCGGACAAACTCGCCTATCGTCCAGCCAGGCGCGACCTGCAGGAGGCGCCCGGCAGCGGCTCGAGCGGCCTCCAGCCGATCGAGATTGGCATAACTTGCCACCAGGCTGGCATGAAGGATGCTAAAACCGGGGTTCACCTGGATGCCGAGAGCTGAATACTTTACCGCGTCCTCGAACTGCGAGGTAAACAGGCTGACCCAAGCCAATGCGAGATAGGAATGGTAGTTCATTGGATCGAGTGGGCTTAGCCGAAGCGCCTTGAATGCATGGTCGCGTGACTGGTCGTAAGTTTCGTTGAACATGTGGACCATCGCGCTTAGTCCGTAAGCGAGCGACGAATTGCCGTCCAGCATCAGTGCCCTGTCAAGCGCGTTGATCGAGCGCTCGTAACCGTGGGTTATCGTGGCATGGACGAAAGCTCCGAGGCAAAGCGCCTGCGGATCGTCCCGGCCGGTCGCGAGGGCCGCGTGCGCGTGTCTAAGCGCAGCGGCTCTATCCTCGGGATGGAAGCCGCCGCGCAGGAAACGCTGCTCGTATCCCCAGGCGGCATAGCCATGTGCGCAGGCGTAGTCGGGATCAAGACGCAAGGCCTCTCTCAGCAACCGCAGGGCTTCATCGGACTCCGCCGGCGTGTTGGCATAACTGTGCGGCAACGCGCGGAGAAAAAAATCATAGGCATCCAGGCTGCCTGGCCGTTTGCGGCGCGCGCGCTCGATCTCCGCCCGCCGGATCGTCGGCTCAAGTGTACCAACGATCCGCTCGGTCAACTGATCCTGCAGATCGAAAATGTCCTCGGCTGCGCCCTCAAACCTGTCGGCCCAGATATGGGTTGCGTCCCGCCCTTCGATCAGTTGCGCAGTGATGCGCAACCGGTTCGCTGATCGCCGGATACTGCCTTCCAGCACATAGCGGACACCTAGTTCTCTGGCGATCTGCCTGACGTCGATGGCCTTATGTTTGTATGCGAAGGTGGAGTTTCGCGCGATGACGAACAGGCTCGGAATTTTGGAAAGGTTGGTGATGACATCCTCGACCAGTCCATCCGCAAAATACTCCTGTTCTGGATCGCCGCTCATGTTTTCAAAGGCCAACACGGCTATCGACGGCCTATTCGGCAGGGCAGGTGGCCTTGCCAATCGCGTCTCCGGCGAAGTCCCTTCCTGCACGAGGCGATGCACCGTGATCGGCTCGGTGATATTCTTGACCTGCTGCTCCCCCATCGATTCAAATCCGAAGGCAAGTGTCTTTTCGACCTCCCGCACGACTTTGCCGGAGATGCAGATGCCACCGGGATCAGCGAGTTGCTGCAGACGCGCCGACACATTGACGCCTTCTCCATAGCGGTCTTCGCCGTCGACAATGACTTCACCGAGATTGAGCCCAATCCGCAGCTCCAGCCGCTCGTTTTGCGGTACCTTCGCATTTCGCTCGTTCAGCGCGCGCTGCACCGACACCGCGCATTCCACAGCATCCACGGCGCTGCCGAATTCCGCCAGCAAGCCGTCGCCCATGAGCTTGAAGATGCAGCCGCGTCGCTTGGTGATTTCTGGTTCGATCAGCGCTTTGCGCATCGCGGTGAGACGCTCGAACGTGCCCGTCTCGTCCCGCTCCATCAACGCCGAGTACCCGACGACGTCGGCCGCTAAGATTGCCGCGAGCTTCCTGTCCATCGACCCCTCACATGAAGCCATGCCGAACATTAACATAGAAGCGGAAAGCCAACTAGGAACCTTCCCGGCAGCAGCAAGCGCGGACAAGATGATGCATCAGCTACATCCGTTGTCCGCGGACAACCGACCCAGGAGATGCCTGCCTCACATGCCGAAAGAAGATCTTGCAGAACCTGCGCCGGAAAGCCGCTGACCCGCCGCTGTCGAGCACAAAAGCAAACCAGCGGCACGGCAGGCCACGACGCCAACTGGCGTCATTTGGCGGCAACTTCGCGGCCCTCGTTGCCGACTGACCATAAGCGCCGCCTCGCGGGTTGTCCGCGGACAACGACGCACGAGATCATCTGCGCGATATCGCTGGTAGATATCGGCTTGAATTCGCCGCATTGCGGCACTACCTCGTGACGAGCCGAAGCGCTGCCCTCCGTAGCTGCTTTGGCTCGATAGACAGCACTCCTCCTCCCATGCTGTCGGTCACTATCGAAGCCCGGCGCACTCTCCCGCGCCGGGCTTCTGTCAGATCGATATCACACCCCCACGCCGTTCGAAGCCCTCATGGGGCACCGCAGGGTCACGCCCTCATGGGCGCCGACACCTCCAACGCCTCTCGTCGACCGCGGCACTCACCAACGGACGTCAGCCACGGCATCCTCCGCCAACCCTCATGCCGAGGTGCGCAGCCGGCAGGGCGGAGCCTCGAAGCACTCGCAGCAACGCCGCTCCTTTCGACGCGACTCGCACCCACGCCCCTTGAAGTGCTCTTGAGCGCCGGCACGGTAACCTCCTACGCTTCTCATGGGACGCAGCGCTCTAACCGACCACGAACAAGATCAGCAAAAAGCAACCGAGGTGACGGATGAACAGGCTTGCGCAATGCCATTGCGGATCACTCCGCGCAAAGACATCGGGCGATCCGCTCATGGTGAGCATCTGCCACTGCCGCGATTGCCAGCGCAGAACCGGCGCCGTGGCCGGCAGCGGCGCGATCTTCGCGAAGGCGGAAGTGATGATCGAGGGGGATCGCAGGATCTTTGAGCGGGATGCCGCGCAGGGGCGCAAGGTGCGATTCCATTTCTGCCCGAACTGCGGCACGTCCCTATACTGGGAAGGCGATTTCAATCCCGACCTCTACATCGTCGCCGTTGGCGCGTTCGCCGACCCGGCATTTCCACCGCCCCTGGTTTCCGTCTACGAGGAGTCCAGGCACGATTGGTTTCAGCTTCCCGATGGGGTGAAGCGCGCGCAACGCGGGCTGGTTTCGGCAGCGGCTGCGGACAAGGAGCAGGGCAGCGGCTAGCGGCCTTGGTGGCCGTGCGCCATGAGGGCGGCTCCTCTTCGGCAGCCCGTGAGGAGCGTGCGGCAACACCGCTCCTTGTCATTTGACACCTGCGCACCCGCGCCGACCTTCGAGGCCCTTACGGGCACCTCAGGGTGAGGCTCTCTTGGGCGTCGCGCCGGTCGCCCACGACAGCGGCACCTGGCGTGGCCAGCGCCACATCCCCGGCGGCCGCGCCACCGTCCGCTGCGCCCTCTACATGGCAACGCTCTCGGCCATTCGCTGCAGTCCGGCCATCAAGGCCTTCCACAAACGACTGCGCGCTGCCGGCAAACCACCCAAGGTCGCGCTCGTCGCCGCCATGCGGAAATTCATCGTCATGATCAACACTATCATCAAAAGACGAACCCCATGGAGCGAACCGCAACAACACGGTTGCTGAGGCACGCAACCCAAAGGGCGGAGCCTCGAAGGACACGCCGCAGCGCCGCTCCTTGCATCAATCAACGTGGCGCGCCCGCTCCTCTCCGGAGCCACAGTCGATATCCCGACGCATTTTTGATCAGCAGCCGCCGCTCAGCTTCATCCCTGCGAAAGCTCCTCGTCTCCGCTCAAAAGTGACAGCAACTACATGTCGTGAGAAGACAGCAGAAAGTAAAGGAACTAAACCTCAATATTACTTCCATTTCTGGATCAATACCAAACAAATCATGGCACTAGCCCCCTATACCGTTGCAAACTCCAGCCGCTTAGCCGGGTAAGCGGGGCTGATTTGGTGGCCATGCCGACACAATCAGCATGTCTGACGCCGAGCAGGGTGCTCGAAGGGCCGAG
>NZ_NWSZ01000029.1:0-91398 GCF_002531885.1 Rhizobium sp. L9 | reverse complement strand
ACCCGTGCCATCCGGCTTCACCCGGATCTTCACGTTGTAGTCGACAACCCGCTTGACGGGCACGAGAATCTTCATGGCAAACCCCTATATCCAAAGCGCGTCGCGATCTTTCAGATTCGCTTGCTCTGCGCTTCTTTGTTTTTGCGTAAGCCGTTGTCACAACCGCCGCACAGCTTTGCGCGACATGCTTAAGACAGCCGGCCGTCAATGCGACCGCTCGGCAAGCAACGCCCAGAAGGCGAAGAGCGGCGTCTCCACCGACCTCATGGCATGTTTGATCCCGGGAATATTATAGAACGATCCGCCGATACCAGGCGAAAACCAGTTCCCCTCCCCCTGCTGGAACTCTCCCTTGGACAGCACGAGATAGACCTCCTCCGGCGCATGGTCGTGATCGGGATAGCGCACGTGAGGCGCCATCAATGTCACGCCGAACCACAGGTCACTTCGCTCCTCCAATCCACCCGGCCCGACGATCATGGCATTGGCATGCCCATCAACGAAATTGTCGCTGGCCGTGGTGTGGTCATACTTTGTGCGGCGATGCCATTCAAGCATTGGCTCAATGCCTTTGAACCCCTCGATCAATCGCGCCAGCGAAGCATAGGACGTATTGACTGCGAGCGCCATATCGAGATGAGCGCAGACCGGCAACCGGCTTCCCTCTCCCGCGCGGGCAGTCCCCGGGCGCTCCAGCGCCGCGAAGAACTGCCCGATCGAGCGGCGGGCTTCTGGAGCCTCGGCGAACTGGTCGAAAGCGACCGAAGCGGCTTCCAGAAAATGCTGGAGGCTTTCGTTGCGCAAACTCATATCATCCCCTCCGGATCGGCCGGCAGGCGGCCGCTCTGACAATCATATATCCTTCGCGATGCGCAGACCGTCATAGACAGCGGCATGCGTGTTACGGGCAGCGACAGCGTCGCCGATCCGGAACAGCTGGAACTTGCCCTCGGGATTACGGATGACCGATTGCGGTTGCCCCTGGAGAAGCTGATCGTGCGAGACCTCGCCCAGATTTTTCGACTTGGGCTTCAGCTCGAAATAGAGTTCGTCGAGCGGGATGGTCCCGTGATTTACGACGATCTGGTCGTAGCTGTGCTGCCGGGCAATTCCGCCGTAATCGCTACCGATATGGGCGACGAGCTGATTACCGCTCTTCTCGACGGCCTCCAGCCGATAGGTAACGGTGAAGGTCACGTCGTACTTTTGGAGCGAACGCATATAGGGCACCAGGTTCATGGCCATGACCTCCGGCGCGAAGGACCGGTCCGGCGTCATGATCTCGACCTTGGCACCTGATTTGGCGAGGAACTCCGCCGCCTGGAGACCGGCATGGTCGCCAGCGTCGTCGAAAACAAGCACGTTGGAACCGGGTTTCACATCGCCGGAGATGATGTCCCAAGACGAGACCACCAGTTCGTTGCCGCTGGTGAGCACCTCTGTATGGGGCAGGCCGCCAGTGGCGATGATGACGATATCAGGATTTTCGGCCTCGATCGTGTCGGCTTCCGCCCAGGTGTTGAAGTGGAAGGTGACGCCGTATTTCTCACACTGGCTCATGCGCCAGTCGATAATGCTGATCATTTCCCGGCGGCGTTCGCTTTGGGCGGTGAGGCGGATCTGACCGCCTGGATTGTTCGCTGCTTCGAAAACCGTCACTTGGTGGCCGCGCTCTCCCGCGACGCGCGCCGCCTCGAGCCCGGCCGGGCCGGCGCCGACGATGACGACCTTCTTTCTGACCTCGGCCTTTGCCGCGATATGCGGCATCGTCAGTTCGCGGCCCGTGGCGGCATTGTGGATGCAGTAGGCCGCCCCGCCCTGATAGATGCGATCGAGACAATAATTGGCGCCGACGCAGGGGCGGATATCCTCTTCCCGCTTCTCGATGATCTTGCGGACGATATGCGGGTCGGTCATGTGGGCGCGGGTCATGCCGACCATGTCGACTTTGCCGGCTGCAATCGCATGACGCGCCGTGGCGACGTCGGGAATCTTCGCCGCATGGAAGGTCGGGAAGTTGGTCGCGGCGCGGATTTCACCGGCAAAATCCAGGTGCGGCGAGTTCGCCATGCCCTGGATCGGGATGACGTCGGTCAAACCCGGGTCGGTGTCGATGTGGCCACGAATGACGTTCAGATAGTCGATAAGCCCGCTGTCGCGCAGCCGCTTGGATATCTCTATGCCTTCGGCCTGCCCGTTGCCGCCGGGCAGACATTCGTCCGCCGTATAGCGCACGCCGAGGATGAATTCGTTCCCGACCCTCTCGCGGATCGCCCTGAACACGTCGAAACAGAAGCGCATGCGGTTCTCGAGCGCACCCCCATAGGGGCCGTCAAGTTCGTTGGTGAGCGGAGACGCGAACTGGTCGATCAGGTGGCCGTAGGCCTCCAGCTCGATTCCATCCATACCACCGGCTTTCATCCGTTCGGCCGCATCGGCGAAATCCTTGATGATGCGCTCGATGTCCCAATCTTCCAGCTTCTTCGGAAAGGCGCGATGCGAAGCCTCGCGATGATGCGACGGGGCGACGACCGGCAGCCAGTCTCCCTTGTCCCAGCGCGTGCGCCGGCCGAGATGGGTGAGCTGGATCATGATCGCCGCCCCCTCTTCGTGCACGGCGTCAGTCATTTCCCTGATCCAGGGGACGATCTCGTCCTTATAGGCGAGCAAGTTGTTGAAGACGGGTGGACTGTCCCTTGAAACCGCGGCGGAGCCTGCCGTCATCGTCAAGGCCACCCCGCCCTTTGCCCGCTCTACCGTATAGGCCCGATACCTTTCCTTCGGCATGCCGTCCTCGGGATAGGCCGGCTCGTGCGAGGTTACGATGATGCGGTTGCGCAGTGTCAGATGCTTGAGCTGATAGGGTTGAAGTAGGGGATCGTTCGACATGGACCGTGGTTCCGGATTAAAACATCGAAGCAAACGCTAAGGGTAATGTACATATGTGTCAACATTGGAAACACGAAGGTCATTATTTTAGACACTAATGTACATTTTTCTTGTGCCAGGCCGCGGAAGTTGATAGGAGGTAATGCATGGACCAGGCTTTGAACGACACCGGCTGGCGCGGATCGCAGGAGGGATGGCTGGAGGCAGCTTACCAGTCACTACTGGAATCCGGTGTGGATTCGGTGAAAATTCTGCCGCTCGCAAAGAAACTCAATCTCTCGCGAACGAGCTTCTACTGGTTCTTCAAGGATCGGGAGGAACTCTTGAGCGCGCTCGTGGCGCGGTGGCGCGAGAAAAACACCGGCAATATCGTCAAGCAGTCCGAAGCCTATGCGGAGTCGCTCGCAGAAGCGATGCTCAACGTTTTCGATTGCTGGCTGAACACCGACCTCTTCGACGCCAAATTTGAGTTTGCCGTGCGCAGTTGGGCCCTGCAGTCGGACGAACTTCTGGCCGAGGTCCAGCAGGCGGATCAGATCCGGCTGGAGGCGCTCAAACGCATGTTTATGCGGTTCGGGTTACCAGAAACGACATCGGATGTCAGAGCGCGGACAACTTACCTCGTTCAGATCGGTTACATTTCCATGCAGTCGAAGGAGGAACTCGCCGTCCGCATGAAACGGATTCCCGAATACATTGCGATCTACACGGGCGAAGTGCCGCTGCAGAGGGAGCTCGACCGCTTCTTCGCGCGGCATGGCTATAGGCCCGGCTGAGGAAACCGAGATGAGCGTTTCCTTGAGGATTGGTATTGTTGGCGGTGGCGGCTGGCTGGGTGGAGCCATCGCCGGCACGATCGTCGATTCCGGCCTGGTCGATCCTCGAAATCTCTGCCTCTCCTATCGCAGCCGGCAGCCCGACCGTTTCCCAGATTCCTTCTGGACCACCGACAGTCAGGAACTTGCCGACCGCTCGGATGTGATCCTTCTCTCCATCCGCCCGGACGACTGGCATCCGCTCGCCCTCGATGCTTCCGACAAGCTGGTGATTTCGGTCATGGCCGGCATTCGCCTGGGCGCCCTTGCGGAGCGCCACAAGACAGGCCGCGTCGTCCGCGCCCTGCCGAATGCCGCTGCCGAAGTGGGGAAATCCTATACCCCCTGGATCGGCGCGAACGACATCACGAGATATGATCGGGACGTCGTCCGCGCAATCTTCGAAACCTGCGGATCTGAGGACGAGGTCGCAAGGGAAAGCGACATCGATTATCTCACGGGCCTTTCCGGCTCCGGGCCGGCATTCCCGGCACTGCTCGCCGCCGCCATGATGCGCGACGCCGTCATCCGCGGCCTGCCTGCCGAGGTTGCGCGCCGCGCCGTCAAGGCGGTGATATCAGGCGCCGGCCGGCTGCTGGAGCGCCGCAACGAATGTCCCGAAGACATCGTTCAAACCTTTCTCGACTATCGCGGCACCACCGCGGCAGCCATAGAAGGCATGCGCGCCGCCGGGTTCGACGCTGCGGTGGGGGAAGGCCTATCGGCAGCATTCAAGAAATCGGTGGGTATGGGAGCTGTTTCCTGACGACCGTTGAGGGCGGGTACTGCGGCACCCCGCCTGGCCAGATCAGCCGCTAAATAGAGGGAACGAGAATGAAGAAACTACTTGCATCGACATGCTTGACGTTCGGCCTGATCGGCGGCGCGTCCTTCGCCGGCGCCGCCGAATGCGGCAGCGTCACCATCGCCAGCATGAACTGGCAGAGCGCCGAAGTTCTCTCCAACCTGGACAAGTTCATCCTGAACGAAGGTTACGGCTGCAGCGCCGACATCACCGTTGGCGACACCGTCCCGACGATCACCTCCATGGCCGAAAAGGGACAGCCGGATATTGCGCCCGAAGCATGGATCGACCTGCTTCCTGACGTCGTCAAGAAGGGCACGGAAGAAGGCCGCATCGTTCAGGTCGGCTCGCCGCTGCCGGATGGCGGCGTACAGGGCTGGTGGATTCCGAAATATCTCGCCGACGCCCATCCCGATATCAAAACGATCGGCGATGCGCTGAAGCATCCGGAACTCTTCCCAGATCCCGAAGATCCGAAGAAGGGCGCCATCGTCAACGGCCCGCAGGGCTGGGGCGGCACGGTCGTCACCTCGCAGCTCTACAAGGCGTTTGATGCCGAAAAGGCGGGCTTCACCCTTGTCGACACCGGCTCTGCCGCCGGTCTCGACGGTTCGATCGCCAAGGCTTACGAGCGCAAGGAAGGCTGGGTCGGCTATTACTGGGCGCCGACCGCGCTGCTCGGCAAGTATCAGATGGTCAAGCTCGAAGCCGGTGTGCCGGAGAATGCTGCCGAGTGGAAGCGCTGCATCACGGTTGCCGACTGCCCCGATCCGAAGCCGGCGGCATGGCCGGTCGATCACGTCGTGACTCTCGTTGCCAAGCCTTTCTCTGAAAAGGTCGGCCCCGAGGTCATGGACTACCTGAAGAAGCGTTCATGGAGCAACGATACGGTCAACAAGCTGATGGCCTGGATGACCGACAACCAGGCAACCGGCGAAGACGGCGCCAAGCACTTCCTGGAGGAAAACAAGGACCTCTGGACCAAGTGGGTCTCGCCTGAGGCGGCCAAGAAGATCGAAGCTGCTCTCTGAGCCAAAATAGCGGTGCGCGAAAGCGCACCGCTTCTCACGCGCCGACAAAATCAAAAAAGACTGCCGCGGCACTTTGACGAAAGGGGAACGAGATGGAATGGTTTTATAAATTCCCACACATGAACGATGACGCGCTTCGCAATCTGAAGAAAGCGATCGATGACGGCTTTCGCGGATTTACCCGCAGCTACGGCGACGGCATCGAAAGCCTCTTCGTCCCGCTGCAGCATTTCCTCATCGCTGCCGAGCGCTTCATGACGCAAACGCCGTGGCCGATCATTACCCTGATCATCCTCGTCATTGCCTGGTTTGCGAGCCGCAGCTTGAAGATCGTCCTCGGCTGTCTGGTGACGCTGATGCTGATCGGCTACTTCGACATGTGGGACGACACGATGCGGACGGTCTCGATGATCTTCGTCTGCACGGTTCTTTCCATCGCCATCGGTATCCCGATCGGCATCCTGATGGCCCGTTCCGACCGGCTGCAGCGCGTCGTCAATCCGATCCTCGACGTCATGCAGACCATGCCGAGCTTCGTCTACCTCATCCCCGTCGTCATGCTCTTGGGTATCGGCAAGGTGCCGGGCCTGATCGCCGTTGTCATCTACGCCATCCCGCCGATGATCCGCCTGACCGATCTCGGCATCCGGCTCGTTGACAAGGACGTGCTCGAGGCCGCAGATGCCTTCGGCACCTCCAGGTCGCAGAAGCTCTTCAAGGTGCAGCTGCCGCTGGCGCTTCCCACCATCATGGCCGGCATCAACCAGACGATCATGATGGCGCTCGCCATGGTGGTCATCGCTTCCATGATCGGCGTTCAGGGCCTCGGCCAGCCGGTGCTGAAGGCGATCGCCAACCAATACTTCACGCTGGGCATTTTCAACGGCCTTGCCATCGTCGGCATCGCAATCATCTTCGACCGGGTCAGCCAGGCATATGGCAAAAGGCTCCAGAAGCATCGGGAGACCGTCCATGGCTGAGCATCGTTTCGGCGGCATCAAAATCCGCAATCTCTACAAGATCTTCGGCCCCAATCCCACGGCTTATGTCGAAGCGGTGCAGAAGGGCCTGACGAAAGCCGAGCTAAACGCAAAACATGGGCACGTGCTGGGGCTCAGGGATATCAATGTCGAGATTCCCTCCGGCCGAATCCAGGTCATCATGGGCCTTTCCGGATCGGGCAAATCGACGCTCATCCGGCACATCAACCGGCTGATCGATCCGACATCGGGCGAAGTGCTGGTCGACGGCATCGATGTCGTGAAGATGAACGAGACCGAATTGCGGACGTTCCGGCGGCAGCAGACCGCCATGGTGTTCCAGAAGTTCGCGCTTCTGCCGCACCGCAACGTCCTCGACAACACCATTTTCGGTCTCGAAGTGCAGGGTATGGAGCGCGCGAAAGCCGTTGACGTCGCTATGCGCTGGATCGAGCGCGTCGGCCTGAAGGGCTTCGAACAAAAATACCCCAACCAGCTTTCCGGCGGCATGCAGCAACGCGTCGGCCTGGCGCGGGCGCTCTCCAATGATGCCCCGGTTCTCTTGATGGACGAGGCCTATTCGGCTCTCGACCCCTTGATCCGCACGGATATGCAGACGGTCCTTCTCGATATTCAGAAAGAGATCAAGAAGACCATCGTCTTCATCACCCACGACCTCGACGAGGCCTTGCGCCTGGGCGACCAGATCGCGATCCTGCGCGACGGCGAGGTTATCCAGCAGGGCACCAGCCAAGATATCGTGCTGCGCCCTGCGGACGACTACATCGCCAACTTCGTCAAGGAGGTCAACCGAGGCCGGGTCATCCATGTCGAGGCCGTCATGACACCTCTGCACACCGTGGTGGCGCCGGGCGGTTTGACGATCGCATCGGGCACGACGGTGGAAGAGGCCCTCCGAATGCTGGCTTCGACACCGGACGATGATGCCAGGGTGGTTTCGCCTTCGGGGGAAACACTGGGCCTTGTCACCTTCCGCCAGCTCGCTGGCGCAATGGTGAATTCGCAGGAGGTGGCCTCCCGACACGATAACACCCTTTCGGTCGCGCTCTGAACCTCCGCAGGCGGCCTCTCCCGGCCGGCCGGCGAGACTAGCGCTCGCCGGTCGCCCGGCGAGGCCACAGGGTCATCCTAGCGTGAAGCATCGAACCGGCTTGGCGGCAATTTCCTGCTTGCCGGGATGCAGCCTCGCCAGGGGGCAGATCCTCGACCTCATCGGCTAGTACGAGCGGCAACTGACAAAGCTCGGAGTCGACGTCAGGTTCAACTCCTATCGAATATCGAGACCGTCGGCGCCGATGCGCGATCCTGGCGACAGGCTCATATTCTCCCGAAACCGGCCTCCAGAAAGGCCTGCCATCCGTTGAGACGCTACCCGGCATCGAAAAGGGCAATCACGAGGCCGGTCATGGCGCGACAGGCAAGGCCGGCCGGCAAGTCCTCCTGCTGGACGAAGATGGCGGCTGGTGCGGCTGCGGAACCGCCTGGAAACCTGCCGAAGACGGGCATTCGGCGACAATACTCTCAGCGCACGACCGCCGACGTACCGCTGCGCCAGACCCTGAAGAGGCTGGGCTTCAAATGGCTCAGCATGGAATGGCACCAAATGGCGTCAGTTTCTGGATCTCAATACCGGCGAACGCACCTTTGAGGAGGGCGACAGCTGGTGCTCGCCACGACCAACGCGGCGGCCAGCGCGCGGGGCGAGGAATTTCGCTCGTTAGGTATCGACGCCGTCGAGATCGGCGGCTGCGCTGCGCTTCGCCAAGGGCCGGCGAGTCGGACCTGGAGATCTGATTCCCGGCCCCGAAAAGCGGCGCGGAAAGCGTCAACCTGTACATATTGCGCAGGACCAGTCCAGACTGCGTCACGAAAAGCCGATTGACCGACAATATCGGCGCGCGCCAATTGCTCCATCGCCAGGGAACACTAAACTAAGCCCGACCGGGGCCATGATGGTCTACGGTCTGAAAGCCACCGCTCCATCGATCACCCCATATGATGGACGGGGATTACATCCATACGCACTCCATCCCGTGCGTATGCCAACTGCCTGTCAGCCTGCCGAAGGCTATCTCGAGCGGTCCACTTCAGAACCTTCGGCAGGCGACTCTTGGATGGCGCCTTGAATGTGCCCTATGCGCACGCTGGCTAATCGTTTCATCACGGGATCACCATCAAAGCAGCAGTTCCAAGGCCTTGCCAAGTGCAGCCGGTTCTGTCAGCTCCTGCCGACTGGCCAGGAAAATCCGACAGATGGGAATTATCGATAAAACATTTAAAAGGTCTGCGTTGCCGACGCCCGCCACGCGCGAGCTCTGCCTGGATCGGCTTGCCCCGGCCAGCAATACCGGCACCTGGATCAGGTTGAAACTTGCCCGTCTGGCTGCCGCTTACTGCGCTCTGGCTTTTTATCCGCTAATATACAGCCAAACCTCGTCCGTCATGCCCTGGCAAGGGTGAGGAGAAAGATGACGCTCGGCGACGTGCGAACAAAAAGAGGGACGTACTTCATTCTGATCCAAGTGGCCGAAGTGTCGCGTTATGCGCGACGTCAAATGAAATAAGGAGGAGAGCATGACGGAAAACAGCGCCCAGCCATTCTCCTTCCGATTCCACGGTTCGTCTTTCGACAATATGGTGGAAACCCTCGGCGGCGCTTTCGGCGCGTTTGATGCCGAGCCTGTCGGCCGCGCCAAGGACTTTCATTGGGGATTGGATTTTTCGGTGGCCGAGAGCGCCGTCCTGCTGACGGGCTATCATGAGGCGGAGTTCCAATTCAACATCGAGCCGACTGTCAGCACGGCGGAGTATCTGTCGCTCGTCGTGCCGCGCCGTGGCGGCATGGGAGTCACCTATGGGACGCGCAAGGCCGAGGCCGGGCAAGGCAAACTGCTTCTCTACAATAATTTCGAACCCGACAGCGTTCTCATGCACGGGCAAGGCAACGTCATCGACGAACTGCTGATCAACTGGCCCGTCATCCTCCAGACGATCGGCCAGACGTTCGAAATGCCGTTCAGCGGCTCGCTCGACCTTCTGCCCGAACTGGATCTGTCGACGCCGGCCGGACGGACCATCGGCAACCTCACCGAAACGATCATTTCAGGGATGCGCGACGACGGTCCCCTGCTGCAGTCGCCGATCGCTATGGCTCACATGACCCAGGCGCTCGCCGATCTCGTCGTGCGCATGGTGCCACACCGGCTGTCGCATTTCCTTGACAAAGGCGCCGCCCTTATCGCTCCGAGGCATGTGCGCAGAGCGATCGAGTTCATGCAGGCCAATATCGATCAGCCGATCACCATGCCAAAGGTGGCGGAAGCGGCCGGCGTCTCCTGCAGAGCCCTCGAAACCGGTTTTCGCGCATTCAAGGGAACGTCCCCCGCCGCTTATCTGCTGACGCTTCGTCTGCGCGCCGCACGGCAGGATCTGATCGATCCCGAGTGCACGGAGACGATGAAGGCCATCTGCCTCAAATGGGGATTCTTTCATTTCGGCCGCTTTTCTGCGGTCTACAAGGCAACCTATGGCGAATACCCGTCCGAAACGAGAAAGCGCATGAGCCGCCGGTAACTTGCAGCTGAAGCGCACCGCAATCTTTCAGCTTCGCTCTTTGCGCTTTCGGTTTTTAGGGCTTAGCCAATCGGTAGTGCACTCGCATTGTCCTCGGATCCCGATTGACGACTTGAAGCATATCATCACGCTCCGCCAGCGCGCTGAGGTCCCGCAACACAAGGGCATGCGCGATCCCCAGCATGCGCGCAAAGGAGCGGCTGTCGGACGCGATCCCGAGCTCGGCAGCGACGAGCAGACCGGCCTGCAAGGAGGTCAGTCGGAGGTCCCTATCCTGCGCCGCAGCTACAAGGGCAAGAAAACGGTCGGCGCCGATAGCCTCGTTGCTCACGTGGCGTCTCGCTTGCGCAAGGAAACCATGATCGATTTCGAGGTCGGCGTATCGCTTTCCTCGCCGGCGCTGCCAAGCGGCACGAGCACGTTCAGCTCAGGGTAATAGCCGGCAATGCTGCCCCGCGGAATATCATAGGGCACGAAGCGGAAATCCCGCGCGATACGCTCGATACCGTCATCGTGCTCGCCGATCACGTCGACACGGTCACCGGCCTCGGCATTCATCGCCTTCAGATCCGCCGGATGAATGAAGATGACCTGCCGCTCTCCGTAGACACCGCGATATCGGTCATCCAGACCGTAGACAGTCGTATTGTATTGGTCGTGCGACCGGAACGTCTGCAGAGCGAAACGCCCCTCGCCTCTTCGCGCACGCTGATGCACGGTCTCCTCTGGAAGCGCCGGGCAAGAAAATGCTGCCCTGCCTGCCGGCGTCTGCCACTCCCGATGGGCGGCCGAGTTGCGCAGATGGAAACCGCGCGGCTTGCGCAGGCGGGCATTGTAGTTTTCAAAGCCGGGAATGGTCGCCGCGATATGATCGCGGATGCGGTCGTAGTCGTTGGCGAGTTCCGCCCAGTCGACCACGGAGGAGCCGACCGTCGCCTGCGCAATGCCGGCAATGATGGCGACTTCCGAGAGGAGATGCGGCGAGGCCGGCCGGTTGATGCCGGCGGATCCATGCACCATGCTCATCGAATCTTCGACACTGACGAGCTGGCCACTGCCGGCAGCGTTCAGGTCCATCTCGGTGCGGCCGAGGCAGGGCAGAATGAAGGACGCCTCGCCGGGCATCAGATGCGAATGGTTCGGCTTGGTGGCGATGTGCACCGTCAGTTTCAGCCGCCGCAGCGCCTTTTCGACCAGCGCGCTGTCGGGCGTGGCGCGGGCGAAATTGCCGCCAAGGCCGATGAAAGCTTCGGCCGAGCCATCAAGCATCGCCCCGATTGCGGCAAGGACATTGTGGCCATGGTTGCGGGGGACGGCAAAGCCGAAATGTTTCTCCAGCGCATCGAGGAAATCGTCCGACGGCTTTTCGTTGATGCCGACGGTGCGGTCGCCCTGCACATTGGAATGGCCGCGAACCGGGCAGAGGCCGGCGCCCGGCTTGCCGATATTGCCGCGCAGGAACATGAAGTTGGCGATCTCGCGGATCGTCGCCACCGAATGCAGATGCTGGGTCACACCCATTGCCCAGGTGCAGATGACCCGTTCAGCCCTGATATAGACCTCGGCCGCCCGTTCAATCTCCTCACGGCTCAGTCCTGACTGGTCCTCGATATCTGCCCAGGCCGTCGCCTCGACCGCCGCCCGGAATTGCGCAAAACCGGCGCAATGGTCGGCCAGGAACGCGTGATCGAGAACGGGCGGCAGACCGGCGGCAATCGCAGCGTCTTCCGCGGCCAGCACCGCCTTTGCCATTCCACGCACCGCGGCCATATCGCCACCGAGCTGCGGCTGCAGATAAAGGCTGGCAATGTCGGTCGAGCCGCCGCGCAGCATCTCGATCTTGTCCTGCGGATCGGAGAAACGCTCCAGCCCGCGCTCGCGGACCGGATTGAAGACGACGACCCGCGCTCCGCGCATTGCCGCCCGGCGCAGATCGCCGAGCATTCGGGGATGATTGGTGCCGGGGTTCTGGCCGATCACGAAGATCGCATCGGCCTCCTCGAAGTCCTCCAGAAGCACGGTGCCCTTGCCGGCACCTACCGCCTGGTTCAGGGCGATTCCACTTGCCTCGTGACACATGTTGGAACAATCGGGAAAGTTGTTGGTGCCGTAGATGCGCACGAACAGCTGATAGAGGAAGGCAGCCTCGTTGCTGGCGCGGCCGGACGTATAGAACTCCGCCCGATTGGGATTATCGAGGCCCTTCAGAATGCTGCCGATCTCGGCAAATGCATCCTCCCACGCCACCGGCAGGTACCGGTCGCTCGCAGCATCGTAACGCATCGGATGGGTGAGGCGGCCATTGAGCTCCAGCTCGTAACCCGACAGCCGGCGAAGCTCAGAGACCGTGTTCGCCGCGAAGAAGGCGGGTGTCGCCCGCTTTTCCGTGGCCTCCCATGCGACGGCCTTCACGCCGTTCTCACAGAATTCGAACGACGATCCGTGTTCCGGATCGCCCCAGGCGCAGCCCGGGCAATCGAAGCCGTCCGGCTGGTTCGCCTTCAGCATCGTCCGCGCCCCCGAGACCGGCATTCCGCTTTGCAGCAATTGCTTGCCGCAGCTTTTCAGAGCGCCCCAGCCGCCGGCTGCCGCCGATTTCTTCCCAATGAATTTTGTGTCCATGCGCCCTGTATTGATGAAGGGCGCTAAACATCAAGGGCGTACGCATGATGACTCGATAGAAGAAACCTATCGAGAGAGCTGAAGCGCGTGCTTCTAACCGGTTTCCTTCAGGGCATGCCCGTTCTCGCGGGAATGCGCCAGAATACGGTTGCGACCTTGCGTCTTGGCCTCATAGAGCGCGGCGTCGGCCTCTGCCAAAAGCCGGTTCGGGCTGGTCCGCAGGGTCGCGCCTGTGGCGCAGGATATGCCGATGCTGGCGGTGACCCGCCCGAACTCGCTGCCGGAATGAATGATATTCTCCTGGGCTAGGCGACGCGCGAATTGTTCGGCGACGATCATCGCTCCCTTGGCGCTGGTGTCGGGAAGAAACACGGCGAATTCCTCTCCGCCATAGCGCGCGACGATGTCCGCCGGCCGACTGACGGACTGGCGCAGACACTTGCTGACGACGCGCAGGCATTGGTCGCCGGCGGGATGGCCATAGGTATCATTATAGGCTTTGAAGCGGTCGATATCGACCATCAGCAGGCTGAATGGCGTATTTTTCCTGGCGCTGCCCGCCGTCTCACGTGCGAAGGCTTCGTCGAAAGCGCGGCGATTGACAATGCCGGTGAGCCCATCGGTCTCGGCAAGATTCTTCAATTGCTCCGCCGACAGCCTCAGCGCGATCTCCGCCTGTTTCGTCGCCGTGATGTCCGAGACGACGGCCATCGCCGTGCCATCTCCGGCAATCCTTGTGCGGATGCTGCGCCAATCACCGTTGTGAAGCTGAATTTCCTCATCCTTATTGCTGTGCAGGGAAGCGGCTGCGGTCTTGATCCACTCTTCCGCATTACCCTCTGCGATAGCGGGCCGCTCGCCGGTTTCGACGACGCGGCGCAGGATGTCGCTGATATGCGCGCCAACGACACGGGCAGCCCCGGAGAGCGGAAAGGCGTCACGGTATTGATCGTTGCAAAAGAGAAGAAAGCCTTTGCTGTCATACATGGCGATGCCGTCCGACATGTTCGCCATCGCATGCGACAACAGCTTCTTGCTTTCGCGCAGCTCCCGCTCCAGCGCTGTGCGCTCCGTTACGTCACGCGTTACGCCCGCAAGACCGATGATCCGTCCCTGCTTGTCCCGCACCGGCACCTTGGAAGCAAGCAGGAAGCGGCCTTCGATCCGCTCGTTGGAGTCGATCAGCGGCGTCCCTGTCTCCATCACCTGCTGCTCGAGATGATACAATTCCTCAGCGAGCGGCTGCGACATCAGATTGAAATCCGACAATCCGGTCATCTCCGCCGTCGTTCTGAAACGGAAGAGGCGCGTCATGTTTTCATTGACGGTAATGAACCGGCTGTTTCGGTCCTTCACGTAGAGATAGTCCGGCGATTGCGAAAATGCCGTCACCAGGATGCTTCGTTCGAGTTCCCATTGCTGCGTCTTCAGGAGCACAAAGCCACCGATCACGGTCGCCAGACAATTCAAGGCCGTCAGGGGAAAGCCCACTCCGGCCAGAACATGGGCGGTCACGAGAGTGGGAAGCAGGGCCATCGCTGCAACCAGTATCGCGCCAAGGGCAACGCCCAGCAGAACAACATCCGTGAAGCCAGGAGATCTCTTGCGGGTCCAGAAATGGCCGGCCACGCCGATGCCGGTTGCGAATGCAATTGTGATAATCCCGTCGACCATCGCCGTGCCGCCGACAGCAAAGCGAAAGACGATCGCCAGCGACGCAGCAAAAGCCGCCGCAATCGGCCCCCCGAACATACCGGCCAATGCAAGCGGCGAAAAACGCAGGTCGATATAGATGCCAGGATGGAATTCGATCGCAAGCAGTATGGATCCGATGGAGGCGCCGCCAGCTATTATCCCGAAGGCGATCTTCTCCTGCCTGAAGGAACGGCGCTGAAACTGGATCGAAAAGAGCGCCCAGAGCGACATCGCCAGAGACACGAAGGAAAGGTTGCCACCAAATTGCGTCCAGATGCCATTCACCGCGTTGGGTCCACCTTCCAAACCATGTAACAACCCTGTCATACACAATAGTGGTTTGGGCTTCGTTAAATCGGGCAGCTGGATGCCCTATTCACCGGCTGATGCACCAGATATCACGCTCCTCTACGGATCCTTGCTGGGTTGGCGCCCTTGCCCCGGGCCATCGCAGGCCAAGGTTCCTCGTTTTAGCTCCGATTCCACCCGGAAGCGTTATTGGTTAGACTGCAGTGTCGAGCACGAGCGGCAAACGAATATGGGATGCGGATAGCTGACATGAAGACGCGACATTGGGACCGCAGGGGAGACGGCGGGCTTACCTTTACCGAACTCGGGTTCGGCACCGCACCACTCGGCAATCTTTATCGGGCGATAACAGATGAGGAGGCGGCAGCGGTTTTAGATGCGGCCTGGCAACACGGCATCCGCTACTTCGACACCGCGCCGCTCTATGGGCTTGGCCTCGCCGAGAGGCGGGTTGGCCGCTTCCTCGCAACGAAGCAGCGTAAAGACTACGTCGTGTCGACAAAAGTCGGCAGGCTCCTCAAGGTCTGCCAACCCGAACAGCGGACCGGCATCGGCAAATTCTTCGATACGCCCAGTCGCCGAGAGGTTTTTGACTACAGCTACGATGGCGTCATGCGATCTTTCGAAGCGTCCTTCGAGCGCACCGGGCTCGACAGCTTCGATATTCTGTTCGTGCACGACCTGGATGTCTTCAATCACGGCACCAAGGCGGCCTGCGACCATTATCTCGAGCAATTCATGAGCGGTGGTTATCAGGCCATGACCTCACTCCGCGACCAAGGAGTGGTGAAGGCCATCGGCGGCGGAATAAACGAGTGGGAGATGTGTCAGGCGCTTGCCGAGCGTGGCGACTTCGACCTGTTTTTGCTTGCCGGACGCTACACTCTGCTCGAGCAGGAGGCGTTGGAAACCTTTCTTCCCATGTGCGTAGCCCGCAATATCGGCATCGTGCTCGGCGGGCCATATAATTCCGGCATATTGGCGACAGGCCCGGTCGCCGGCGCGCAATATAATTACTCTGACGCCCCGTCACACATCCTCGACAAAGTCCGGCGCATCGAGCACGTCTGCTTGAAATACAATGTCGCTCTCTCAGACGCGGCTCTCAACTTTCCATTCTTCCACCCGGCTGTCGTTTCCGTCATCCCGGGTGGCCAGTCGATTGACCAGGTGGCGTCAAACGACCGCGCGCGGGACAGACATATCCCTCGCGAACTGTGGGAGGACCTGAAGTCGCTTGGCCTGATGCGAGATGACGCGCCCGTCTCGCGCTGACTTACCTACTTGAAAAGGGTCCCATTCGACTTGGGCCTCTGACGCTTGTCAACTGGCAGCTGCCTCCTACAGGCGCCCCCAATCTCCTCCTCCTCTTGCTCAGTCAAATCACGGCGGGAGATGACCGAACGACGACACTTCCGCACTAAAGCAATTATGACAGCTTGGAGGCCCCTTTAGCGTGACTAAGTGAAACCACGGACGGTGAGTGGAACCACATCCCTCATCCGCGTATTCGTTCGGAATTACCTTCATAGCGGATGAGCAAATGGCCTTGCACATCAAACGAATCTACGAGCCGAAAGAAGACCGGGACGGTACGCGTATTCTGGTCGACAGGCTGTGGCCGCGCGGCTTGAAGAAGCAGGAAGCGGCCGTCGACGTCTGGCTGAAGGACATCGCGCCGAGCCCGGCGCTGCGCCGATGGTTCGGCCATGACCCAGCCAAATGGAACGAATTTCAACGCCGCTACCGGGACGAGCTCAAAAAGAACTCATCAGCCGTAGAGGAGCTCGAACGCCGGATCGGGCAATCGGATGCCACGCTTCTCTATGCGGCGAAAGACCAAGCCTACAATCATGCGATCGTGCTTCAGCGTTTCATCGGCGAAGACTGAAGCGGCCGGCAACCATTTCCCGCTTCGAAAATTTCCGGGAACCTTTTCGAGCGATCTGCATCCAATGCTCGCTTCCATCCGACATAAGGAGACAGATCATGTTGAAACGAATTCTCGGCGCAACCTTCATCGCGGCGTCGCTCGGCACCGCCTCAATCGCCGCCGACGCCAAGCCGACCGATCCTCAGATCGCCCACATCGCCTATACGGCGGGGCAGATCGATGTCACCGCCGCGGAGCAGGCGTTGAAGAAGAGCAAGAATGCGGAGGTCATCGAATTCGCCAAAACCATGGAGCGCGACCACAAGGCCGTCAACGACCAGGCGCTCGCCCTTGTCAAGAAGCTGAAGGTGACGCCTGAGGACAACAAGATCAGCCAGTCGCTCTCGGCCCAGGCGAGCAAGGAACTGAAGACGCTTGACGCCCTCGACGGCGCTGCCTTCGACAATGCCTATGTCGAAAACGAAGTCGCTTATCACAAGTCGGTCAACGATGCCCTTGCCAAGGTGCTGATCCCTTCGGCTCAGAACAAGGAGCTGAAATCGCTGCTGGAAACGGGCCTTACCCTGTTCAAGCAACACCAGACGCATGCCGAGCATCTCGCTTCGATGATCAAGTAGGGTCGCGATGGGATCGCTGATGAAATTGCTGCCGCTGTTGTTGGTGCTGCTCTGGCCAGGCAGCGGAGTCGCCTCAGCGGCGGAATATCAGGTCACCATCGCAGGCATGAAATTCGGCGCGCCGCCTGCCGAGCTGCATGTCGGCGATGTGATCGTCTGGCGAAACAATGATATATTCCGGCATACGGCGACAGCTCGCGACAAGAGCTTCCATGTCGATCTGCCGCCGAAATCGGAAGCGCGGATGACGGTCGGCCGGGCGGGAGCGGTCGATTTCTATTGCCGTTTTCATCCCGCCATGACGGGCAAACTGGACGTCCGGCCGTAAGGCCGGGCTCCGATCGAAAGCAATGCGGAGACTTGCATGACAGCCATTGCCGTCCCGGTCGCGCAACGCCGGCAGAATATATCAGCACTCGCCGATGCCGAGCTCGTGTCCCTTGCAAAGCAGGGTGACGAGCCTGCCATCCGCGCCATTGTCCAGCGTCACAACCAGCGCCTGTTCCGCACCGCGCGCGCCATTATCCGCAGCGATTGGGAAGCGGAAGACGTCGTGCAGGCCGCCTATGTCAAGGCCTTCACCAATCTGGCGACATTCCGCGGCGAGGCCGCGCTTTCGACATGGCTGACCCGGATAACGCTAAACGAGGCGCTGGGCCGCGTGCGCGCACGAAAGAGCACCACCGGGCTTGAGGAAATCGACATGCAGACGACATCGGGGGGCGGCGAAGTCCTCCCGTTTCCTTCCTCGCTCTCCGCAACGGATCCGGAAAGTGAACTGTCGCGAAGCCAGGCGCGGCATCTTCTCGAACAGGCCGTCGACGGACTTCCGGACGAATTTCGCGCCATCTTCGTGCTTCGCGAGGTCGAGGGCATGAGCACGGAGGAGGCCGCATCCTTTCTCGGCATCAAACCCGAAACCGCCAAGACCCGGCTGCATCGGGCGCGCAAGCTGATGCGCCAATCGATCGAGAAACAGCTCTCCGGCGCATTCTCGGCGCTGTTCCCCTTCGACGGCGCCCGCTGTGCCTCCATGGGCGACCGCGTTATCGCAACCCTTCGTCAGACAGCGTGATATCGGGCAATAGCACGCGCGTGCTTCGACGCGGCAGGTGAGAGACGGGCTCGCTCACCCGCGAGGCCACATCTCGCTCGGGCTGGAGCCGCCGACCGGAGAGCGCAGTCTGAGAGCGATGATATCCGCTTTCGGCACTGCCTTGCTGTAAAGGAACCCTTGCGCCGAGCCGCATCCGTTTGCGGCGAGAAAGGCAGCCTGCTCGGCGGTCTCGACCCCTTCCGCCACGACATTCTGGCCGAGACAGCGCGCGATCGAGAGGATCGCCTTCACCAGTTCTTCATTGCGCCTGTCGGCGCTGTTGATGAAGGACCGGTCGATCTTCAGTGTGTCGATCGGAAAGCGCGCCAGATAATTCAGCGCCGAATAGCCGGTGCCGAAATCGTCGATGGCGATCGAAAATCCCATGCTGCGAAGTTCAGAGAGCGTCTGCAGCGTCTCGTCCTTCTGATCGAGGAGAAGGCTTTCGGTGATTTCAATTTCGATCCATTCGGCGCGGCAACCGGTCTCTCCGAGAATCTCGGCGATCGACTTTACCAATCCGGCGGATTGGAATTGTTTGCCCGACAAGTTGACCGCCACCTTGTGCGGCGCCTGGCTGCCGGCATTCAATTCGACCGCGGTCTGGCAGGCTTCGCCCAGCACCCATCGCCCAAGCTCGACGATCAGGCCCGTATCCTCTGCGACCGGAATGAACCGGTCGGGAGGGATCATCCCCATCTCGGCGTGACGCCATCTTAGCAAGGCTTCGGATCCGACCATCGCGCCGCTGTCCAGAAGCACCTTCGGCTGGTAGTGCAGTTCCAGCTCTTCGCGCTCGATCGCTCGCCGCAATTCCGATTCCAGCCGCATGCGTTCCTCGGCATTCGCCGTCAGGTCCTTGGAATAGAAGCGAAAATTATTTCGCCCCGAACGCTTGGCGAGATACATCGCCGAATCGGCGTATTTGACCAGGTCATTGGCGTCGGCGCTGTCAGCAGGATAGAGCGCAATGCCGACACTGCAGGAAATGAAAACCTCCTTGCCATCCAGCAGGAAGCCATCCTTGAACTTCTCGAGAATGTTGCTGGCGATGCGGCCGAGATCGTCGCCTTGCCTGAGATCGGGCAGCAAGATGGCAAACTCGTCGCCGCCCAGACGGGCGACAGTGTCGTAATCGCGCACGCTCGCATTGAGGCGCGCGGCGGCCTGACAGAGCAGATCGTCGCCGACGGGATGGCCCATCGTGTCGTTGATCACCTTGAAATGATCGATGTCGATCAGTATCACGCCTGCCCGCTGGCCCCGCGATCCGGCCGAGGTGATCATCTGCCGCAGCCGATCGTTGAACAGCGACCGGTTCGGCAGCGAGGTCAGGGGGTCATAGAAGGCCATCTGGTGGATCTTCTGGCGTGAGGCATTCAGCTCCGTCACATCACGCGCCACGCCAAGAACCCCGACGACCTCTCCGGCCGCATCCATGACCGGCACCTTGCGTGTTTCAAGAAGAATGGATTGGCCATTCTCCTGCGAAACCACCCACTCCTCATCGCTGAAGATGCACTCGCCAGCCTTGATCGTCGCCTTGTCCGATTCCAGAAAGAATCGAGCCCTTTCGATACCGAACAGATCGAAATCCGTCTTTCCGACAACCTCGGCTTCCGTCAATCCGGTCAGCCGCTCGAAGGTGTGGTTGCACAGGAGATAGAATCCATCCATGTCCTTGACCCAGATCATGTCGGGCATGGTTTGAAGCACGCTGAGCAGCTGCGTCCGCACGGAATTGATGGCGTCTTCAGCCCGTCTTCGCTCAGTGATATCTCGCGAGAATGCCAGGAGCGTGGTGGCAGTGGTCGGATCGGCGCTCGGTCGTCTCGCTACGGAAAGCTCGAACCACCGCGTTTCGCCGCTCGGCAGGGCGATGCAGATGCATCGGCCGTAGGCAACTCCCTCCTGGCCGGCCGTGCGAAGAGCCTCCATCGCGATAGCTGCCTGCTCCGGCGCAAGAATCTCGTTGACCGTCTTGCCGAGCAGCATCTCCTTCTGCTGGGCCAGCAGTTCCGGGTTTCTTGTCCAGACCTGGAGATAGCGGCCGTCCTCATCCACCTCGAACAGAACATCCGGGATGGCGGTGAGGATACCTTCCGCGAATTCGAGCGCCTTCCTGAGCTCCTGCTCCGCCTGCTTGTGCTCGGTAATATCGACAGGGGCGCCGATCAGGCCGGCCGGAGCACCGTTTTCTCCTGGCAACACCGCCTTGTTGAAAACGACGTCCCGTACCGCACCGTTCGCGGCGAGCATCTTTCGTTCGGAGTGCTGGGCTCCGCCTCTCTCGCGGTGCGCCGCGTTATCGACGAAATGGAGTTCAGGCAGATGGTTCGAAGTTAGATCGAAATCGGTTTTCCCGATGATCTCTTCACGTCGGTAGCCGGAAAAATCTTCGAATGCCTTGTTGCAGCCGAGATAGTGGCCTTGCGGGTTCTTGTAAAAAAGCGGAAGCGGAAATGGCCCCAGCAAAGCGTCGAGAAGCGCTTTCCGGTCGATTGCGACGTCCTGATGTTGCATTCCTTTTCCCTCGCCCTCTCCATCTTGCATAAGAAGAGTGGGCTGCCGAGGCGACTGGAACGAGGACTTCGTCATGCGTTTACTCACCATGAGTAACAACCGGATATCTCATCCACCGGCTGAGTTTTCTTCCAAGAAAGCCGCCCAAGTCATTTGAGGGGCGCGGATCCGCTACATCAAGCACGTCGCTCGACCCGGAACACTGCGGTCAGAAAATTAAGAGATCGCTCCGTCTGTGGCGGCGCTGCAATTTTCGGCGCGCGATACGGATCGTCCGCGCGCAAAGTGGATAGTCTCGTCGGCAAAATCCCGTCCGCTCGGTCTTTCATTTTTGTTGCCGGAAGACTTACAGGGTTTCAGCGGGACAGCTTGGGACGCGTAGCCGGCGGGCGACTGGGCAAGGGCGAGCTTGCGGCGCGCGGCTACAGCGTCGGCGAGGATTTCGATTGCAGCCTCGTTCCCGGCAAGTCGATCATCGGGACGGCACTGTCGAAACACGGGAAGCCTCCGCCCGCATGGTGCTCGACCGCGACAATCAGGTCGCGTTCAGCCGGTTCAAGGGATCGCTGCCGTTTCGCACCGACGTCGGCGGGCTCGATCATTGCGGCAAGCTCGGATTGGAGATGATCGAGGCCAAGAACGGTGAAGTCAGCGCCCAGTCGCAGGCCATGCCGACCCAGATGTCGGAAGGCTGGATTGCTGTGGTAGGAGACTTTTTCAACAACAGGACCATGTTTTCGCAAGAGGTTCAAAGACGCCTGCACGACCTGCTGATGCAGCGCTGGGAGAGGCTCCTCCGCATTCGCCGACAGCGTAGCGAATATCCATAATTCGCAACCATGTCCAATAAGCGCAGCAAACGGTGTGCCGACGGTGCATCTTCTACCGGAAATTGGGAAATTAACAAACGCTCAAGTTTTCAAGATACATCTTTCTTTTGCTATTTTTTGTCTTGCGTCATGGTGTGTTTTGTTGGCTCTTTCATACTCGCTTGCTCGAATTACGAGCGCCCTCCGCAGTCTCAAAAGTGACAGAGGCGGCAACGTCGCGATCGTCGTCGCCCTTAGCCTCGTACCGATGCTCGTCGCCGTCGGCGCGAGCTTCGACTATATTCGCAGCTATAATGTTCGACAGAGGATGCAGAGCGATCTCGACGCGGCCCTGATCGCAGCGGTCAAGCAGATCAACAACACCGAGGACACCGACGCTCTCAAGGAGAAGGTTTCCGACTGGTTCCATGCACAGGTGGACAACAGCTACACGCTCAGCGATATCGACATCGATACCGTGAACCACAACATTACGGCCACGGCGAACGGCACCGTTCCGACGACATTCATGAAGATCGCCAACATCGAGACCGTCCCCGTCAGCGTGGCAAGCGCCGTCAAAGGCCCCGCCACGTCCTATCTCAATGTCTATATCGTCATCGACACCTCGCCGTCGATGCTGCTGGCGGCAACGACGTCAGGTCAGTCGACCATGTATACCGGCATCAAATGCCAGTTCGCCTGCCACACGGGTGATTCGCACACCATCGGCAAGACGACATACGCGACCAATTATGACTACAGCAAGGAAAAGAAGATAAAGCTGCGCGCCGATGTCGCCGGCGACGCCGTGCGCGAAGTGCTCGACATGATCGACGAATCCGACGAGAATCATGAACGCATCAAGGTCGGATTATACAGTCTGGGGGATACGCTTTCGGAGGTTCTGGCACCGACGCTGAGCACGGATACGGCGCGCGCCCGCCTCGCCGACAGCAGCTACGGCCTCACCAGCGCGACCTCGAAGGCCGCCACTTATTTCGACGTTTCTCTTCCGACGCTCAAAAAGAAAGTCGGCGCCGGAGGGGACGGGACCTCCTCGGGCTCGCCGCTCAAGCTAGTTCTCCTGCTGACGGACGGCGTCCAATCACAGCGCGAATGGGTGACGAATGGCTCAAAATACTGGCCCAAGGTAGCGCCCCTCAATCCCGCTTGGTGCGACTATCTGAAGAACCAGTCAAACACGATGGCCGTGCTCTACACCGAATATCTGCCAATCACCACGGACTGGGGCTATAACGCAACCGTCGGCTCGACCATGGCGAGCGCCAACTGGAAGAGCACCTGGGGCGGCACCATGGACAGCGGCGTGTCGACCAGCATTTCGAGACGCGATTATATTCCCTACGCACTTGCCGACTGCGCATCGTCGAAGAGCCTGTTCATATCGGCATCGTCGTCGACGGAAATCACAGCGGGCCTGTCGACGCTCTTCACTCAATATCTCTCTTCCGTCCGGCTGACCCAATGACCGCAAGAAACCGCTTTGCCCTGCTTCGCCGCCTGCTCGGCGATCGCAAGGGGGTGGCTGCGATCGAATTCGCGATCCTGGCCCTGCCGCTCTTCATCATGATCTTCGGCATCATCGAAGTGTCACTGATGTTCTTCGTCAACTCCTCGCTGGACGCTTCCGTTCATAAAATCTCCCGGATGATCCGCACCGGCGAGGTGGCGTCATCGAAGATCACATTGAATAGCTTCAAGGCCAAGATCTGCGACGACATGCTTTTGGCTTTCAGCTGTTCCAGCGGTCTCGTCGTCAAGGTCAGCGTGCTCTCCGACCTGTCGTCCGCAACCAGCACCGATCCCATCGACGACAGCGGCAAGCTCGCCGTCACCGAGACCTATGATATCGGCAAGGGCAGCGACTACATTCTGGTACAGGCGTTTCTGCCATGGGAAGCCTCGGTCAATTTCTTCAGCCTGTCGAGCGCCAAGCTTTCGGACGGCCGCTATCTCCTTGGGTCCTCCGCTCTGTTTCGCAATGAGCCCTTCTGAGATGATCATGAAACGGAACCTCCCCCTTCTCAGCCTCGCCCGATCCTGCATCGGTCGCCTCGCCTGCGACCGCACGGCCGCTTCGGGCGTGGAATTCGCATTGGTGCTGCCGATCCTGATCGTGCTGCTGTTCGGCACCGTCGATCTTGGCCATGCCCTCACCGTCAGCCGCAAGATAGACGAGATCGCTTCCAGTGCAGGCGATATGATCGCGCAGCAGAGCACCTGGGCGAAGACCGACGTCACCAAGCTTCTTTCAGGCGCGAGCTTCATCCTCCAGCCCTATGAGACCACCGGGCTGACGATTACGGTCACGGTCAATGATGTCGACAATAGCGGCAAGGCGACCGTCAACTGGTCCGCCGCGTTCAACACCTCATCGCTTGCTTCCGGGACGACAAGCGCGATCGACATACCGGCGAAGATCCAGGAGACGGGCGTCCAGGTGGTGCTGACGCGGGTGCAATACACATTGACGACACCAGTGTCGGCGTTTTTCTCGAACTTCACCGGACAGAACGGCTACAGCTTCGACCACCATTTCTTCAATCGCCCGCGCGTGAGCGACACGATCAGTTACAACTAGACTGAATGTTCGTGGTCGGTGGATTATCAGGTCCCCGGTCGCTTGCCGTCATGACGACAATGATGCATTGCGCGCCGCCTTGGCCGGCCTCCTTCGGCCGAGAAGAATGCGGGATCAGCGCGCCACTATGGAGAGCTTGCCAAGACATTCGAACAGCAGAACGATTGAATGACATGCATATGAGCGCGTCGCTGCAAAGGCGATCCAGCGCTTCGCCCTGTCGCAGGGCGATTACCCCGAGATCGAGCCGGTTCACCCCGCGAGCTTGACGATGCCGTAGGGATTGAACTTGAACTCATCCACGTCATAGCTGGAATCGAAGGAGAGGCTTGCGCTCCGCGCTTTGAGCGTCGGCTCGAGACCCTGCTTGCCGATCTCGTCGGCAACTGCATCCATAATGGCAACGACCTGGCTTTCGCTGCCTGATGTCTCCGGCACATAGACCTCCGGCAGCCCCACCAGATGGAAGCCGACGCTTTCCAGATAACCACGCGCCGAGAGCGGCCGCTTCGCGAAAGCCAGCCGCCCGATGCGCTGCTGGGCGAGCGGATCGCCGGCATTCTGCGCTTCGGCGCCTCGGCCGATCAGCACTCTCCATCGATCGAGCCCATGTGCGATGCCGGCGCTTTCGCCCTTGACGGCAACCGCTCCCGCCTCGATCAGCCGCTCGACGAGACGCAGCGCCGTCATCGACACCTTGACGGTGTCTGCCTGCGTCATGCTCGGCCCGAGGACGTAGAGGACGGATTGATGATCGGCGACGGCTTTCTCGTCCGTCTCGTTCCAGGCATCGGGCTCGACCCGATCCCAGCAGACGTCGAATGACCGGTTCATGCGGTCATCCGGCTCTGCCTGCGAATAATCCTCATCGACGCTGAAGCCGGTGGCGAAATCACCGATCGCTTTGGCCGCCGCTTGGGACAAGCGGCTGAGGTCGCGATCTCTCCCGAGAAAACAGAGAACATGGCGGGGTGTCACCGACGACGCCTCCTCCCGGGTGATTGCTTCCGGGCTGGTGTCGATAGCGAAAGAAGGTTTCCAGCCGATCAGGCCCCATAGAGACCCCAACAGCGCGCGACGCACGATATGCAAGATCAATGCCTCCGTTCGATCGAATCTTTACACCTTCCGCTTGTAAACATATGGCGTACCAAACGAAAGCGGGATCATCGCCCAGGCGATGCGTCGCGCCCTTAGATTAGCTCAGGCCCAGCTGTCCCCCGGGCGTAGATGCGAATGCGGCATTGTCGATGACGGCATGAATGCGCCCCGCCGCTGCGAGCGCATCGCGCCACAACGCAAAGGCGCCGTCAGACTGGAAAGATCGGCCTAACCGGTCAATCCGTTCCCCCGATCTTACGGAGCAGGGCTTCCGCTCCTCACCTGTCGCCGCCATAATGGATGTCGCGCTGGACCGCTTAGAGCTAAGGAGTGATCAGGTGAACATCAAAAGCATCGGATTTGTCGGAACCGGCGTTATCACCGAGGCGATGGTTCGCGGGCTTCTCGCTGATCCGGCCTATGCCTTGGAGATTCACGTCTCTCCACGAAGCGCCCACATCGCGGAAACGCTGGCGGGCGCATTCGCAGCCGTGAACATTGCCAAGGACAATCAGGACGTCGTCGATCGCAGCGACATGGTGTTCCTGGCGATACGGCCGCAGGTCGCCGAGGAGGTCGTGCGGGAATTGTCGTTCAGGGCGGGACAGACGGTCGTCAGTGTCGTCGCGGCGACAGAGCGCCATGCCCTCCTCGACTGGATCGGCGCCGACGTGCATCTCGTGCAGGCGATCCCCCTGCCTTTCGTCGCAACGCGCCAGGGCGTCACCGCCATCTATCCGCCCGATGATACGGTCGCAGCGCTGTTCGACACGCTTGGGACGGCCGTCCAATGTCAGTCGAGGAAGGAATACGACCTTCTCGCAGCCGCAAGCGCAACGATGTCCACCTATTTCGGAATCATGGAAACGGTCGGCGTCTGGCTGGAAACGAGCGGCCTCGAAAGAGCGAAAGCAAATGCCTACATCGCCCCTCTCTTCGCGAGCCTGGCGCAAAGGGCAAGCGGCCCCGGCGCCGAGCCGTTCAGCACGCTGAGCCGCGAATTCGCAACCAGGGGCGGGCTGAACGAGCAGGTTCTGACCGACTTCGAGAAAAAGGGCGGCATCGCGGCGCTGACCGAAGCGCTCGACGGCGTGCTCGCCCGCATCGAGGGCAGGAACTAAAAAGTAGGCGGCGTGCAGGCGCTGATAACCTCGCAGGCCACCGGCCCGATGCAGCGGAACCGGTGCGGGCGCCGGCTTTCGAAATAATAAGCGTCACCTGGCCCCAGCACGCGTCGTTCGTCGTCGACCGTGACCTCGAGCCTTCCCGAGAGCACGATCCCGCCCTCCTCTCCCTCGTGGACAAGAGGAATTTTTCCAGTGTCGGCACCCGGCTGGTAGCACTCCTTAAGCATCTGCAGGCTGCGCCCGAACAGGGTTTCGCCAACCTGCTTGTAGGAAATGGCACCCTTGCCGATCTCCACCAGCTCCTCAGCCGCGTAGAAAGCCTTTTTCGGACGTTCGGGTTCGAAGGCGAAGAATTCCGCCAGCCCGATCGGGATGCCGTCGAGAATTCGCTTCAGGGCTCCAACCGACGGATTGGAGGCGTTCGATTCGATTAGCGAGATCGTCGAGTTCGGCACACCGGTGCGTTTGGCGAGCTCGCGCTGGGAAAGCTTGTGGGCGATGCGAAGATGGCGAAGGCGGCTGCCGATATCGACTGACATGATGGATCCGTTTGCGTTGTTCAGAATATCTAAAATGTGTCGCACGGGCCAAGATATTTCAACAACTTGCGCCGGTAAAGAAAAGGACTTGTTTGCAAAGGAGAAATCATCATTCTCGACCCATCCCAAGGAGGCCAGAATGGATCAGATGAACAAAACGAACACGCCCGTACTCGAAAATTTCTGGATGCCATTCACGGCCAACCGGCAGTTCAAGGCCACGCCGCGCCTTTTGGCCGCCGCGGAGGGCATGTACTACACCGACGTTGACGGAAACCGGGTTCTTGACGGCACGGCCGGGCTCTGGTGCTGCAATGCCGGCCACGGCCGCAAGAAGATCTCCCAGGCGGTCGAGCGCCAGCTTGCCACTCTCGATTATGCCCCGACCTTCCAGATGGGCCATCCGATCGCCTTCGATTTCGCCGCGAAGCTCGCCGAAACCGCGCCGGGCGGGGCTGACGCCAAGCTCGACCGTGTATTCTTCACCGGCTCCGGTTCGGAATCGGTCGATACAGCTCTGAAGATTGCTATCGCCTATCAGCGCGCGATCGGCCAGGGCACACGCACGCGCATCATCGGCCGCGAGAAGGGATATCACGGAGTCGGCTTCGGCGGCATTTCCGTCGGCGGCCTCGTCAACAACCGCCGCGTTTTCCCGCAGATCCCGGCCGACCATATGCGCCACACGCTCGACATCGAGCGTAATGCCTTTTCCAAGGGTCTTCCAGCCCATGGGGTGGAACTGGCCGACGATCTCGAACGCCTGGTGCAGTTGCACGGCGCCGAAACCATCGCCGCCGTCATCGTCGAGCCGATGTCGGGATCGGCGGGCGTGGTGCTTCCGCCGAAAGGCTATTTGGAGAAGCTGCGCGCCACTGCCGACAAGCACGGCATCCTGCTGATCTTCGACGAGGTCATCACCGGCTTCGGCCGTCTCGGCACAGCTTTCGCGGTGGATTATTTCGGCGTCGTGCCTGACCTCGTCACCACGGCAAAGGGCCTGACCAACGGCGCCATCCCGATGGGCGCAGTCTTTGCCAGCCGTAAGGTCCATGACGGACTCATGGTCGGACCTGACAATGCGATCGAACTCTTCCACGGCTATACCTATTCCGGCCATCCGGTCGCATGCGCCGCCGGCCTTGCCACCCTCGAAATCTACGAGGAGGAAGGCCTGCTGACGCGCGCAGCCGAGCTTGCCGACCACTGGCAGGAAGCCCTTCACTCGTTAAAAGGCCTGCCTCACGTCGTCGACATCCGCAATCTCGGACTGGTCGGCGCAATCGAACTCGCTCCCCGTGACGGGGCACCTGGAACCCGTGCCTACGACGTATTCGTCGATTGCTTCAAGAGGGGCCTACTGATCCGTGTGACCGGCGACATCATCGCGCTTTCCCCGCCGCTGATCGTCGAGAAGGACCAGATCGACACGATTGTCTCGACGATCGGCGATGCGCTGAAGCGCGCGGCATAATCCCACCCGGCTCTGGGAGCTCTCGCAATGATCGCCGACGGGCTCTTCGAACGGTTCCCCTTCGACGAGATCTGCGGAATCCAACAGATTTTCACATCGGGATCGTCTGCCGGCGGCTCCGGCCAAGCTGAAATCCTTGAGCGAGGTTAGCGCTTCACGGTCTGTGACGGCAACAGGCCGAAACGCTTCCGGTAGTCGGCTGCAAATCGCCCGAGATGGGTGAACCCCCATCTCAGCGCGATTTCGGCGATGGCCTGGGTTCCGTCTGATTCCAGCAGATCGCGATGGGCGGCAGCCATCCTGATTTCATGCAGATAGGCGATGGGAGTGGTGTTCCTGAACTGACGGAAGCCCTGCTGCAAAGTTCGAACGCTTACCTTGGCCGCCATGGCGATTTCGCTGAGCGAGATCGGTTCCGCGATATGTTCCTGCATGAAATCCATGGCCCATTTCACGTGGCGCGGGGTCGGCAGAGCAGCGGAGCGCGCCAGTTCCTCCGAATAGTGATGGGGACATGTCTCCAGAAGCAGGTACACCGCAGCATCGCAGAGCGATTTGACTGCCAGAGGCGAGCGTTGCAGCAAGCCGTTGCCGCTGAGACCGCTGTGGAGGTTCGAGACGAGTTGCTGCAGGAGGAGCCCCGGACCGGCCGTCAGATCGATGTCGGTATGAAAGCCGACCTCGCCGCTGATCGTCCGCTCGCACATATGGGTGAGCTGCGCGGCGATCTTGGCGCGGTCGATGAAAAGGCAGAAATGACGGCGGGGGCCGACGATCCTCGTTCCCCTGACGGCGCCCGTTTCCAGTATCACGCCGCGACCCGGTAGCGAATATATCGGCTCCTGCTTGCCGCCGAACAACATCATTCCCTGCGTCGGCAGGAAGACAGCCAGTTTATCAGCAACCCCGTCTCGCTTGCTGGAAATCAGTCCTTCATAAGAGCAATCGGCAACGCTTACATCTTCCATCGAGATGAAATTGCAGCGATATGCAATGGGCGTCGTGCCTTCAGCCGAAACGCTTATCTTGGATGTCGGCGTTGACAATGCTTCTGCGAGCTGATCCGCATCCGTTCCGTTCTGCACCGTTGCCCGATAGGACATATTCGCTACTCCCGACAGTCGGACCAGGTTACCAGGGGCATGCCGATCGGAGCTAGCGGACATTCGTGAACTCGCAAAGGATGCCCGCAAGTGACAAGCGTATCATCTCATTCATTCCTCCTGCCGTCTATGCGCGTCAGCCGTATCGGCTAACGGCAAGATCCCTCGCGTCGATATCGGGCGCGGCGCCGCTGACGAGATCGCCGATCAGCCGCGCCGAACCGGTGCTCATGGTCCAGCCGAGCGTGCCGTGACCTGTATTGAGAAAGAGCCCTTT
This sequence comes from Rhizobium sp. L9, assembly GCF_002531885.1. Lineage (NCBI taxonomy): Bacteria > Pseudomonadati > Pseudomonadota > Alphaproteobacteria > Hyphomicrobiales > Rhizobiaceae > Rhizobium > Rhizobium sp. L9. Next base: position 61,493 of record NZ_NWSZ01000029.1, on the reverse strand, counting down.
GATCTTCGTCGGGCCGATGACCGGCGTACCATCGGGCGTCATCGGGCGCAGGCCGGACCAGAAGGAAGCCTTGGAAACATCGCCGCCGGGGAAGAGATCTGTGACGGAATGCTCGAGCGTGCTCCGGCGGGCGAGACCGAGATCGTTGGTATAGCCTGATATTTCGGCCATGCCGCCGACGCGGATGCGGTCGCCGAGCCGGGTGATCGCGATCTTGTAGGTTTCGTCCATGACGGTCGATTCCGGCGCGCGCGCGGCATCGGTGATCGGGATGGTCAGCGAATAGCCCTTGACTGGATAAACCGGCAGGCGAATGCCGAGCGGCTTCAGCAGCAGCGGCGAATAGCTGCCGAGCGCGACCACGACGGCATCCGCGCTCAACCGCTCGCGCCCGCGATCAAGATCGCGATCGGTGACGATCCCGCGTACGCGGCCGGCCTCGACGTCGAGAGCCTTGATCGTCGTCCCATAGGCGAAACGGACGCCGAGCGCCTCGGCTCTGTCGGCGAGCGCATTGGTGAACTTGAAGCAATCGCCGGTTTCGTCCTTCGGCGTCAGCAGCCCGCCGACGATCTTGTCGCGCACGTGCTTCAGCGCCGGTTCGACGCGAATGCAGCCATCCCGGTCCAAGACCTCGTAGGGAATGCCGTCGGCGGCGAGCGCCTTGACGTCCTTCGCCGAGGCATCGAGCTGCTGCTGCGTGCGAAACAGCTGCAGAGTTCCCTGCATGCGTTCGTCATAGGTGATACCGGTTTCGGCGCGAAGCTCGGCGAGCGCGACGCGGCTGTAATCGGCAAGACGCAGCATGCGGCTCTTGTTGATCGCGTAGCGCTCGGAGGTGCAGTTCGACAGCATCCTCGCCATCCAGGAGAGCATGGCCATGTCCAATTTCGGGCGCAGGATGAGCGGCGCATGCTTCATGAACAGCCATTTCATGGCCTTCATTGGAATGCCGGGTGCCGCCCATGGGGAGCAATAGCCGAATGAGACTTCGCCGGCATTGGCAAAGCTCGTCTCCAGCGCTGGCCCCGATTGCCGATCGACGACGGTAACCTCGTGGCCTGCCTTGGCCAATTGATAGGCGGATGTGACACCGACGATGCCGGCGCCCAGAACGATGACTTTCATGATGTCCCCAAGGATGGAGCCAGCCGGCTCTCAGCGATATTGCCTGTGATACCGATCGCCGAGACCGGTCAGGATTTCATAAGATATGGTGTCGGCATCCCGCGCAATATCCTCGAGCGTCTGATGCGGACCGAGCACCTCGACAAGGCTGCCGAGCGTCAGCGCGCCTTCGGGCAGCGCCGACATATCGACCGTGATGCTGTCCATCGAAACGCGGCCGACGATCGGCAGGCGGGTGCCCTTGTAATAGACGGCTCCGCGGTCGCTCAGGCAGCGCGGCAGGCCGTCGGCATAGCCGGCGGCAATGGTGGCGAGACGCATTTCCCGTTGCGCGACATGCGCGCCACCATAACCAACCTTGGTGCCCGGTGATACGGTCCGCGTCTGTACGACGGCAACATCGAGACTGACGACCGGCTCCATCGGGTTCGCCGGGCCGGCCCTCGGAGCGCCGCCGTAAAGCGCGATGCCCGGCCGGGCGAGCACGCCATGATAGGCTTTGCCAAGGAAAACCCCGCCGGAATTAGCGAAGGAGATGTCGAAGCCTGGAAATTCGTCGGCGATGCAGGACATTTCTGCCAGCTGGTCGCTATTCTGCTGACCCTCGGTCTCATCTGCCGAGGCCAGGTGGCTCATGATGAACAAGACTTCGATGTTGGTGCCGTTGCGAAGGGCTGTCGCCAGTTCCGCCCTTTCCTCCGGGGGAAAGCCCAGCCGCGACATGCCGGTGTCGAATTGCAGGACGGCAGGCAGGCAGCGCTTCAACGCGCGCGCCGCCGCCGACCATTGCTGCCACTGGGCGAGCGAATTGAGGACCGGTACAATGTCCAGTTCGGCGCAGGCAATTTCATTGCCCGGCTGCAGGCCGTTCAGAACGAAAATCTGGGCGTCCCGCGCGAGCGCCGGCCGCAGCCGCGCTGCCTCGACGAATTGAGCAACGAAAAAGTGCCGGCAACCTTGGGCGTAGAGGGTTTTCGCCACCCTCTCCGCGCCGAGGCCATAGGCATCGGCCTTGACAACGGCGCCTGCGCGCACCGGGACCAGCATCGACACGAGCTTCCGATAATTGCGGCCCAGTGCCGCAAGATCAATCGTCAGAAAGCCCGTGGCTCCCTGCGTGATCGTGGCAGTACGTGCATGGGAGACCAGAATAGCGCTGTCCATGTTCACCCTCTTGTTTCCATGGAGTGTATGAAAGAATAAGCGATATTGCCGGTCATTTCGTCTTATAATATTGCACAGCTTGCATTTTGTGCGCATAATCTACGAAAATTTGGAACAATCGAGCATGCCTGCCCTCGACACGACAGATCGCAACATCCTGAGGCTGCTGCGCCTTGACGCCAGGATGAGCAATGCCAAGCTTGCTGCCGAAATCGGCCTTTCGCCATCGGCCTGCCTCAGACGTATCAAGATCATGGAAAAGACGGGCGTGATCCGCGGCTACACGGCGCTTCTCGATACGAGCAATGCGGATGCGATGATTGCCGTTATCATCAACATCACCCTCGAACGGCAGACGGAGGATTATCTCGACCGTTTCGAGGCGGCCGTCCGCCGTCATCCGGAAATCCGCGAATGTTTTCTGATGACGGGTGGATCCGACTATCTGCTGCGCGTGGAAGTCGCCAATGCCGGCGAATTCGAACGGATCCACAAGGAAATATTATCGGCCTTGCCAGGCGTCCTCAGGATTCACTCCAGCTTCTCGATCCGCAACGTCCTGGCGACGCGCACCAAAAGTAAGCGATGAGCAGGCGTCGGCCGAATCGCTCTTCAGTGTTGCAGCCCCGCGTCTCCAGACGCGTAGACGACACTGATCCTCGAATTGCTTAATGCAGTTGCGGTGTCGGGCCGATCGCTCCAACGGAGTCACTGATCACTTCGAGGCTCTGTCAGGCTAACCGGATAGAGTTGGCTTGCCCGAACTCCAATGCTTCCTGCGCCAATCGCGCTGCCAGTTCGGCAAACGACTGCGGCCGTCCAAAAGCATAACCCTGGAGAGTGTGGACGCCAAGATCGGCGAGCACTTTGGCATGCTCGAAGGTTTCCACGCCTTCCGCAATCACCTCCATGTCAAGCGCGCGCGCTATGTCGACCAGCGAACTGACAAGCCGGCGGCTGGGAACGGATTGCAGGATCGGCATCACAAGCTGGCGATCAATCTTGACGCGGTCCGGTCTGAGCTCGAGCAGGCCCAGCAAGGAGGCATGCCCCGATCCGAGATCGTCGATCTCGATGTCGATACCGAAGGACTTGATGGCCTGGATGTTCTGGCGCACCCGATCGCTCAGGCTGTCCAGGAATATCGTCTCTATCAGCTCGAAGCTCAATCGGCCGGGCGGGATGTCATAGCCGCCGAGTTTCGTTGTCAATTCAGGATCATCGAGACGCTCGGCGGAGAGGTTGATCGACAGCCGAACGCGCTCGAGCAGCGAGGCCGAGGATTTCATATCCAATAGGACGGCCCTCAGGATGACATCGTCAAGCTCTGCGACCAATCCGTTCGAAGAGGCGAGAGGCAGGAAATGCGCCGGAGCGAGAATTCCTCTCGTCGGATGGTGCCATCTCGCCAGAGCTTCGACGCCGTTTACCCGGAGAGACCTGGCGTCGACCTGCACCTGGTAAAATGGACGGATCTGGCCGAGCGCCAATCCGGATCGCAGATCCTGGACGAGCTGCCTTTCGTTCGCCAGCCTCGAAGCCATCTCGTCGGTAAAAATCTCGGCGCGATTCCGGCCATTCCGTTTGGCGTGGTACAAAGCCAGGTCCGACTGGGAGAGCAGCTTGGCAAAGTCTCCGCTCATGGCGCTGGCAACGCCAATGGAACACTGCACGCTGAGTGCCTGGTCGACACCAGGAAGCGGGCTTTCCAGGCGTCGCTGAATATGATCGAGCACCGCCCTCGTCCTGTCGGGCTCGTCTTCAGTGACGATGACTGCGAACTCATCGCCGCCGAGGCGCGCTGCGACGTCATCTGCGGAAATGGCCTCCAGAAGAATCTCGCTGACATGACACAGAACGAGGTCGCCGACCGCATGCCCGAAGCGATCATTGATCTCCTTGAAATGGTCCACGTCTATATGGAGAAGCGCAACCTTGACGCCCTCCTGCCTGGCAAGCTCGGATAGGGCGAAATCGAAACTACGCCGGTTCAAGAGACCGGTGAGGTGATCGTGATCGGCCGCGAACCGAGCTTCCGCGCGGCTCCTCTCCAGTTCCTTGTTGAGCAGGACGTCGTCGGTCACGTCCCATTCGGCGCCGACAAAGCAGGGGTCGCCGGCCACATCGACGAAATAGCGAGCGCGCGAACGCAGATAGCGGATCGCTCCGTCTGGTCGAACAATGCGAAATTCCGATGCGTAATCCGATCTGGTTTCGATCGCCCGCAGAAATATTTCATTGGTCGCCGCCAGATCATCGGGGTGGACGCTGTCCAGCCAGATAACATCAAGCGGCGCTTTCGGAACGCCATAGATCAGCTTGAGCTGCTCGTCCCAGCGCGTCTGATTTTTTGCGATATTGTGCTGCCAGATGCCAATCCTGGATGCCTCAAGAGCCAAGCCAAGCTGGCGAAGCAGATTTTCAAGTTCGACATTCGTTCTGGATCGTTTGCTGCTCAAGGCAATCTCGCTGTTACGTTCGCCCGAGTGTCGCATTGAATATCTTAAAGAGTGCTAATCGAACGAAGGCCAAAGACCCTGTTGGCCAATCAGTCAGCCGATAAACGGCCAGTGCGATGCACAAATATAACGCTCTTGCGAATGCCACCGCCCTGGTAACAGCACAAATACTAATCACATATTCAGACTGCCCAGGAAATAAGCAAGCTGGAACTGACCTAATTTTGCCTTTCAGCTCATGAAGTTACTGCCGTCGCTTTGGACTTGGCACACCGATTGCAGGCCTTCAATGTGCATCGGTCAACGGCGACCGCTGCAGATGGGCGCGACATAAGCGCTTACGTTAGACATCGACGTCGCAAGGATTGCCATCCGGGATGCACTGATCCCGTGGACGCATTCCGGCGGCGTTTTTTTGCGTCCGAATTCACCAAGCAGAGGGGAACCTGCAGATGAAGAAGATTTCGACGACTGCGATATCGGCAACCGGCATCACCCGCCGGAGCATGCTCAAGACGACTGCAGCGGCCGCCCTCATCGGCGCCGTCAAGACCGCCTTTCCCTCCGGCGCCTTTGCGGCCGGGGCAGGCCCTGAAGTGAACGGCATCAAGCTCGGCTTCATCGCGCTCACGGATTCCGCGCCGCTGATTATCGCCAAGGAAAAAGGCCTGTTCGAAAAATATGGACTTCCGGAAACGGATGTCGCCAAACAGGCGTCCTGGGGTGCGACGAGAGACAATCTTGTGTTGGGCGGCGCAGCCAACGGTATCGACGGCGCTCACATCCTCTCGCCGCTCCCCTATCTCATGCACACCGGCAAGGTGACGCAGAACAACAAGCCGGTGCCGATGGCAGTCCTTGCCCGGCTCAATCTCGACAGCCAGGGCATCTCCGTCGCCAAGGAATATGCCGAAACCGGCGTCCAGCTCGATGCCTCGAAGCTGAAGGCGGCCTTCGAAAAGAAGAAGACCGAAGGCAAGGAGATCAAAGCCGCCATGACCTTCCCGGGCGGCACCCACGACCTCTGGATCCGCTACTGGCTTGCCGCCGGCGGCATCGACCCGAACAAGGACGTTTCGACCATCGTCGTGCCGCCGCCGCAGATGGTGGCCAACATGAAGGTCGGCAACATGGACGTTTTCTGTGTGGGCGAGCCTTGGAACGAGCAGCTCGTCAACCAGGGCATCGGCTTCACGGCAGCCACCACGGGCGAGCTCTGGAAGGGCCATCCCGAAAAGGCGCTGGGGCTCCGCGCCGAATGGATCGAAAAGAACCCGAATGCCGCCAAGGCCCTGCTGATGGCCGTCATGGAAGCGCAGCAATGGTGCGACAGCATGGACAACAAGGCGGAGATGGCGGAGATTCTCGGCAAGCGTCAATGGTTCAACGTTCCGACCAAGGATGTGCTCGGCCGCCTGAAGGGCGATATCAATTATGGCAATGGCCGCGAGGTCAAGGCGACCGATCTCTACATGAAGTTTTGGAAGGACGGCGCCTCATACCCGTTCAAGAGCCACGATGCCTGGTTCATGACGGAAAACATCCGTTGGGGGAACCTGCCGGCGACGACCGATGTGAAGGCGCTGGTCAACCAGGTGAACCGCGAGGATATCTGGCGCGAGGCTGCCAAGGATCTCGGCATCGCTGCTGCCGACATTCCCGCATCGTCGTCCCGCGGCAAGGAAACCTTCTTCGACGGCAAGGTCTTCGATCCTGAAAATCCCTCCGCCTACCTGGAGAGCCTTTCGATCAAGGCCGTCTCCTGATCCCGCCTCCGGCGCGCGAACGGCGCGCCGGCCTTCCATTCCCGTGAGGAGCGCGCTGATGTCCGCCCTGGCAAATAAAGAAAATCCCTCGATCGTCGCCTCTGCAAAGCCGGCGGCGAAGGTTCTGTCATTCTCCGGCAAGCAAGCATCGCGGATCGATTTTCGCCGCGCGGCGCTGACCGCACTTCACAATGTCGTTCCGCCGGCCGTCGTGCTGGCTCTCGCCCTCCTCCTCTGGCAGGCGCTCTGTTCATCGGCGGACGCCTCTCTGCCTTCGCCGCACCAGGTCTGGCAGGATAGCTACGACCTCATCGCCTATCCGTTCTTCAACTACGGCTCCCAGGATATCGGGCTCGGCTGGCGGGTGCTGGTCTCGCTGCAGCGCGTGGCTTATGGCTTCGGCCTTGCCGCAGTCACCGGCGTCATCATCGGGGCGGTCATCGGTCAATCGGTCTGGGCCATGCGCGGCCTCGATCCGATCTTCCAGGTGCTGCGCACGGTGCCGCCGCTCGCTTGGCTGCCGCTGTCGCTCGCCGCATTTCAGGATTCCAGCCCTTCGGCGATCTTCGTCATCTTCATCACCTCGATCTGGCCTGTCATCATCAACACCGCCGTCGGCGTCCGCAATATTCCGCAGGATTATCACAACGTCGCCAAGGTGCTGCGGCTCAACCAGCTCGAATTCTTCTGGAAGATCATGCTGCCGTCGGCGGCCCCTTACATCTTCACCGGCCTCAGGATCGGCGTCGGCCTTTCCTGGCTCGCCATCGTCGCGGCCGAAATGCTGACCGGCGGCGTCGGCATCGGCTTCTTCATCTGGGATGCGTGGAACTCCTCGCGCCTTCCCGACATCATCGTCGCGCTCGCCTATATCGGCATCGTCGGTTTTGCTCTCGACAAGCTGGTGGCCGCGCTCGGCAAACTCGTCACCCGCGGCGCCATGGCCAACTGAGGACCATATCGATGAACGCCTATCTCAAGCTCGATCATATCGACAAGCATTTCGATCGCGGCGGCGTGCGCGCCGAAGTCCTGAAGGACATCAACCTGACGATTTCTCAGGGCGAATTCGTCTCGATCATCGGCCATTCCGGTTGCGGCAAGTCCACCCTGCTCAATCTCATTGCCGGCTTGACTCCGGTTTCGGCAGGCGCCGTGCTTCTGGAAAATCAAGAGGTCAACGAGCCGGGCCCGGAACGCGCCGTCGTTTTTCAGAACCATTCGCTCCTGCCCTGGCTGACGGTCTATGAGAACGTGAATCTCGCCGTCTCCAAGGTCTTCAGCCGAACGAAGACCAAGGCCGAGCGACATGACTGGGTGATGGCCAATCTCGACCTCGTGCAGATGGCCCATGCCAGGGACAAGCGGCCCGCAGAAATCTCGGGCGGCATGAAGCAGCGAGTCGGCATTGCCCGCGCGCTTTCAATGGAGCCGAAGATCCTGCTGCTCGACGAGCCGTTCGGGGCACTCGACGCATTGACCCGCGCCCATCTTCAGGATGCGGTGATGGAGATCCATAGCCGGCTCGGCAACACGATGGTGATGATCACCCATGATGTCGATGAAGCGGTGCTGCTGTCCGACCGCATCGTGATGATGACCAACGGCCCGGCGGCCCGCATCGGCGAAGTGCTCGACGTCACCATGCCCCGCCCCCGCAACCGCATCGAGCTCGCCTCCGACCGGACATATCTCAAATGCCGCGAGGCCGTGCTCAAATTCCTTTACGAACGCCACCGCTTCATCGAAGCCGCGGAGTAAATCCCGCGGAGATTGCCAATCGGGCCGCGTTACGCATACTGGCCTGATGCAGCAATCAGAAAATCAACCGGCCGCCATCGATGTCGTGCTCTGGAAATATCCGAAGAACGACAGCGGCGAGAAGCGCTGGATGCAGTGGCTTTCACCGAATGAGCGGGAGCGCGCCGCGACCTATCGCTTCGAGCGCGACCGGACCTCGTTCATCGCCGGCCGCTGTCTGCTGCGGCAAGTGCTGAGCGCGCATACCGAGACGCAGCCTGACAAGCTGCTGTTGCAGGCGGATGCGTACGGCAGGCTGAGGGCCGAGGGTCGCGACGGGCTGCAGTTCAGCCTTTCCAATGCCGACGGGCTGGTGGCCGTCGCCGTCACTTCAGAATGCGAGCGCGTCGGGATCGACTGCGAACGCGCCGACGCCGAAATCGAAGCGGCGGCGTTGGAGAGCTATTGCAGCCTGGACGAACGGCAGTGGCTCGATCAACTGCCTCCGGGCGAACGATCGCGTGCAGCCGTTGCCCTTTGGGCGCTCAAGGAGAGCCATCTCAAGGCACTCGGGGTAGGCTTGCGTGAAGATCCCCGCAGCGTCGCCTTTTCCTGGCAGGACGGCATCCCTGTCACGGTTCAGAGCGGCGCACCGGACCGGCAATGGCATCACCGCCTGATCGAGAGCGGCAGCCAGCACGTCGCCGCGCTGGCCGTCCACTCACAATTTCGCGCCCCCAGCATTCATGTCCTGACGTTTCAGGATGACAGCATGCCGTCCGAATGGCCGGCCCGGAGCTGATGCGACATGGCAGAAGCTGCCTCCGTCGCCCAGACCAGTTGGGCATTGTCAGGCTCGGCATCGAAATGCTGCCGGCCGAGAAGCGTGTTGACGATCTTGGCGCTACGCCACGCCATGAGGCTGAGCTGCGAGTCGGCTATGCCGTGCGAGTATCGGCCGGCGTTCTGCGCAAACAGGCGGTTGGTCCTCGGGCCTGTCCACTGCATCGTGTAGTCGTCGTTCAGGGTGGGATAGCCGTTTCTGTCGAGGCTGATCCTTTCGCTTAGCGATCCGAGCGCATCCGGCAAACGGAACCTGTAGCCGGTTGCCAGCACCACCGCATCGGCATGCAGCACCTCGATCCCGCCATCGAAATGGTTGCGGACGATGAGCCGATAGGCATTGCCGTTCCGCTCCATCTGGATCACGTCGCGGTTCGGCGACAAAGATGCATTCAGCGTGCTCTGCTCAAGGTAACGCAGCGCATAGAGGCGGCGGTAGATCGAGTGGATCGTCGAAATCGACAGGCCGTCACTCGTCAGGATCGAGTTCTTCAGGGCCGCCTGCTTCTGCTCGCTGCTGAGCTTCAGATAGGCCTGCACATATTCCGGCGAGAAGACCTGGTTCGAAAACGGCGTATCGTTGATGGGCTCGAAATTATGGCGCCGGCTGATCCAGGTCAGTTCCGTCATCGAGCCAGGGTCCCCAAGCAGCGCTTCCACCACCTCGCCGCCGCTCTGGCCGCCGCCGACCACGACAATGCGGGAAGCGCCGAGATCGATGAGGCGCGATTTGGCCTCGCTATTGTGGAAGCAATCCGCACCCAGGAAGGGTTTTGCCCAATCTGGCACGAAGGGCGAGGACCCGGTGCCGATCAGCAGATTGCGCGCTTCCTCCTGGCCGTTGTCGAAGCGCAGGACGAAGCGGTCGTCGCGGTGCTCGACGTCGCGAATTTCAGTCGAAAAGCGCAAACCGTCTACGCCGTTGGCAACCCAGGCGAGATAGCGTGCAAACTCCTGCCGCGGAACGGCCTCGTAATTGGCGTTCAGGAAGGCGTAGAGCCGCTTATGCGCGACCAGATAGGAGATGAAGGACCAGCGGCTGGTCGGCAGGACCGGGGTGACGAGGTCCTTAAGGAAGGACGATTGCAGCTCGACGCCGGGCATCATCATGCCGGGATGCCAGTCGAAGGCGCCGCGCCGCTCGAAGAAGCGGCTGCGGACCTCGGGCACGGATTCGAGCAGGCAGGCAAGGCTCAGATTGGAGGGACCGATGCCGATGCCGGCAAGATCGAGCGACTCGTTCAGGGCATCCCTGCGGGTAAGAGCGACGGTCATGCGTTGTCCTTCTCTGTTTCCTTGAGACGCAGGGCAAGCCTTGAGTGGAAGGCCGGAGACCCGATCATGTGCAGGTGGTTGGTGCCGGTAATGATTTCGGCCGCGTGCGCCCTCGGCGACAGGCGGCGCCAATCGATCAGGTTCAGGCCGCGATTGAGGCTGTCGTCGGCTGCCCAGGGATAGATCGGCACGTCATGGGGAACGAGCCGATGCTTGCGGAAGATCAGGGCATTGTCGATCAGCACCCAGAACGTATGTTCGCGGCTGCTGATATCGGGCCCGTCTGTGGGAAGCGGGTCCTTCTCGTCGCCGACGAAGCGCAGGAACTGCTCGTAGGTATCGGCGTCCATCGTCGAAAGTAGCCGGTCCCATTCCGGGCGCATCGCGGTCTTTTGCAGCCATGCCTGCACGTCCCGGTGAAGCGCGTCGCGCTCGTCCGGCCGGAAGCGCGGCTTGGCGCCGATCGCGAATTCCGATCCGAGATCGCAGACATCGACCATCGCCATCATCCGGACGTCGACCTCGTTGGCGAGAGTGCGGGCAGCCTCATAGGCCAGAAGCCCGCCCCAGGACCAGCCGAGAAAGTAGCAGGGCGCACCTTTACTATGCGTTCTGATGTAATCGACATAGCTCTCGATGATCTCTTCAACGGGCGCGCCGACTTCCTTCTTCTCGGACAGCGAGTGGCAAATGAAGCCAGTCGCCGGCTGGTCGGCGCCGAGATAATCGACGAGTTTCACATATTCGCGGGTGCTGACGAGAAGCCCCGGGAAGCAATAGAGCCGCGGCTTGGCCCCTGAAGCGCGCAGCACGATCACCTCGGAGAGATCTCGCTCCTCCCCCTGTTCCATCACGCCGGCAAAGGCGCGGATGGTCGGGTTGTTGAAGATATCGGCAACGGTGAGCGGAACCTTCGGCCGGCGCTGCCGCAGCTGCGTGAGGATGCGGATCGCGCCCAGCGAATTGCCGCCGATCGCGAAGAAATTGTCCTCGACGCTGATCGCTTCCAGCTTGAGAACCTGGCGCCAGACATCCAGCACCTCCTCTTCGAGCGCAGTCGCCGGCTCGACGATGGCGCGCTTGACGGGCTGGGGCGCGGGCAGCGCGAAGCGGTCGAGCTTGCTGTTCGGATTCGTAGGCATCTTCTCCAACTCGACCACCGCCGCCGGCACCATGTAGGACGGCAGGCTGCGTTCGAGGCCGGCGCGGACCGTCCCGACGTCGAGCCTCTCGTCCTTCTTCCGAACGACATAGGCGACCAGCGCCTTTTCGCCGGCATCGTCGTCGCGCAGCACGACCAGGGCTTCGCCGACGCCGGGCTGCTGGAGGAGTGCTGCTTCGATCTCGCCGAGTTCGATGCGATAACCGCGCAGCTTCACCTGATGATCGACGCGGCCGACGAATTCAACGGTTCCGTCCTCGCGCCAGCGCGTCAGGTCGCCGGAGCGATAGAGCCGGCCGCCTTCCTTGGAGAAGGGGTCGGGAATGAAGCGGTCGGCCGTCGTATCCGGCTTGCCGAGATAGCCGCGGGCGATGCCCTCGCCGCCGATATAGAGCTCGCCGGTCACGCCGATCGGGCACAGGTTGAGATAGGGGTCCAGCACATAGACGCGCCGGAGCCCGACAGCGCGGCCGAGCGGCGCATAGACGCCCTGGAACTTGGTGCCCGCCCTCACCTTCCAGACCATCGGAGTCATGATGGTTTCCGTGGGACCGTAGCCGTTGATCAGCCATTCCGATTTCAGCGCCCGCGACAAGAGGTCGAAGGTCGATTGCGCCAGCCCCTCGCCGCCGAAGGAATAGAGCCGCATCGGCGGGGCGCCGTCGGAAATGTCAGCCCACTCCGCCAGTTGCTGCAGATAGGTCGTGGGAATGCTGGCATTGTTGGCGCCATGCTTGCGCATCGCCGTCAGCGTTTCTTCCGGCGTCCAGAGCGGCTGGTCGGGAAGGATGATGCTGCCGCCTTCCATCAGCGGGTTCATCCAGCGCTCATGGCCGCCGTCCGAACTGAAGGGCAGGAAGGGCAGCTCGCGGGACTCCGAGCTCATGCCATAGACGCGCGAGGTATTCTGCAGATGGTGCGTCAGCGGCCCGTGCTCGACCGCCACACCCTTCGGCAATCCCGTCGATCCCGAGGTGTACATGACATAAGCGAGCTGGTCCTTGTGCGTGGGAACAGAGAGCGGCGTATCCGGCTCGCCGTCGAGATCGAGCTTGTCGAGTTCGAGGACGATGGCGTCGAGCTCTTCCGGCAGGCGATGGCGCAGCCAGCTATGGGTGAGAACGATCTTAACGCCGCCGTCGCGCAAGATGTGATGGTTGCGCACCGGCGGATGATCTGGCTCGACCGGAATATAGGCGCCGCCGGCCTTCAGCGTGGCAAGGATGCCGACGATCGCCTCCGGCGAGCGCTTGATGAAGATCGCGACCGTCACCTCGGCGCGAACGCCGAGCTGCCGCAGCCGATGGCCGAGGCGGTTCGTGCTCGCCTCCAACCAGCCATGGCTCCACTCCTCGTCGCCATAAACGATCGCGGTCTTGTCCGGCGTGCGGCGCGAATGGGCCGAAATCAGTTCGTGCACCGGCCGGTCGTCGTTGACGACATCATCCTCATAGGGGGCCGCCAGCCAGTCGAGCTCGTCGCTGCCCACGAGCTCGATATCCTTGATCCTGAGATCGGGCTTCGCGACGATCTGCTCCAGCACCAGGCAGAAATGCCTGGCGACACGGGCGATCAGGGCGCCATCATAGAGATCCAGGGCGTAATCGATCAGCCCGTACGCGGCGCCGTCTGTGCGAGCCTCGATCACGAGGGAAAGCTCGCTATCGGCGCGGGCGCCCAGCGGTTCCAGGTTCGTCGCCTGCCTCGGAACCGGATAGGGCTCGCGGAATTCGAACAGCGCCTTGACCACGGCTTCCTGTGCGGCCGCTTCGTCGACCACCAATTCCTGCGTGATGCGCTCCAGCGGCACGAGGCGGGCAAGCCCCTCCTCCGTCACTGAGGAGATCGCCGCGACGACATCATCGAGAGAGTGCCGGGAGGTCAGCGAAAGCACGAGAGGAAGCACCTGTTCGGCGCGGCCACGGCTGGCGAAATGCTCGGCGCCGGGGCGGGCGATCAGCAGCCCGGTCAGCAAAGCATAGTTGCCGCTGTAGCGCGCCAGCAGCGCGCAGAAGGCGGCGTGAAGCACGCGCTCGATCTGGTATCTCTTACCCTGTGCATGCCGTTCGAGCTTGGCCCAGAGGTTGGGCTCGATCGCAAACCGATGCTCAGCACGCGCCACGCCGGCAAGCCCGCCGCTGTTGAAGCGGGTGGGAAAGGTCGAGGCCGCGTAGTCGAGACCGATCGTGTCGCGCCAATAGGCAAGCGCTTCGTGCGCTTCATCCGTCTCCAGCCATTCCTCCTCCCGCGTCCCGGCCGAGATTTCCGCCGGCTGCACGTCGCCGGCCGGCGCGCCGTCGAGAATGCGCGCCAGCGAGGCGGCAAGAACGGATTTTTCGCGGTCGTCTGAGATGATCGGATGCAGCACGATCGTCAGCAGCAACTGCCCATCGGCAAGCTGGATGATCTGGATACGCGCGCCCGGCCCGTCCAGCAGATCGAAGCGTATGTCGCGAAAGGCTTTCCGCGCGGCCAAGGCCTCAGCCTCGGAAAGAGCAGCACCTTCCTTGCCGAGGATTTCGATCGGCACCGCGTTCGATGCGCTGCGATATTGCTCGATGCGCCCGCCCGCCAGCCGGCGGAAGCGGGAGGAAAGCGACGGATTCTCAGCCACGAGCGCACGGCAGGCGCCGGCAACCGTCTCGACATCGGTCGCGGCACTCAATCGCAGCCCGATGACCTGATCGGAAAAGACCGTGTAATTGCCGATCTGCTCCAGCGACCAGATGCGCTTCTGCGCGATCGTCAGCGGAAAGCTTTCGAAGTCGGTTTCCATTGCCGCATCGGTCGGGCAGGCATCGGCGAAATTGGTAATCTGCTTGTTCATCTTGCCATCCGGACGTTTTCAGAGACGCGCATCGGCTGCCATGGCCGAGCGCAGGGAAAGCGGGCGCGGGTCGGCCCAGATGTCGCGGATATGGGCGAGGCACTCCTGGCGCGAACCGGCAAAACCCGCCGGCTGCCAGGTCACTGGAATCCGCTTGTCCTGCGGCCAGACCGAGTAGTGATGCTCGGTGTCGTGGACGACGATCCAGAGATCGTCGCGGGGCTCAAGATTGTCCATTCGAAGCTCCTGAGAGATTGACGTCATGCGCAAATGACGGATCCCCACTGCCGGAGTTTAGAAAATTACGGAGAAATTTTTTCTTCGTTTACCCCTAAATCCGCCTAGGGATGGATCGTCATTCTACCAAATCAGCGCAGGAACAGACTTCATGCTCGCAGCATCAAAAGCCCTGCCGATCAAGGAGAACATCATGGATTTCGACGCCGCCAAGCAAGGGCGGGCTCTACAGGCGCGCAGCTATGTCAGGCTCGCCCCCAATATCGTCCATCTCAACACCGTGCACGGGAATCACGAAATCGCCCTCGAAGTCGAAGCCGGCATCGCCTCGCTGACCTTCTACGAGGGAAATCCCGTGCAATCGGCCGAGCTTCTCATGGCAGCCGCCGAAGCGGTGACGGCGCAAGATCGGTCGATCAAATCGGTCGCTTTCGAAGGCCATCAGGCCAGCCTTCCCCGGCACATCTCAGGCACCGATGGACGGCTCGATTCCGCGATCCTCTGGCAATGGCCCTCGCTGTGGCTGCCGCAGCTTTCCTATCCGCTGCCGCCGGTGCAGCAGATGACCGCGGGCCGCTATCATCCGCGCCGGCCGGCAAAGCCGAAGGGCACGGTCTACCAGCGCTTCATTCCGTGGCTGGAGCGGGACATCAGCTTCAGGGTGGCCGATCCCGAGACCGATCTAGCGGCTTTCCATCGCTGGATGAACGACGAGCAGGTCAACACGATCTGGGAGGATGCGGGCCCGATCGACAAGCACCGGGAGATCCTGGAGGAGAGGATCGCCGATCCGCATATGCTCCCGCTGATCGGCAGTTTCGCCGACATCCCCTTCGGCTATTTCGAGGTCTACTGGGCCAAGGAAAACCGGCTCGGTCCCTACTACGATGCCGACGATTACGATCGCGGATGGCATGTCGCGATCGGCGAGCCCGATTATCGCGGCAAGAAATGGATCAGCGCGTGGCTTCCCTCGCTGATGCATTTCATCTTCCTCGACGATCCCCGCACGAAATGCATCGTCGGCGAACCGCGCGCCAGCCACGAGCAGCAGATCCGCAATCTCGACCGCTCGGGCTTTGCCAAGATCAAGCATTTCGATTTTCCGCACAAGCGGGCGCTTCTCGTCATGCTGACGCGCGAGCGTTTCTTCGGCGATCATCTCTGGGTTCCGGCATCATGAACGATATGAGCGAGATGAGCGGCAGCTTGAGGAAACGGCGGCTTGTGCCGGAAGATCTTGCCAGCCCGCAGCTTTTCCGGCTGCTGCTGCGGCTCGGCCTGCCCGCCATGTTCGGCCTGTCGATCAATGCCGCCCATCACACGATCAACATGATCTTCGTCGGCATGATCGGCGAAGATCAGATCGCCGCGATCATGATCGTGCTGCCGATCCTGATGCTCGTCGCCGCTTTCGGCGAAGGCATCGGCGTCGGTGTGGCGACCGAGGTCGGGCGGGCGCTCGGCGCCGGCAATCGATCGCGCGCCAGCACCCTTGCCTCGGTCAGCCTGGCCGCCGGCGTCGCCTTCGGAGCGGCAAGCGCGGTCGCCATCGTCGCGTTCCCATCTTTCCTGCTGTTCGGCGCCACGCCCACGATCGAGCCGCTCGCGCAGCACTATCTCCTCATCATCGCGGTCTCAATCCCGCTGACGATGGCGCAGATCATTCTCGATTTCCTGGCGATCGCCGAAGGCAATGCCCGCTTCAGCATGTGGACGCTGGTCGCCTGCTTTGCGCTGAACATCATTCTCGACCCGATCATGATCTTCGGCTTCCGCCTCGGGCTGCAAGGCGTGGCGATGGCGACCATCCTCTCCCAGCTCGTGGCGCTCTCAATCTACGGCGCCTATCATGCGAGACGGCTCGGCACGATCCGGCTGACGTTCTGCTGGCGGCTCGGCGATGTCAGGCAGCTCGGGCCGGTTCTTGCCGTGGGCGCGCCGACGACGCTGACGAGCCTCGCAACCGCTGGCGCAATCGCCGCGATGCTGTCTGTCGCCGGCACCTATCGTGGCGAGGACGGCATTGCCGGCGTCGGCATCGCCCTGCGGCTGCTTGCGGTCGGCCCACTCCCCGTCATCGGCATTTCGCTGGGCGCGCAGTCCATCCTGAGCTTCGCCTGGGGCCGCGGGGATATATCACGGGTGCTCTCGGCAACCCGCATGCTAACCGCCGTCACGAGCGTGGTCGGCGGCGCCTACGGGTTGACGGCGATCATCTTCTCCGGGCACCTTGCCTCGTTCTTCACCGACAATGCGTCCGTGGCATCGATCGCAGGCCAGGCGATCGTCGCAACCCATCTCCCCTTCCTGCTGTTCGGCCTCCGGCAGACCGTGCTGATCCTCTTCCAAGCACAGGGCAGGCCGAAAGCCGCCCTTGCCGTAGGCTTGGCGCAATATGGATATCTTCTCTTTCCGTTGCTTGCTTTCCTGCCGCCCTTCTTCGGTTTTTCAGGCCTGCTCGCAGCCATGTTTCTGGCCTCGTCGCTCACCGGCCTGCTGTCATGCTTCTGCCTGGCGAGATCACTCAGCGCGCTCCGGCAGAGCTCGGCCGGTGATCTGACCGCACTCCGTCCCTATCCCAGCTTTTGCCCCTGAGAGGATCATCATGAACCTGTCCTTCAGCCCACGCGACCTTGGCGACCAAGCGGCCGACGATCTCTTCACGCCCGTCGATCCCTCGGCCTTCAACGCCGTGTCGCCGCCGATCTTCCAGACCTCGCTCTTCACCTATGACAGTTACGAGGCGATGGAGGATGTCTTCGCCGGCCGGGCGCGCAACTTCATCTATTCGCGCGGCGACAATCCGACTGTCCGTGAATTCGAGCTCTTGGTCGCCCGCCTCGAAGGCGCGGAAGATGGGCGCGCCTTTTCAAGCGGAACGGCCGCCATCACCGCGACCATTCTCAGTCTCGTGGAAGCGGGCGACCGGGTCGTCGCCGTCCGCCACCTCTATAATGACGTCTACCGCCTGCTGGTCAAGCTGCTCGGCAGGCTCGGCGTCACGGTGGATTTCATCGATCCTTCCGACCATGACGAGGTGCGCAAGGCGCTGCCGGGCGCAAGGCTGCTCTATCTCGAAAACCCCTCCTCCTTCGTCTTCGAGCTTCAGGACATCGTGGCGCTGTCGGCCATGGCACAGGAGGCGGGTGTCACAACCGTCATCGACAATTCCTGGGCGACGCCGCTCTTCCAGAAGCCGATCCTGCACGGCGTCGATATCGTCATTCACGCCGCCTCGAAATATCTCGGCGGCCACAGCGATACGGTCGCCGGCGTCGTCGTCGGCACGAAAGAGGCGATCGCCAGGATCAACTCGACCTCCTACCCCTATATCGGCGCCAAGCTCTCGCCCTTCGAGGCCTGGCTCCTGCTGCGCGGCATGCGCACGCTGCGCGTCCGGCTGAAGGAGCATGAGCGCAGCGGACTTCTGCTCGCCGACCGGCTGAAACAGCATCCCGACATCGCCCGCGTTCGCCACCCGGCCTTTCAAGACCATCCCGGCCGGGCGACGCTGTCGGGTTATGCCGGGCTCTTCTCTTTCGACCTCACGCCCGACATAGATGTCGCGCGTTTCGTCAATGCGCTGCGCGAGATCCGCCTCGGCGTCAGCTGGGGAGGGCCGGAAACGCTTGTGGTCCCCGCCAAGGTGGCGCTGCAGATTCCCGACCGGATGACCACCTTCATCCGGTTCGGCGTGAGCGAGCAGACGGTTCGCTTCGCCGTTGGACTGGAAGAACCGGAACTGCTTTGGAGCGACCTGCAGCAGGCGCTGCACGCCGCGCGGCGCTAGGATCCTGCCGATGTTCGTGATCGGCACGAGGGGAGTCGGTGATCGCCGAATGGCAATGCCGCTCCGCCGCCTTGATCATGAAATTAACAAGGGTCCGTGAGACGCCGAGTTCGGCCGCGATGTCCTTCTGCGGCACGCCGTTCAGGCGGTGACGGATGAAGGCGTCGTTGGTGCGCTTCGGCAGCGCCTCGAGCGAAGCCAGCACGTCACGCAGGGTCTCTGCGGCAACGAGCTGGTCAAGCACCGTTGGGACGGGAGCCGTGATCTCCTGGATTTGATATATCGACCTATGGTTGTTCGTCTGATGGCGTTGGCGGCGGCTCTCATCCAGTGCGAGATTATAGACCATCCGGAAGGCATAGCCGATGGGGCAGCGAATACCGTCGACATTGACCCCATAAGCTTTGATGACTCCGTCCTGAAATATGTCCTCGGAGTATGCCCTTGATTTGAGAACGCTTTCGATCGTCTTCAGGAGCTTATCCTTGTTTTCGATCATTGCGTTGACAACCGCATTCCCGTTCACATCACGATGCGATGCTCGCATTGTCCTGTACCTTTTTACGAATGGAAAATCAGGCTCTGTCTTGCTGGTCGGTTCGGCCTTGGCGCTCCTTTTTCAAAGCGGATGTGCACGATGTGATTGCAGTGTCTATTTTAAGGTGATAACAAGAGTCAAGTTTAAATCCACCGGGCTGAAGGCGAGAAAAAATGGGACGAACAGTTGAGATCCTGACCGGCAAGGCGGAACTCTGCCGATCGATCATGAGTGCCTTGCCCGACTGGTTTTCGGAGTCCGAGGTCATCGAAGCGAGCGCCCAGGCGATCGAGAAGTTGCCGGTGTTCGGCTATATCGAAGCGGATGTCGTCACCGCGCTGATGGCCTTGAAGCCGCACCTGCCTGATGCCGTCGAAATTGCGCTGATCGCGACGCGGCCGGAATATCACGGCCAGGGCGCAGGGCGACATCTCCTCGACGCTGCCGAAGGCTTCGCCCAGAAATCGGGCGCCCGGCTGCTGACGGTCAAGACGCTTGCGCCGCGCGGCCGCGACGAGCCGCAATTCGAGGCGACACGCCGCTTCTACGACCGGAACGGCTTCGTCAGGGCGGAGGTGTTTGCCAAACTCTGGCACGAGGACCATCCGTGCCTGTTCATGATCAAGCCGCTCGCCGGAAAACAGCCGAGCGAGGCCGCGCTTTGAGACGACGGGACTTTCTTCTGAGCGCGCTGGCCGTGACGAGCGCACCCGTCATGGCCCGCGCCGGTGATAACGGCGTCGTGTCGCTCGATTACGGATTGGCATCGACGATGCTGGCGCTCGGCAGCGTGCCGCGAGCGATCGCCTCGCTCAGGAACTGGTCGGAATGGGTTGTCGAGCCAACCATGCCGCAAGGCGTCGTCGACATCGGCACCACATCCGAGATCAATCTCGAAGTCCTCACCAGCCTCCGGCCATCGCTCATCCTGAGCACGCCTTTCCTGGCGGCGCTGGATGAAAAACTCTCCCGCATCGCGCCGGTCGCGACCTTCACTGTTTATGCCGAGAACGGCGATGCGCTCGACCGCTCCTACGCCGAAACGCGGCGTCTCGGCGCCATGATCGGGCGACAGAGGCAAGCGGAGGCGTTTCTCGCCCGCGCCGATGCCACGTTCGAGCGGCTGCGCGAGAGGGTGAGGAGCCTGTCCGCGCCTCCTGTCGCCGTTATCAACTTCGTCGACCAGAGGCATGCGCGCATCTACAGCGGCCCGGGGCTTTACGGCGGCACCATGCGGCGCATCGGCCTTGAGAATGCCTGGAAGGGCGAGGCCAGCTACTGGGGATTTCAGACGATCGGACTGGAACAGCTCGCCGAACTCGATGAAGAGGCGCACCTCGTCGTCGTGTCGCCTTTGCTTCCGCCCGATGTCCTGACCCGGCTTTCAGAAAGCCCGCTTTGGGCCAGCCTCCCCTTCGTCCGGCGCCAGCGCATCTCGGTCGTTCCCGGCGTCCTGATGTTTGGAATGGTCCAGGAGGCGCTGCGCTTTTCGACACTGACGGTCGATGTTCTGGAGACTGCCGCCCGATGAAGGCTGAATTTTCCCGCTTCGGCGCGCCGGCACTTGCGGCGCTATTGCTGTTTTCAGGCCTCAGCCTTGCGATGCTCGATCTCCTGCCGGCGCTGCCGCATATCGAAGCCAGAGGCGGATACGACGCCCAGCACCTTCTGCTTCTCTATTCCACGCTGCCGCGCATGGCGACGGCCCTGATCACGGGAGCCGCCCTTGCACTTTCTGGGACGATCCTGCAGCAGGTCCTGCGTAATCCTCTCGCTTCACCAACGACGCTCGGCGTCTCCGCCGGCGCCAATCTGGCATTGGTTTCCGTGATGCTCGCCTTTCCCTCGCTGGCGGGATGGAGCCGCGATGCGGTCGCGCTCGCAGGAAGTGCCGCTGTCGCCTTCGCCCTCTTTTCGATCAGCGCCCGGCACGGCTTCTCGCCTTTTTCCCTCATCCTGTCGGGCATGATCATCGGCCTCTGGTGCGGCGCAGCGGCGGCCATTCTGATCTTGATGAACGATCAATATCTCTCCGGGATCTTCATCTGGGGCGCCGGGTCTCTGTCGCAGCAAAGCTGGGCGATCCCGCTGTCGCTGCTGCCTAAGGTCGCCATCCTCGCCGGCCTCGCCTTCCTCGCCGCGAGACCGCTGGCGCTGAGCCAGCTCGGAGATGCCGGCGCAGCGAGCCTCGGTCTGCCGATCAAATGGGCGCGCGGCTTTATCCTAGCGATTGCGATTGCGCTGAGCGCCCTCGTCACCAGCGCCGTCGGCGTCATCGGCTTCATCGGGCTGGTCGCCCTGCAGATCGTCCGGCTGGCCGGCGCACGCCGGGTCGTCAGCCAGTTGATCTGGTCGCCCATAGCAGGCGCCGGCCTTCTTCTTCTGACGGACGAGACCATCCAGCTCCTTGCTCCCGGCGATTTCGTGCCGACCGGGGCTGTCACCGCATTGCTCGGCGGACCGATCATGATTGCTCTGCTTCCACGCCTTGCAACAGCCTCACGCACGCTCCCCGGCATGACCTCACCACGGCTCGCGATCGGCAGCAAAGGGGCCTCCCTCGTCCTGCTGTTCGCCTCGGTCGTCGCATTGGCGATCGCCGCGATCTTCTTCGGCCGGGCATCAGATGGCGCGTGGACATGGCTGCCCGCCGCCTCATGGAATGAAATCCTCCCCCTCCGCCTGCCGCGGGTCGCCGCCGCCTTCGGCGCCGGAACCGTGCTCGGCGTGACGGGGCTGATCCTGCAGCGGCTGACCGGAAACGAAATGGCGAGCCCCGAGGTGCTCGGCGTTTCGGCCGGGGCGACGCTTGGCGTCGCGACCGCCATGTTCGCCTTCGCCGCACCGAAGCTCACCGTCCAACTTGCCTTTGCCGGCGGCGGCGCGCTTGGCGTGCTGCTGCTGATCTTCCTCCTGAGCGCCCGTTCAGGCTTCGGCCCGAACCGCGTGCTGCTCGCCGGCATCGCCTTCGGCGCGATCCTGGATGCCGGGATCGGCGTGCTGGCGGCAAGCGGCGATCCGCGCGGCCTGGCGCTGATCCGCTGGATGTCGGGCTCGACCTATTTCGTCGACAACAGCGTTGCCGCAAGCGCCATGCTGATCGCGCTTGCCTGTCTCATCGCGGCCTCTCTCGCAAGCCGCTGGCTTGCGCTGCTGCAGCTCGGCTCGGAGACGGCGAGCGAACTCGGCCTCAGGATCGCTCCGGCGCGCGGTGCCCTCTTCGGGCTCTCGGCGATCATGACGGCGGCCGCCACGCTTGTCGTCGGCCCCTTGAGCTTCGTCGGGCTGATGGCGCCGCACCTTGCCCATGGCCTTGGCCTCCGCCGTCCCTCGACCCAGCTGCTCGCCGCAGCGCTGATCGGGGCGACCCTGCTCGTCATCGCCGACTGGGCCGGCCGCATGATCGCCTTCCCCTATCAGGTTCCCGCCGGATTGATTTCGGCCCTGGTCGGAGCCCCGATGCTGCTTTTCGTTCTGCGCCGGCGGCCTTGAGAAGCCGCCTTCATCCCGCCAATGCTTCGGCATCGGCCCCTGCAGGGATGCGCAATGGAGAGGAAGGATCGGTCGCAGCACGCCATACCGCCTCGACGACGTCGACGGGCTGTGTCAAGGCGGTCTCCGACTGCTGCTCCCAAGACGCGAACACTTCTGCGACGACCGACGAATAGGCTTCCGGGAAGCCGCCCTGTCGTTCAATCCGTGCGCGCGCCGTATCGCCGAACCGCGTTTCCGGCGCGCGCCCCGGAAGCACGATCCTCACACGCACATTGAACGGCTCGAGCTCGAGCGCGACAGATTCGGTGAACGCGTTCACCGCGGCTTTGCTCGCCGTATAGACAGAGAGGAGCGGGAGCGGCTTGAGCGTTACGCTTGACGTAACGTTGACAATAACGCCTTCCTGCCGCTCCCGCATCTGCGGCAGAAGCGCTTGCGTCATCGCGATCGTTCCCAGCGTATTCGTCTCGAAAATTTCGCGGGCGATTTCCATCGGCGTTCCCTCAACCGCGTTGAGCCAGCCGATGCCGGCGTTGTTTACCAGCACGTCCACAGGACCTGCGGCGTCAACCGCAGCGCGGATGCTTTCAGGTCTCGTGACATCCAGAGCAACGATCTTGAGTTCGTCTGAAGGCGGCAGCAGGTCTTGGCTCGGCGTTCGCATGGTGGCGATCACCTTCCAGCCCTGCGCGAGAAAGAACCTGGCAATTTCCAGCCCGAACCCCGACGAGCATCCTGTAACGAGAACGGTCTTCATGTCTGTCTCCTATCTATGCTGACAGCTACAGATGTAGACGGGGAAATCGCAACTGAATATCATGCGCGGTCTTTGTTTCATTATCAGGAGTATCGATGAGCGATCCTTTGGCTGATATGGTCACGCTACTGCAGCCAGCGGCGCGCCATTCAAAGCTCGTCAGCGGCGCAGGGATGTGGCGCGTTGAGCGCCAGGAGACCGGACAGCCCTTCTACTGCGTCGTGCTGGAAGGTTCTTCGCGGCTGAGCGCGGAGGACGAGCAGATCACATTGCGCGAAGGCGACTTCGTCCTGATCCCGGCCGTCCATGCCTTCACGATGTCGAGCCTGGGCGACGGATTATCGCCCGGCATCGATCCCCTCACCGTCACGATGCTTCCTGAAGAGACCCGTCATGGCGATCCCGAAGGGACTCCGAATGCACGCCTGCTTGTCGGCCACTTCGCTTTCGGCTCGCCTGATGCGGCGTTGTTGGTTTCCCTGCTGCCGCGGATCATTCATATCCGCGGCGACAGCAGACTGGCGGCGATCGTACAGCTCGTCACGGACGAAGCCCGCACCGAGCGGCCGGGAAAGAATATGATCCTGGCGCGGCTATTGGAAGTCTTGCTTGTCGAGGCGCTGCGCTCGAATGCCGGGGAGAAAGCGCCGCTCGGAATCCTGCGGGGTCTGAGCGATACACGTCTTGCCCTGGCCATCCGTCGGCTGCACGAAAATCCGGCCAGGGAATGGACGGTGGAGCAGCTTGCCCGAGAGGCGGCCCTGTCGCGGTCGGCGTTTTTCAACCGCTTCCGCCGCACTGTGGGTCTGGCGCCAATGGAGTATCTGATATCATGGCGCATGGCGCTCGCCAAAAATCTGCTGAGGCAACGCGATATCGGAATTCAGGAGATCGCCGAGCGCGTCGGCTATGGCTCCGCAAGCGCGTTCAGCACGGCATTCACGCGCTTTGTCGGATTGCCGCCGTCACGATATGCCGAGCAGGCAAAGACCATGTCAAACGCCGCCGCATAATTCTAATCTGCCTCAATGCCGTCCGTCCGGCAGCGGGCAGGCTTCGCCGCAGCCGCCGACGCCAGGCAGGTTATAACGCAGGCAGCAGACCTTGCGGCGGGCGAATTCCAACCCGCATTGCTGGCGCGCCATGCGGATCATGCCGAACATCGGATTGCGCCCGCCGCCCGGCCACTCAGCATCATTCAGCAGCGCCAGACCGCCTTCGACGAGGGCGGGCTCGTGGCGGTGAGCGATCTCTTTCAGGATCCAGGAGAGGTAGGCCGCCGCATTGTTCCAGAGAAGCTTCGGCGCCACGCCGGAATTGGCGGCAATCGCCGAAATGACGGGCTCGGCATGGCCGAGCATCAGCCGGTGAAGCTCGGCAGCCGGATCGACGGCAATCTCGGGACTGCCGGACATTACGAATGCTTCCGGCTCGCCCGTCTGCTCATTGCAGACCAGCGACAGACCGTGGATTTCCATCGGCAGGGCGATGCGGTTCACGAACATATGGACGCTCGGCGCGATCGTCAGCATGCTGAAATAATAGAGCGTCCACATGGAGACGATCGCGCGGCGATCACTGCCCGGAAACTTCTGGGCATATCGGGCGATGATCCCGTCAAAGACGTCTCGGTCGCCGAGATCCCGGCAGGGAACGACGAGGCCCGCCTGCCGGGGAGTACCGATCAGCTTGCCGCGGCAATAGGCGAACGGGCCGTCGCCCACCAGGCCGTCGAGATCGACGGCCTGGTGGGCGACGGAATGATCAGCGATCGGAGGACGCTCTGAGGGCCCGTTCATCTCCACCCCCATGCCTACCACCGATACTTCACGGTGCCGGTCATGTTGCGGCCCTGGCCGAGATAGCAGAAGCCCTCTTCGCAAACCGTTTCGCGCTCGTCGGCGATGTTGCGGATGGCGAAGGCAGCCGTCAGGCCCTCGTATTTCTTGTCGACTGCGCCAAAATCATAGGAGGCGGATGCATCGACGTAGAAAGTTGCGGGATTCTTCGAGGTATTGGCGACATCCGTCCAGGTCTCACTGATGTAGCGCACGCCGGCGCCAACCGACAGACCGTTGAACCGATTGCTTTCCTGGAAAGTGTAGTTCGCCCACAGGCTCGCAACATGGGTCGGGGTGATGGCCGGAGTGTTTCCGACGTTGTTGCCCCCGGTCACTTCGGAGTCGTTGTAGGTGTAGGCAGCAATGATATCGAGACCGTCGGCGATCGCCGCGCGGGCTTCAAGCTCGATACCCTTTCCGGTCACCTCGCCCTGGGAGTCATAGGCGAAGGTCAGCGGGTCGGCGAGCCTCGGCTTATTCTGCTCGACGATGTGATAGGCGACGGCCGACAGCAGGATATCGGAGCCGGGAGGCTGGTACTTAACGCCGACCTCGTATTGCTCGCCCCTCGTCGGCGGAAGAATCGTGTTGGTTGCCGATCGGTTGGTGACCGGATCGAAGGAGGTCGCGTAGGAAACGAACGGCGCGATGCCGTTGTCGAAGAGGTAAAGCGCGCCGGCCTGTACCGAGAAGGCGTTCTTTTCGACATCCTCCGAGCTAACCGAGGGCAAGGTCGAATCTCGCGTCTGGTTCACCCAGGTCTGTCGGCCACCGAGGTTAAAGCGCCAGTTTCCGACCTCGATCTGGTCCATCACGTATATGCCAAGCTGCCGCATGTCGGCATCGGAAGCCAAGAAATTATAGTCCGGCGTGGTGCCTGAGACTCCATAAGTCGGATTGGCGACATCGAAGTCGAATGCCGGATCGGCGGCTCCGAAGCCATAGCCAAAGCTCGACTTGAGATTGGTGTAGTCGAGCCCAAACAGCATTGTATGCGCAAGCGAGCTTGTATCGAACTTCGCCTCGAGCTGATTGTCGACCTGAAAGACGTTCATTTCGTCGCGGATCGCATTCGTGCCGCGATGCGCGACGGTCCCGGTCCAGCTGGTAACGCCGAGGTAACGGGCCTCCAGATCGAGATGCGAATAACGCAGGTTCTGCCGGAAGGTCAGGCCGTTGTCGAATTCATGCTCGAACTGGTAGCCGACCTGCTGCTGCTTGATTTTCTGGTGGTCATAGTCGGGATCGCTCGCCCTCAGATCCAGAATCCTGCCGTCCACAGTGGTGATCGCGCCGACATTGGCGTCGGTTTCGTCAGACTGCGCCAGGCCGTATAGCGTGAAGGTCGTGCCCTCGTCAGGCTTCCAGGTAAACGACGGCGCCAGGAAATAGCGGTCGTCGGCAATATCGAAATTGGTGTCGCCGCGACGGGCGAGGCCGACGATACGATAGAGGAAATCGTCCCTGTCTTCGCTGATCGGCCCGCCGAAATCGAACATCCCCTGCACCCGGTCTTTGGTGCCGTAGGTAATGCCGACTTCACGGATCGGCTCTTCGGTCGGAAGCTTCGAGATCTTGTTGACGAGGCCGCCTGGCGATCCCGAGCCGTAGAGAACGGATACCGGCCCCTTGATCACCTCGACGCGCTGCAGCTGATAGGGATCGGTGCGGAACATGCCGTAATTGATATAGGGCTGGCGCAATCCGTCACGATAATCCCCGACTGTCGTGGCATTGTAGCCGCGAATGTGGATCTGGTCGAAACGCGGATCGAAGCCGTTCGGCCCGGTGGTCACGCCGGCCGTATAACGCACCGCCTCGATGACCGACTGGGCGCTGCGCTGCTCGATCTCCTTCTCCGTCGTCACCGAGATCGAACGCGGCGTCTCGACAAGCGGCGTGTTGATCTTGGTCGCGCCCGCGCTGTTCTTGGCGGTGACCGACGTCCGGTCGGTCTTGCTATCAGAGGCTGCACCTTGAATGACGATCGGCTCCAGAGTCGTCGCGGTGTCACCTGCGGAGGCGCTCTGGGCAGCAGCCGGCGATGCTGCAATGCCGATCAGGACTATCGCGGTCGTCGCACAAAGGCTATCTCTGTAAATTCGCGATACATTATTAGAAACATTCAAAAAAACACGCGCCATTGCTTGGTCCCTACGTCACGGATGCGGGCGGAACCTATGGAGCGAAGTGGAGCTTGTCAACATAAGATGATTATTTTAGTCACCTTTTAATCGATGATCTGCCTATGACGGCCATTCGCGAAGAGGTTGCACGCAGCATCGACACTGGAGCGCTGGCACTGAACACCTGCGACGCAGGCTCCGGCCGCGCCTCCTGTCCTTTGCGGATCCGTGCGCAGTCGGCATAACATTCTCCCGCCCGGAGTAACGACCGAAGCAATACAGCATCAGGCGACCCTAGATTCTCTATCGATCTTGATAGGGAGAGGAGTTTTCTATTGAGGCAAATAAAAAATCTGGTTTACTGCCACTTCGCTTGTTGGCTTTCAGGGGGGATTTAGCCGATGGTGTGGACCCGCAGGAGTATTATGCTCGGTGGATTGGCGTTACTTGGAACCAGCGCCGTCAGCAAACCGGCAGCCGCAGCGGCAGCTTCTTATTTCGACGGCACAGCCGTCGACAACGGCGTGACATTCCGCAGCACCAATTTCGCCAAAATCGACAAGCGCTGGCATCGCCAGGTGGTCAAATATTTCAGCAGCGAGCCGATCGGCACCGTTGTCGTCGATACAAGGCACCATTTTCTCTACCTGATCATGGAGAACAAGACCGCCATTCGCTATGGCGTCGGGGTCGGTCGCGAAGGTTTCAAATGGTTTGGCCGCGCCACCATCGACGCCAAATCGCTCTGGCCGCGCTGGACGCCGCCGCCGGAGATGCGCAAGCGCCATCCCGAACTGCCGGAGTTCGTCTCGGGTGGCTCACCGAAGAACCCGCTTGGCCCCCGCGCCATGTATCTGCATCGCGACGGCGTCGACACCGGCTATCGCTTCCACGGCACGCTGGAACCATGGAGCATCGGCAAGGACGCCTCCAGCGGCTGTATCCGCATGTTCAACGAAGACGCCATCGATCTTTACCAGCGCTGCCCCATTGGCACGGCCGTACAGGTTCTGCCGCATATTGCCGACCAGGCTGAGGGCGCCGCTCAGGTTAGCGAAACAACTCCGGTCGAATGAGGAATATCACCCCTATGTCTGCTATGATCGGATACACCAAGCGCCTTGCCGGCGCAGCCATGCTCTTGGCGCTCGCCGCCTGCTCCACCACCGAGGTCGCCTCCCTGGAAGAACCGGCCGCGGTGCCGATGACCGGCCAGACCAACGACCCCGCCCCCGGTTTCGAAAACGTTGCGGCTGGTAGCGAGGAGGATTTCATTCTCAATGTCGGCCGACGGATCTACTTCAAGCAGGACTCCTCCGCGCTCGATACCGTCGCCATGGCAACCTTGGACAACCAGGCCGCCTGGCTCAACAGGAACCCAACGTGGCTGCTCAAGCTGCAGGGATTTGCCGACGATTCCGGCTCCGCCTCCAATATGCAGACGCTGTCGCAGAAGCGCGCCGATGCGGCGATGGCCTATCTCGCCTCGAAGGGCGTAGACCCCAAGCGCATGTGGGCCAAGGGCTACGGAAACGACCGCGAAGTCCGCGACTGCACGGAGCGCTCCTGCAAGGTGCAGAACCGGCGCGTCGTCACCAATCTGCGCACCCAGCCGGATGCGGTTTGATCGCAGATGAACTTTCCGGGACGGGCCGAACAAAGGTTGCTCAGTACATCTATTGCACGCCCCCGTCGGGATGGTGGATGAGGCCGCGATGGACGGGCCGTCGATCATGAAGCGTCTAGTTCGAGGCATCGAGGACGAAATCTGCATGGGCGGTCCAGCTTGCCATCCTGCCGCCAGACCTTGCCACGCCATAGACCTGGAAGTTCTCATTGAACACCGGCGTATTTCGATCTTCATCCGCGCCCGAACGCCTGTAATTTGACGGTCGTGCGGTTAGACTAAGACCGTCAGCGCTTTAAATTAGCCGTGGAGTAGATTAAAATTAGCCGGGCCTGACTTTAAATTTGCCGAGAACTGGCGTCTTGGTCAGACCGGCGCTTTTCCTTCTCCCACTACCGGACGAGAGATCAAGATGAAGTCGATGTCATCGTCGAGGATCGGCGCGGCCGGGTTGTTGGGATTGAAGTAAAGGCGTCGGCAACGGTGAAGTCTGACGATTTTCGCGGGCTGCGCCAGTTACAAGAGGCGGTAGGCGATCGTTTCGTGCGAGGGCTCGTCTTACACGACCACGACCGAGTGACCCCGTTCGGAGAAAAGCTACAAGCCGCCCCGCTATCACTTCTATGGACAATGTGAACTGCGATCGAAAAGCGCCGGGCGGGTTAGGGGCGGGGCCATTCGTGCCAGTTTGAAGAATGTCGCTCGTCCCAGTTCGATCCGTGATCGTCAGGAGCACCAACACGTCAAGCCCTCACATCGCTAGCGCAACGGCGGCAAAGATGACCTGAAAAGTCATGACATGACCAATCGAAAGCGATGAGGTCGTCACAAATCACTGCAGAGACGGACCGTAGGGAGCGGGCGCGAAACGCAACGATCTCGTCGCGGGTGAGAATTCGAGGAAGAGCAAACTCGGTCCGCATCATTCGTGCACAAGGGCCGGCCACATGGCGCCGGCCCCAGTCGACGCGGAACCCTGTTCAGGATCGCGCTTCAGAAACGGCGTGCGCATTGCGAAGCTTGCCTAACGACCTCGAAAACAGAGGCTTTGCCGCATCTTTAGCGCTGCTTCTGCGACGTTTCCTGATCTCCACGATAAACGGCTTAATTCGGGACTTCATGGAGAGGCTCTCCTTAAGCCACCTGACGCTCGGCTTCGATCTGAAGAGGCGCCTGCTGAAAGGAGCCGTCTCCGATGGCGATCTTGCGCGGCTTCATGGCTTCGGGCACTTCACGCTTCAGCGCAATCGAGAGAATACCGTTCGTCAGCGAGGCGTTCTCGACCCTGACGTGGTCGGCGAGCTCGAAGCGGCGTTCAAATGCGCGCCCGGCGATGCCGCGATGCAGATATTCGCCTTCTTTCCCATCGGGCTTTTGCCCCTTCACCAGAAGGACG
Source organism: Rhizobium sp. L9 (assembly GCF_002531885.1). Lineage (NCBI taxonomy): Bacteria > Pseudomonadati > Pseudomonadota > Alphaproteobacteria > Hyphomicrobiales > Rhizobiaceae > Rhizobium > Rhizobium sp. L9. Next base: position 31,319 of record NZ_NWSZ01000029.1, on the reverse strand, counting down.
TTCCGCTCCTGGGTAATGTCGAGGTCACCTTCGGCAAAGCCGGCCACCGCCATCTGAATGCGATAGTCGTCTTCGCCCGTCTTGACGATGTCATAGGGCGGCCAAGTCTCGATCGCCTGCAGGCGCTGCGCATTGTTCAGGAGATTGAAGACACGGTCGAATCCGATGCTGGACCGGTAAAGGGGGGCGAAATCAAGTTCGTTTCTCATAGCCATATCCTCCGTAAAGCAACATGGGTTGGAGACGCGTCGGAAACCTGCGTCTCCCCTCTGATCATCGGCCCGCTTTTGCGCTGCCGACGACGATGATCTGGTTCCGCATGATTTTCCATTCAAGAGGAGAATCTAAAAAATTTCAGGCTGCTTGATCCGGCAGTCCGGAGCGCCTCTTGCGCACTGTTTTCATTCAGCTCAACCAATGGCGCCTGGCCGTTCGACATCGGAATCATGAGGTCGGCGGCAGCACGTAGCCGGCCGGTGACGGCAGGTGGAGCACGAATCTTGTATCGGCGGCATTCGCCGCCAGGACCAGGTGATAACCACCCGGTTCGGCCCGGAAGGCGCCGGCCTCGATATCGAAATAGGCCAGATCGCGCGGCAGAACCTTCATAACGGCTGTGCCTGTTTCGCCGGGTTGCAGCGAGAGCTTTGCGAAGGCGCGCAGTTCCTTGTCCGGCCGTTCCACTTTGGCTAACGGCGAGCGTACATAGAGCTGGACCAGTTCCGAGCCTGGCCGGTCGCCTGTGTTGGTGACGTCAATGCTGACGGTTATGCCTTCAGGATCCATTTCTCCTGCGGAGAGTCGCGGTTCGCCCCAACGGAAGCGGCTATAGCTAAGGCCGAAGCCGAAGGGGAAGAGAGGTTCGACGGCGCTGATATCGTGATGGCGATAGCCGACGAAGACGCCTTCGGCATAGTGCACATGCCCATTCTTGCCGGGATAAACGGCAGGATCGCCTGTGATGGCGGAATTGTCGGCAAGCGCCTTCGGGAAGGTCTGCGGCAGGCGGCCGCCCGGCTCGGCTTCGCCGAACAACACGTCGGCAACGGCATTGCCGAGTTCCTGTCCGGGATACCACATCTGCAGCACGGCACGGACCTTGCCGAGCCAGGGCATCTCGATGGGACCGCCGGTCTGCAGCACAACGACGGTGTTGGCGTTGGCGGCGGCGACCTTCTCGATCAGTTCCTCCTGCCGCCCCGGTAGCCGCATGTCGGGCAGATCCAGCCCTTCCGTGTCCCACTCGCCGTCGCGACCGACGAAGAGCAGCGCGACATCGGCATTGCGGGCCGTTTCGACGGCGACTTCGATATCGGCCTCGCCGAGCGGTTTTTCGACGCCGAAGCGGACGGCGATGAGGTTGATGCCCTCCTCGTTCGCCGTGGATGGCTCATATTCGACGGCAATTTCGTAAGGCCTGCCCGCTTCGAGCGTCACCGCGCCGCGCTGTTCGTCATTAGCGGTGCCGAAATAATTCTCGCCGCGCACCCAGCCGTCATGGCCGTCGACGATCAACCGGCCGTCGACGAAGAGCCGCGCCAGTCCGGCATTGGTCATGCCGAAGACATGTTGGCCGCTCTCCTCAGGCGCATATTGCATCACCATCCGGGCGGAGAAATCGGCGGGGTCGAGTTCGCCCGACGGCAGTTCGAACCAGAAGAATTCGCCCTTGTCGACGGTCTCGACGTGAAGCGGGGTGCCCTTGCAGCCGCGCCCCTTGAAATATTCGACGGTGATCTTTCCCTTGAACACGTCGATCAGGCGGTTATGGCGGCAGCCGACGGCGTGGCTGATGCTGTTGGCATTGGAAAGAGCGGCGCGAATGCCTTCGAGCGGGCTCACCGTATAATGCGCGTTGATCTGCGCGCTGCCCCCACCCATGACGCGGGCGCTCGCCGCATTCGGTCCGATGACGGCGATCCGATCGAGCGAGGTCTTGGCAAGCGGCAGGATGCCATCATTCTTGAGGAGCACCGCGCCTTCGGCACCGAGGCGCCGGATCAGCGCCCGGTCTTCCGGCAGGTCGACCGCCCGTTCGGTGAGATCGGGCTTGTTCTCGAATGCGCCGACGCGCTCGAGCAGCAGCAGCATGCGCCGCGCCGCCGCCCGCACGGTGGCGGCTTCCACCTTGCCTTCGCGCACGGCCGCAACCAGCTTCTCACCGCGGTCGCGCGCCGGGCCTGGCATTTCGAGATCGAGGCCGGCATCGATCGTCTCGGCCGTGGAATGCGAGCCGAACCAGTCGGACATGACGATGCCGTCGAAGCCCCATTCCTCGCGCAGCACCTTGGTCAGCAACCATTGATGCTCGCTCGTATAGGTGCCGTTGAGGCGGTTATAGGAGGACATGACCGCCATGACGCCGGCGCGGCGCACCGCCTGCTCGAAGGGCGGAAGATATATTTCGCGCAGCGTCCGCTCGTCGATATCGGACGACATGGTCTGCCGCTCGATCTCGGATTCATTGCCGGCGAAGTGTTTTATGGTCGCCGCAATCCCCTCGCTCTGCACGCCCTCTATATAGGCGACCGCGAGTTCTGATGTCAGCATCGGATCTTCGGAGTAACATTCGAAATTGCGGCCGTTGAGGCCGGAGCGATGAATATTCACTGTCGGCGCGAGCAGCACGGCCGCTCCCTTGCTCTTTGCCTGGCGCGCAAGGGCAACCCCCATCTGCCTGACGAGATCGGGATTCCAGCTGGCGCCGAGCGCAATGGCGACAGGAAAGCAGGTCGCCTTGACGCCGGCGACCAGCGAGCCCGCGCCGCGAGCGCCATTCGGTCCGTCCGTCACCTTGATCATCGGCACGCCAAGCCGCTCGACGGGCACGGTCGTCCAGAAATCGGCGCCCGACAGCAACGAGACCTGTTCTTCGAGCGTCATCTCGTCGAGAATGGAATCGATCATGCAAACCTCCCGTTCAAAGACTGCGAGCACCGTCTGTTAAACCTACCGATTACTCGGTATTTTTAATATGTCAAGCTGACGGAGCTGATGTAAGAAGAAGAGGATATATCGGCCGGAGCATTGCGGATCGGCGCATCGCCGTTAAAAGAGGCCGACGGGAGAAATAATGGCAGAACGGAAGACGGGACAGGACGAGAAAAGACGGCGTCGATCCCCCAAAGGAGAGGAGCGCCGCGCGGAAATCCTGGCCGCGGCGATGCGGCGCTTTGCCGAAGACGGCTATCAGAATGCCGCGATCGGAGATATCGCCCGGGACGTCGGCCTGTCGCTGCCCGGCCTGCTGCACCATTTCCCCACCAAGGTCGATCTGCTGCTCGCGATCCTCGCCAAGCGCGATCTCGATAGCGCCGATTTCATCGGGCACTATCGCTCCGATGTCAGCGGCCTGCTCAAGGGCATGGTCGAGATCTTCCGCCGCAATGCCGAAATGATCGAGGTCGTCAGAGCCTTTGCGATTCTGAATGCCGAAAGCCTGATGAAGGATCACCCCGCCAAGGCGTGGTTTCTCGCTCGCACTGCGGAGATGCAGAAGGACATCGCCGCGACTTTCGAGCGGGCGATCGCCGATGGCTCGGTCGACAAGAGGATCGACAGCAAGGTGATCGCGGCCGAACTGATCGCCGTGATGGATGGCCTGCAGATGCTCTGGCTGCGCGACCCCGATCGCTTCGATATGGTCGGCGGTCTGGAAGCTTATGTCGACCGCCTGCTGGCGAGCCTCGCGCCAGAGGGATGAACTCTCTTTTCATCGAAGCGCGTGAGCCAGATCATGATGCGGCTGACGGCTTCGTGGTACCTTTGGCCGACCAGCAAACCCGTATGCGTCGTGCCCCGGAGACCGAGATACTCGCCGCCGATGTGCCGTGCCATCGCCTGCCCTCGCCGGTCGGCGGCTGCGTCGTTGACAGCTGAGATGACCAGGCTGGGGCAGGTGATCTTGCTGCCGTCGATGGAAATCCCCTCGGCTCCGAAATGGAAGGAAAAGACACCGAAGGCTCTGGCGGATTCCATCGACAGGTACTTCCGCTGGAAGGCAATATCGTCGGGCGTCTCGTCAGGGCTGGACTGCTCGTCACGCGCCGGCGCGGGAATGACGACCCCAGGTATCTCAGGCGCAAGATCCTGGTAGGGCACCTCGTCGTACACCTGCCTGGAGATGCTGGAATCGATCAATACCAGCCCGGCAATGCCAACGCTTTCCGCCAGCTTCTGGCTGAGGATTCCGCCCATGCTGAAACCGATCACAACAGGAGGAACAACACATTCCCCAGCGATTGCGGAAATCGCCTCACGAATGTCTTCAAGATAGTTCTCGAATTCCACCTTCGTGAAATCCACCGACCTGCTTTTGTAGTGACCTCGCAGATTGATGCAGTAAGAATCCCAACCGGCCGCCATGAAGTGCGGAATGTACTTGCTCCACATCCAGCTGCCGGTGAAGGCGCCATGGACAAAGAGCAGAGGCGGTCGATCGGCCTCATCCGAACGATCGTTCCCGCGAAAGATTTCCAGGAAAAGGTCATTCTCGCCAATATATATGCCCATGTGCTCCGGCAACTCTCTCGCGTAGTCCCGCATGCCATCCACTCCCTTTATCTTGGCAGGCCTATCCGGTCCCGCTGTCGAACAAAGGATATTTGCTACGCAATATTGATCAACTGCCACGGGCGGCCTTACATAAAGGACAAAATATCTCTAATCGGATCTTGCCGTGGATAGTCTCGCGAACCTCTTCGCCTTCGTTCATGCAGCCGAACAGCAGAGTTATGTCGCAGCCGCGCGCGTTGCCGGCGTTTCGCCGTCGGCGATCGGCAAGGCCGTGGCGCGTCTTGAAAGCCGGCTCGGTGTGCGGCTCTTCAATCGGACGACGCGCAGCATCAGCCTGACCGACGCAGGGGCGGTCCTTTACGAGCGCTACAAGCGCATCATCGACGATATGCAGGATGCAGAGGCAAGCGTCCTGCATAGCCGGGAACGCCCAAGAGGCCGCCTGCGCGTCAGCGTTCCGCACATCGTCGGACACCATCTGCTGATGCCGATGCTGCCGGCCTTTGCCGAGTGCTTCCCGGAGATCGAACTGGATGTGGATTTCGAAGACAGGGTCATAGACCTGGTTCAAGAGGGTCTGGATGTCGTGGTGCGGAGCGGCGAGCTTGCCGATACGCGGCTGATCGCCCGCCACCTTGGCGATCAGCATTTCGTCGTGTGCGGCAGCCCCGACTATTTCGAGCGCCATGGACGACCGGAGACACCTGCCGATCTCTGCGGGCATGCCTGTATTCATTTCAAATACCCATCCAGCGGCCGTATCGCGTCATGGGCCTTCAAGGCGCCGTACGAGCGGCTGCTTCTGCCCAGAAGCCTGACGTTCAACAATACGGACGCGGGGCTGCGGGCAGCGCAGGATGGTCTTGGCCTTGCCCACCTGCCCGTCTACGTCGCGGAATCGCATATGCGAGCGGGAAGCCTGATCCCCGTCCTCACCTCCTTCATGGTGCCCTTCGGCTCGCTCTCGCTGGTCTGGCCGTCCAATCGCCAGCTTTCGCCCAAAGTCCGCGCTTTCGTGGATTTCGTCGTCGAGAATTGCGCCGCCCGAGCCGACGCTTTTCGACCGGCAGCCAGCCTGTCGCGCTGATCCGCTGTCGCGCCATATCCGAGGCGGGGACACTTTCCCTACTCACAAGGCTGGGGGCTTTGACGCTCAGCCGCAGTTCCGGCTCGGTTTTGAATCGGAGCCGGCACCTGCTCCGCCATTGAGTGCCATCGGCTGATCTGAACGCGCCATTGCGATCGATGCGGATGATGTCCGCGGGATGCGCGGATCCGTCGTGGCCAGCCAGCGGTCTGCCGAAAAATACGCCCTGGTTCTTGCCTGCGAACCTGGAGCTGCCTTGAGGCCTAGAGCAAAACTAAATCTGTTTTCGCTGCCGGCTTCGCGCGTGAAGCTGAGATAAGAGCCGAATCGTTCGGCCTCGACATCGCGAAGTCTTTGGATCGACGCAAGCGCATCTTCAAAATCTCGCCAGCATGCCTGCTTCACAATGATCTCGAAAATGCGCAGCACTTCAGGGGCGAGAAGTCCCTCAGCATCAATCTTCGGTCCGACGATCTTGGCGCGGATCTCAACAATATTACCCGTCTCATCTCCACGAATCCTGAGGAAGGTCGAGCTCAGTGGCCTCACCTCGTCCCGTTCGTAGATGCGCTGAAAATAACATTCATAATCGCGATTGCGCATCGATGCGGCTTTCCATTCGCTCACCTCTATGCCGGCCTCTCGAAGAGCGCTGCAAATATTGGCGCCCGAGACCAGCCACATGCGCAGAAACTGACTTGCCAGGTCGAGCTTTGGGACCTCCATCAGATGCCGCGATATGGATATCGTCGGACGAAGAAAAGAAGCAGCCGAATCAGAGTGGACGGTTGGGCGTGGCGAAGGGGCAGCCTTGTTGAGCGCTCCCTTTTCCAAGTCCTCGGTCGGAGATTCGGATTGGCGGATGTCAAGGTAAGAAACCGCAATCGTTGCGACAAGCAGGGCGAGTAGCAACAGCGCTGGCCGACGTAACGGGCGGCGGTTGCTCAGCAACGGGAACTTCCAGCGCTTGGATGGGCTGTCGCGAGAAGAACCGGCTGCTGAGAACAATTTATTCACTGCGTTGCCTCGCAAGCTTGCGACCAAGCGGTGTCGGTCGCCGCCTGGTCAATCCCCGTGGCCAAACCTTTTGAGGCGAGCGACGATGTGAAAGCGGTACAGCCGGCTCACCTTCGAAACCGCGATTTTGATGTCGAGTGTATCGAGCGTCAAGCGGCAGCCTTGAAACGGCTGCGCCCAAAAGAAAAGCTCGCTTATGTCGCCGATCCTTCGGGAAATTACTTTCCATCAAGCCATTCCTGCAGCTCCGCCTCAGCGCGTTCCAGAGCGCTGTAATTCAGTAGTTTACGCAGGAAAGCAATCGTGACGGCGCGGGCGCGGAGATTGAAGCGGCCGTCCTCGTGGTCGTCGACAGCCGTCTGATAGACGTCGAGCTTGTCGTAGAGCTGCTGCAGGCGGTTTTGCACGCTGCGCAGCGACAGGCTCCGGCGTTTGGCGATGGCCCGGTCAGTCAGACCGAGGGCTATGTCAACGAGGATCTCGTATTCGGAATCGGTGAAGCCGTTGGTCTGGCCAAGGCTCTTCTGCTGCAGACCACGCACCTCGCGGTCGATGACACACTGGCTCTCGATGAAGATCGAGCGCAGCGCAAGCTTCAATCGCTCGTCAGAGGCGGATTTCAGCACATAGCCATAGGCGGCGCCATCCGGCACGATGCGCGAGACGCCGCGCACATAAGCCTCATCCGAATAATTCGACCAGAACAGGATGCGGGTTTCCGGCCGCTCCTTCCAGATCGTGCGCGCCGCCTCGATGCCATTGCGGCTCGCCATCTGCAGGTCCATGACGATATGCGCCGACTTGTGGTCGCGGGCGAGCTTCTCACCGATGGTTCCGTTCTCCGCCTCGATCACCGTGTCGCATTCCGGCAGGGCGGCGTTAACAGCCTCATGCAGGTAGGACCGGTGCAGCGGGTCGTCCTCGACGATCAGAACCTTCATCTTTTCTTTCTCCTCAGTCCGGCTCGCCCGCCGGGCCGCTCGGCGCCAGCGGCAGCACGACGCGCACCGCGGTCCCGCGATTATTATTGCCGGGGCCGATCGTGAAGCGCGCCGAGATCAGCCGGGCGCGGGTCTTCATATTGTCGATGCCGCCGCCGATCCGTCCCCGCGTCTTGGCAAGCCCGGTTCCGTCGTCGGAGATTTCGATCGCCAGCTGTTCGTCGTCGGCTTCGAGCCGCACCATGATCGCCAGCGGAGCGGCATGGCGCACGGCATTGTTGATCGCCTCCTGCGCTATGCGAAACAAGGCGACGCTGACGGTCGGCTCCAGCCTTTCGAGCGCCCCATTCGTCTCGTCGACGAGGCCCCATTCGATGCCCGACCCGGTGTCGCGGGTCGATCGGTCGAGATGATGCTCGATCGCCTGAGCGAGGCCGAAGAGCTGGAGCACGGAGGGTTTTGCCTGCTCGATGATCTGCCGCAGATCCTGCATGCAATGCTGCAGCGATCGCGAAACGGGTTCGAGCGCCTCGGGGGTCACCTCGCCGTTGCGCGACAGCCGGTCGATTCGCCGGGCAAGCCGCGTCAGGTCGGCAAGCGTCTGGTCGTGAAGGTCCATGCCGATTCGCTGGCGTTCCTGCTCCAGGGCTTCGGTCAGCTTCAGCGCGCCCTGACGCAGCCCCTCCTCGCGGGCGCGTGCCTCCGCCTCCACGATCGCCGAGCGTTGCGCCTGCTCGGCCGCCTGCAGCGCAAAGAAATAGGGCGTCAGCAGATCGGCGATGATGCGGGCGCGTTCGACGTCCTCCATCGTATAGACGCCCGCCCTGTGAGACGAACAGGAAAGGGCCGCGATGATCGTGCCCTGCACCTTCATCGGCACATGCAACCGGCTCCTCAGCGATTGTTCGACGATCGGCCGCTTGAACGCGCCCTCGAAATGGAAACGCGGGTCTGTCATGGCATCGTCCGTGAGCAGAAAATCGACCTCACCTCGCAGCAGCGAACGGATGGGGCTGTTGACGACAGGCGCGCCGGCGATCTCGCCCCAGGCAGTCTCGATGCCCGTCTCATAGGCCGTGTGATAGTTGCCGCCTTCGAGCAGCACGCAGACGTCGAGATGGTCGTGGGGGATGATGTGGGCGACCTCGGCAGCAACCGACCGGATCGCCGAGCGGAAGTCGAGCTGGCCCGCGAGCAGCCGGGAAATGCCGAGATAGTGGTCGAACAGGGCTGCCGGTGCGAGATGCAGCATTGTCAGTTCCTCCCCCGTCACGACAGGCTCCTCAACCCGGCGTGATCGTTTCCCAGTAAGCGCCCGCAAATGGGCCGCCGTCTTGCGTAAACCCGCAGCTTGTTGCGCAAAACCCGCAAACGAGTTGCCGCCTTGCCCCTGTACAGGCCGGCCGATCTCCCGCATCCTGCCCTTACTGAGAGGAGGAAGCTCAGTGCAAGAACAATTTTCACTCGGGTCCGGTAAGGCCGGCAGGAGTGAAGCGATCCGCCGACCGGCGCGATCATGAGGGAGGAAGACATGACAATCCGTAAGATGCTTCTGGCATCGGCCGCTATTGCTTGCGCCGCCATGCCCGTATCCGCCTTTGCCGACACGTCGGCCAAGAAGATCGCTCTTTCCAACAATTATGCCGGGAACTCCTGGCGCCAGGCCATGCTGACGAGCTGGAGCAAGGTGACGGGCGAAGCCGTAAAATCAGGCGTCGTTGCCGCGGCCGATCCTTTCACCACTGCCGAGAACCAGGCGACGGAACAGGCGGCGCAGATCCAAAACATGATCCTGCAGGGCTATGACGCGATCGTGCTGAACGCCGCCTCGCCGACGGCGCTGAACGGCGCGGTCAAAGAAGCCTGCGACGCCGGCATTACCGTCGTTTCCTTCGACGGCATCGTGACCGAACCGTGCGCCTGGCGCATCGCTGTCAATTTCAAGGAAATGGGCCGCAGCGAGGTAGAATATCTGTCGAAGAAACTCCCACAGGGCGGCAATCTGCTCGAGATCCGTGGCCTTGCCGGCGTCTTCGTCGATGACGAGATCTCGGCCGGCATCCACGAAGGCGTCAAGCAGTTCCCGCAGTTCAAGATCGTCGGCTCCGTGCACGGCGACTGGGCGCAGGACGTGGCGCAGAAGGCCGTCGCCGGCATCCTGCCGAGCCTGCCTGACATCGTCGGCGTTGTGACGCAGGGCGGCGACGGTTATGGGGCCGCACAAGCGATCGCCGCGACCGACCGGAAGATGCCGATCATCATCATGGGCAACCGCGAAGACGAGCTGAAGTGGTGGAAGGAACAGAAGGACGCCAAGGGCTACGAGACGATGTCGGTGTCCATCGCGCCTGGCGTCTCCACCCTCGCCTTCTGGGTCGCCCAGCAGATCCTCGACGGCAAGCAGGTCAAGAAGGATCTCGTCGTGCCGTTCCTGCGCATCGACCAGGACAATCTCGAAACGAACCTCGCCAATACCCAGGCCGGCGGCGTCGCCAATGTGGAATACACGCAGGCAGACGCGATCAAGGTCATCGAGTCGGCAAAGTAACTCTCCCGGCGATTGCCGCGCGCGCCGAAAATGGCCGCGCGGCAGTCCTTCCGAGCAGATGTGGCGGGCAGCATGGATGAGGTTTTGAAGGCGGTGATCGCCGTCGATGGCGCCAAGGTGAGTTTCGGCGCGGTCAGGGCGCTTGACGGCGTCACGCTCCGCGTCATGTCAGGCGAGTGCGTCGGGCTGGTCGGGCACAATGGAGCCGGCAAGTCCACCATTGTCAGCGTCATCAATGGCGGCCTCACCCCCCATGAGGGAAGTGTGTCGAGTGATGGCGAGCGGCTGGAGCGTTACGGCATCAACGCGGCACGAGCCCGCGGCGTGCGCTGCGTTTTCCAGGAGCTTTCGCTCTGCCCCAACCTCTCCATCGTCGAGAACACGCGCATCATGCACCGCGATCTCGGCGGCTTCGGCTGGCGCAGGCGCGCCGCAGAAATCATCGAAAAGAGCCTCGATGCGGTCTTCCCCGGCCACGGCATCGACAGCGGTCGGGCAGTGGGAGACCTTTCGATCGCCGAGCGACAGATGGTCGAGATCGCGATGGCCTTTTCCGACGCCGGCACCCCGCCGCGGCTGGTGATCCTCGATGAACCGACCTCCTCGCTCGACGCGAGCCTCGCCCGCCAGATGCTCGACCATGTCCGCCGCTTCGTCGCGGCCGGTGGCTCCGTCATTTTTATCTCGCATATCCTCCACGAGGTCCTCGAAACCTCCGACCGCATCGTTGTCATGAAGGACGGCCGCGTCGTTGCCGAACGCCCCGCCCACGGCTTCGACCATCATGGTCTGGTCGAGGCCATGGGCAGCGTTGCGAAGGAGGAGACGGGGCAGCGCCCGGCGCGCGAGCAATCCGCCGCTCCGCTCGTTCTCTCCCATCAGACGGCGGGCCGTCCCTTTTCGGCCCGCAAGGGCGAGATCATCGGATTGGCAGGTCTTGCCGGCCACGGTCAGACCGAGCTTCTGCTTGCCCTGCACGCCGCCAAGTCCGGCAACTGGCTGCCCGAGCGCGATCCGCTTGTCACCTTCGTCGCCGGCGACCGACGCCTCAACGGCATCTTCGAACTCTGGAGCATCCTGCGCAACTTTTCCGTCGCCTCGCTCAGTGACCTGTCGCGGCGTGGCCTCATTGCCGCTGATAAAGAGGAGGCCAAGGGCGCCGACTGGAGGCGGCGGATCGAAATCCGTACGCCCGACATGGCCAACCGCATTTTGTCGCTTTCCGGCGGCAATCAGCAGAAGGTGCTCTTTGCCCGGGCCCTTGCTACGCACGCGCCGGTCGTCCTGATGGATGATCCGATGCGTGGCGTCGATGTCGGAACCAAGCAGGAGGTCTACGCCATCATTCGCGACGAAGCTTCGCGCGGCCGCACCTTCATCTGGTATTCGACTGAGATGGACGAAGTGCGTCTCTGCGACCGCGTCTACGTCTTTCGCGAAGGCCGCATCACTGCCGAACTTGCCGGCGACGCCGTCAACGAGACGAACATCATCGCCGCATCCTTCGAGGGGGTCGCCGCATGATGGTCCGGCTGTCATCCGACGCCTTGCGTCTTGCCATTCCCGCCCTTTCGCTGACACTGCTGCTCGCCGCCGTATTCTGGCTGCAGCCGCGCGCCATGAGCTATGTCGGCCTCAACCTGCTGTTCAATCTCGCTGTGCCGATCGCGCTTGCGACGATCGCCCAGATGCTTGTGATGACGGTGAACGATCTCGATCTGTCGATGGGCACCTTCGTCAGCTTCGTCGCCTGTGTGAGCGCGACCTTTCTGCGCGACGACCCGGTAACCGGCATCCTGATCCTTGCGGGAGCGATCGCGGCCTATGCGGCCCTCGGCGTCGTCATCTACCTGCGCGACCTGCCGTCCATTGTCGTCACGCTCGGCATGAGCTTCGTCTGGGGTGGACTTGCCGTATTGCTGCTGCCGGCGCCGGGCGGGCAGGCGCCAGATTGGGTGCGCTCTCTGATGACCGTCAAGCCGCCGCTGGCGCCGATGGCGATCGTCGCCAGCGTCATCATAGCCGCCGTCGCCCATCTTCTCATCATGCGGTCTTCGCTCGGGGTGCTGATCCGCGGCATCGGCGGCAACCAGCGCTCGGTCGAGCGGGCCGGCTGGTCGATTGTCGGGGCGCGGGCGATCGCCTATGGACTTGCCGGCTTCTTCGCGGTGCTTGCCGGCATCGCCCTCGTCGGCCTCACCACCTCGGCCGATGCCAATATCGCGCTGCGTTATACGCTGCTGTCGATCGCCGGCGTGATCCTCGGCGGCGGCGAGTTCATCGGCGGCCGCGTCTCCCCTGTCGGCGCCGTTATCGGCGCGCTGACGCTGACGCTCGCCGGCTCGTTCCTATCCTTCCTGCGCATCTCGCCGGATTGGCAGATCGGAGCCCAGGGCGCGATCCTGATCATCGTGCTCGCGCTTCGCCTCATGCTGAACCGGCTGGAAAAACGGGAGAAACGCCGCCGATGACGCCTCTCCTCAGCCTTTTCGGCAAACCCTGGATCTGGTCATGGCTTGCCGCCTTCATCGTCTGGTTCCTGACAATCATGGTGACCCTTGGCGCCAGTACGCTAGGCCTGTCGCAGGCGGCACTCACCTTCGCCGCCTTCTCGGCGATCGTCGGCATCGGCCAGATGTTCGTCATCACGCTCGGTCCCGGCAATATCGATCTGTCGGTTCCCGCCACCATGACACTTGCCGGTACGGTGGCGCTGAAACTGATGAATGTCGAAAACGGCTTGATCCTGCCTGGGCTTCTTGTCGCCATCCTCATCGGCCTCGTCGTCGGCCTCGGCAACTATGCGCTCATCAAGGCGCTGCGCATTCCGCCGATCATCGCCACGCTTTCCATGAGCTTCATCGTGCAGTCCGCGGCGATCTGGACGAACCGTGGCTTGCGCATCAAGCCGCCCAGCGTGCTTGCCGAATTCACCACCACGAACACGCTTGGCGTACCGAACGTGGCGATCGTCGCGTTCCTCATCTCGCTGCTAGCCTGGTTCCTGCTCGAGAAGACGATCTACGGGCGCTGGATCTCGGCGATCGGCCAGAGCATGCCCGCCTCACGCATGGCCGGCATTCCGGTCGACGGCACGCGCTTCGTCACCTACCTCTTTTGCGCCGTGCTCGCATCCGTCGCGGGCTATCTGCTCGCCTGCTTCTCCGGCGGCGCAGCACTCAATATGGGCTCGGAATATCTGCTGACCTCGATCGCCGTCGTTGTGATCGGCGGCACAGCGGTTGCCGGCGGCGATTCCAACGTGCCGGGCATCTGGGGCGCGTCGCTCTTCATGTTCCTGGTCGTCTCCATGCTCAACACCTATGGGCTCGGCGCGGGCATCCGCCTCATCATGACCGGCCTCATCATCATCAGCGTGATCATGCTCGCCGGCGGTCGCCGGGCCGGCATGCGATAATCAGGAAGACCACCATGGCCCAGGCCAGCATCTACGAAATCCATGACCCGCGCTTCCGGCAGTTGATCGTCACCAGCGCTGGCCTCGACGAACTCTATTCAGGCTGCCGCTGGGCGGAGGGTCCTGTCTGGTTCAACGATGCGAACCAGCTTCTGTGGAGCGACATTCCAAACCAGCGCATGCTGCGATGGACGCCCGAGGGCGGCGTGTCCATCTACCGGCAGCCATCCAACTTCACCAACGGCCACACGCGCGATCGCCAGGGCCGGCTCGTCTCCTGCGAACATGGCGGGCGCCGCGTCACGCGCACCGAGATCGACGGCTCGATCACCGTGCTTGCCGACCGTTTCGAGGGCGCTCGCCTCAATTCGCCGAACGACGTGGTGGTGAAATCGGACGGCACGATCTGGTTTACCGATCCGACCTACGGCATCATGTCGAATTATGAAGGCTATCAGGCTGAGCCCGAGCAGGCGACGCGCAACGTCTACCGGCTCGACCCGGCGACCGGCCAGCTAACCGCCGTCATCACGGATTTCATCCAGCCGAACGGCCTCGCCTTCTCGCCTGATGAGACGATCCTCTACGTCGCGGACTCGGCAGCAAGCCACGACGAAAGCCTGCCGCGACACATCCGCGCCTTCGATGTGGTCGAGGGCAGCAGGCTCGCGAATGGTCGCGTCTTCTGCCACATTGACACCGGCATTCCGGACGGCATCCGGACCGACGTGAACGGCAACCTTTGGTCCAGTGCCGGTGACGGCGTGCACTGCTTCGATCCGGCAGGCAAGCTGATCGGCAAGATCCGCGTCCCTCAGACCGTCGCCAACCTGACCTTCGGCGGCCCCGGACGCAACCGTCTGTTCATAGCCGCAACGCGCTCACTCTATTCCGTCTACATTGCCGCGACGGGCGCCCAAAGACCGTAAGCCGGAGAATGCCAGATTCGGCGGCGGCGAGTTCATTAACGCCCAATGCGAACTGATTGAGATCCTCGTAGCCGTATTCCGCGGCGGCGCGTCGCGTGAAGTCGCCGGTGACCGCTGCCGTGATGACCACATCGACGTTCCTCTGCATTTCAATGACCTTCGCGCGGCGGCGTCGTTCTGCTTAAAGACTTAGACGGCGCGGGCCATCCGGCCGATTTCGTCACGCCGGTTGGCGAATGGGATGTCGGCATCGAGATTGCCTTCAGCTAGACCGCTCATGCTTGCGGTGATCTCGCCGATCGGCTTTACGATCACGCGGGCGCCAAAAACAGCGGCGCCGATCAACGTGATAATGGTCAACAGACCGACACCGAGTGACGTATAGGACGAGGGCAGCGGAGGCATCGGCCTCTTCCTCAGCCTTCGTCGCCATCGCCTTGGCCGAGTCCGCACCTTCGATTGGGATAGCGAGCGCAGGATATGAATATGACAGCTGGCTCGCTCTGTGTCGCATCCGCCGAGTGCGGAACGTCTTCTCGACGACCGGGATTATTCCCTTGATATGACGGTGACCTGCAGCGCATCGAGGATGAGGCCGAGCGCCGACAGGCGGGGCAGATCCAATGCGGGGCTATCCGCCTCGGGCCGGCGGTGGCGCGGTCATAAACGGCAACGCATTGCTTGTTGGTGATCCGCGACATGTAGAGAATGCCGTCGAAATCGGTGCGATCGTAGATGTTTTGGCTGAGCCGGCGTCCGCTCGCCTGCGCCCGTGCCCGAACGGCATCCGTCGAGACACCGAGCAGGTTTGCGCCTTCGTAGCGCAGGTCGAGTAGAAAAAGCGGGCCCGGGTTTCGGACGGCGGCGATCGAATAGCGGTCGAACTCCTCCTGGAATATCACTCGCTCGGCCCTACCTTGAAAGCGGTCGCGAACAATCGTTTCCGCGACCGCGGTCATGGGGTCCTGAGCGAGGTAGAGCAGCCGGAACTTGTCCTTGGGGCTCAAAAACCGCGACTTGCCGAAACCCATGCCGAGCGGCGTTCCGGCATGGGCGCGCGCGATGATCCTGACATAGTCGGTGACATCAGCCCGGACGGCGAGGCGCTGAAGGATAGTTTTGTCGAGTCTCATTGCACGGCGAAATAGGTCTGAGCCGCGTCGATGACCTCGTCAGCGCGATCCTGTTTCAGGAGGTCGATAGGCCTGCGCCCGCCCAACATGGGATTCGGCTGGCAAAGCCACAGCCATACCACCCGCTGATTGGACACGAGAGCGGCGACCGTTGCTATGCCCCTTGCGGGACGCCCGTCGATGAATTGTTCGATCGGATAGACGTGCTTTCTCGTCCCCTTCAACAGTGCGATCACCTCGCCGGCATGCTGCCAGCGATTGAGCGTGGAGCGCGCAATTCCAAAATCGCGCTGGAGTTCGCTGGCGCCGGCAACCGGCCCGGCCCAATCCTCAAGCCTGCGGGCGACCGCAAGCTCGCCCAGCAACCGCGCGCCCTCCTCGGCCGTAACGATCTTCCCCAGTCCTTCGCCGGCGGAAGGCTCCACGGTTTTCGGAATCTCGAGCACGATCTTGCCGCTGGCAGGCGCATCGCCGAACGTCTCCACCAGGCCACGAATACGGCGGGCAAGTTCGCCCTGGCGCTTGCTAAGCTCGCGCCTTACGCTGACGGGAAGATCGACGATGGCCGCAGCCGCCGCGCCCGCAATACTGGCAGACAGGGCCACCGAGCCGGACTCGAATGCGGCGTCGGCTTTCAGCACGTCGGCAACTTTGGCGGCGACGCGGTCGGCGACCCTTGCCTGACGGGCACGACGCAGCCGGACCTCAGAACCAGCCATGAGACTATCTCCATTCTTAGATGAACTGATATAGTATCAAATGACCAATTTGTCTAGTTTGTCCCGCACATACCGCGCGTCGCGGATGGTTGATCAGCCCTTTCGCAGCCTCCAGGTCCGAATCTCGAAGGGCATGATGTCGGCGGGGCCTTTACGCTCCATAGGCTCTTCGAGAATATTGAGCGGCTGCGACGCCGCCCATCCGGAAGGCAGGGCGAGGGAAAGTCGGCCACGCCGGCCGGCCGGTTCATAAAGGCGCAGGATCAGGCCTTCGCCCTCCTCCGCCGGCTTCAGGCCCGAAAGTGCGACCGGAGTGCCCTCGACGCCAAGCGGCGCGAAATTGCCGGCGGAAAGGCCTTTTGCCTCGGCCGTCACCAGCGGCTGGTTGAGATCGAGCGCCTCGTCGAGGACGCCGCCTTCATGCCAGGCGCCCTCATGCGGCATCAGCGCGTAGGTGAAGCTCTGCTCGCCTTCGTCGGCGAGCGGATCGGGATAAATCGGCCCGCGCACCAGGCTCATGCCGATCACATTGGCGCGGGCGCTGTGGCCGTATTTGGCATTGTTGAGGAGTGCCACGCCGAAGCCGGGCTCGCTGAGATCGACGAAGCGATGGGCGGCGGCCTCGAACATCGCCTGCTCCCAGGAGGTATTCGTGTGTGTCGCCCGCTCGACCACGCCGAAGGCGCATTCGAAGGTCGCCTTGCGAGCCTGCACGTCGACCGGGTTCAGCGTGCGCAGCAGGGTCCGGCGGTCGTGCCAGTCGATGGTCGTTTCGATGTCGAGCCGTTTAGCGTTGGCGGTCAGCACATAAGTCTGCGTGACGCTCGAATTGCGGTAGCGGTGGACGACGCGGATCGCCGCGCGGTGCGGGCCGCTTTCGACGAGGCCGATGCTTTCGGGGGCTTCGAGCCGGACGCCCTTTTCGGCATAATCGGCGTCGACATCCCAGGCATCCCAGTTGCGCGGCTTATCGGCCGGATAGACCCAGAGCTGGTTGGCGGAGCCATCGACCGCTTCGCGGCCGCTCGCCTTGTGGATGAGGCTGGCAACGGCTCCATCGTTGCCGATGACCACCGAGAGATGATCGTTTTCCAGGCGATCGGAGCCGGCCTTCAGCCCACCCGCCGGCTTCAGCGCCTGCCTGTCGAAGACTGCGACCGATAAGGGAGCGACGATATCGGCGGCCGAAAGTACCGTGCCGTCGGCAAGCGTGGCGCTCACCGGCCGCGGCGCAAGCGAGGGATTGACGAAAATGAGGGCATCAGCGACCCCGCCCTTCGGCAAATTGGCCGAAAGGGTCTGCAAAGCCTTGGCCTGCTCGGCCTTGGCGTGGTCGATGACGCCGCCGAGTTCCTGCTCCGCATCCTGATAGACTTCGCGGATGCTCGAACCCGGCAGGATGTCGTGGAACTCGTTCTTCAACACCACGCGCCAATCCGCCTCGAGGCTTTTCGGCTTTTCTGCCCCGAGCATATGGGCGAGCGAAGCGAGGGTCTCGGCGGTGATCAGCGCGCGTTCGGCCTGGCGGTGCTTGCGCTTGACGCCGCTTTGTGTCGTCAGCGTCGCGCGATGCAGTTCGAGATAGATTTCGCCGTCCCAGACGGGGAGCTTCTTCTCCGATGCGCTGCGATGCGCCTGCTCGTAGAAGCCCTTGACCGTGCCCCAGCGCGCTTGCGGAATGGCGGGAAAATCGCGCAGCTGCACTTCGCGCTCCACCATTTCAGGCGTCACCCCGCCGCCGCCGTCGCCATAGCCGACGGCGAGAAGCGAGGCGTGATGCTGCGCCTTGCCGCGGAAATTCTTCCATGTCGGCAGGTAGCAATCGGGTTGCACGAAGCCGTTGTAGCCCTGCATCGGATTGTCGAAGGTGTGGGTCAGCACCTGGCTGCCGTCGAGGCCCTTCCACCAGAAGAGATCGGAGGGGATGTGGTTGGTCTCGCTCCAATTGACCTTGATGGTGAAGAAGCTGTCGATGCCGCCCTGCCTCAAGATCTGCGGCAGCGCGCCGGAGAAGCCGAAGCAATCCGGCAGCCAGCAGACCGTGTGGCGCGCGCCGAAGGTTTTTTCGAAATAACGCTGACCGTAGAGCACCTGGCGCACGAGGCTTTCGCCGGTCGGCATATTGGTATCGGGCTCGACCCACATGCCGCCGACGGTTTCCCACTTTCCTTCCGCGACCTTCTTCTTGATGCGCTCGAGAAGCTCGGGATCTTCCTCTTCCATCTGCGCGTAATAATGGGCGGTCGACTGGTTGAAGCGGAAATCCTCGGAGCGTTCCATCAGCGAAAGCGCCGTATTGAAGGTGCGCCGCATCTTCCGCCGCGTCTCGCGGTAGGGCCAGAGCCAGGCGAGATCGATATGCGCGTGGCCCGTCAGCACCAGTTCTCCATTCGGGGGGAAGCGCTTCTGCAGCTCCTTCAGCCGCGCCGTCAGCGCCTCGAAGGCGGCAGCCGCCGAAGCGCTCTGCTCTTCGGAGAGACCCGCCGGATCGGATACAAGCTCCGGCAGTTCCCAAATCTTCTGTTGCATGACGGCATCAGCGGTGCGGGAGATGTAAGCCGCCGTATCCGACGGCCAGTCGAGACTGCGCAGCGTCCGCTCGGCGGCGTCCACCAGATGCGGCACGACCTCATGATCGCCGAGCGCGCCGACCGCCTCGGCGATCTGCTTCAGGAGAAGATGCAGGCGGTGGACGGGACCGTCGAGCCAGATCAGCCGGGCCTTGTTGAGCCTCGGCGCCCGGTTCGGCTCGCCGAAAGGAAAGCGGGCGACGCTTTCCGCCGCGATCGAAAAGCGCCGGCCCTTCACCGGGAATTCCTGGTGATAGGGATCGAGGCCGAATGTTTCGCTCTGGCCATCGGGATAGCTAAGCGTGAGCAGGCTCTCGCCGCCGAGATCCAGCTGCAGGCGAATATCTTCGAGCGGCCAGTTCGCCGGCGCTTCAGCACTCGCAGCAAAATACACCACGCCCTGCCGATGCGGCCAGTCCTGGTGATGGGCGATCGGCTCGCCCTCGAAGGTCCAGCCATCGATCGGGCTGCTATGCCGGTCCCGCCAGTGCGCGAGCTCGGCGATACGGACCTTCAGACTGTCGAGGCGTTGGGCGATGGTGAGCGGCATGGCTTGTCCTGTTCAAAAATCGGCGGCGCGCGATCGGGAATCATGGCTTTGGGAGATGAAGATGATGCGATACGGATCGCGAATGCAGGCCCCTCCTCCCAGCGGGGCCCTGCAGATGCTTAGATTAAGTAACTTTGATTTGCCGTCAAGCCGCAAAAGATCTTCTGTCCGAGATCGTGCTTGTCCTGATTCAGTTTACCGCGACCCGTGGAGCGGCGGCGGTCGGCGGTACCTGGTTGTTGCCCACGCCTCGCCCTGCAGGATCGCAATTACCTCGTCGGGGGATCGCGCCAGCCGAAGTTCCGCTCGGAAGAGAGGCACCCGCACGAGACGAAACAGTTGCGACAGCGCCGGCAGAAACGTGTGGACCTCCGAGCGCGGCCAAAGGATTGTGAAGACAAGATCGACGGGGTCGAGGTCGGGACTTTTGAAATTTATCGGAGGAGCCAATCGCGTAAACCAAGTCACAGGCGACGAGATCGGTTGCACGAACGCGTGTGGGACAGCGATTCCGCGGCCAATCGTGGTTGAGCCGAGCCTCTCTCGCTGCCAGATGCCGCGAAGAACCATCCGCGGGTCAAGTGCGGTTCGCCGCGCAATTTTTGCAGCGATCTTGGAGAGCGCGGAATGCTTGCCCTTGGTCACAAGGTCAAGACTGACATTTTCTGCCGGAAGGTTTCTGAACATCGTCATGGTCGCCTCTTAGCCGAGCGTGCGAGCACGATCGCAGTGCATTCACTGCATTCGCGTCTCGCATTTTGATTGAAAACTGGCTGCCCGGACGCAACGCCAGTGGAGCTCGCGTCCGGGTCAGAGGCCTGCTTTGAGGCGTTGGGGCTCTCGCCGTGTCACGACAATATTCATGATAAGTTGTACATGGGGATTGAATCGTGGAATCAAGCTCGGCCCCGGAATGCCTTGGCCCCGCCATAGCATTCTGACAGATTACTCAGCGGATCCGGCGGGCTGCTTCTCTTTGCCGCCTATCGCATCGAAGTTCGACGGCGACTTCTAAGGCGCACCCCTCGCCCGCCTCTGCATCATCGTGTCGGCTGCTTCTCGACGAATCTTGGTATCCATAGAGACAAATGGCCGCTGCCAGCAGCATGAGGATCATTCCCAACATCCCCGCCGCAGACAAGGCCTCGCCAGCGATCATAGCGCCGACGGCTACAGCAACGATGGGCGACACGAACGCAAAGCTGCCCGCCCGGGCGGGCCCGATGTCACGAATAAGCTGAAGATAGATGCTGTAACCGATCAGCGATCCGAAGAGGACGAGGAACAGCCAACTCGCGACTGCCTGCCAGTTCCACGGTGTCTGCAGACTTGCGGTTGCTTCGGGCTCGAAAACCAGTGAACTCAAAAACAGGCCTCCACCTCCGATGAGTGTCGTGCAGCCGGATATGAAGGTGCTGCCGTAACGGGCGATTAGCGGCCTGGCCAAGACAGATCCCCAGGCCGACGATACTGCACTCCAGCTGATCGCAAGAAGTCCAACAATGCCGGCGGTGCCGGAGAGGCTGGTAAATTCGAGTGTGGGTAAAAACAGGAATGACAGGCCGATCATGCCGATGATCATCGCAAAAGCTCGGGGGCCACTCCATCGTTCCTCCCCCAGCAATATTCCGAACCCGAGCAGAGCCAAGGGCGTAAGCGACATTTCGATCACGGCAGCTGTCCCGGAGGCAACGAACTGCATACCCCAAAACAGCGGACCGTAGCAGAGTGTGATCATCAACAGGCTTGCAATGACAAGCCTGACCAAATCTTCACCGGCCGCAAACGATATGCGACAGGACCGCAGCGACCAGCCTGAGAGGAGAAGGCCGGCGCAAAGAAACCTTGTCGCCGCGAACATCATCGGCGGCACGGTTTCGATACCGGTCTTGACGGCGATCCACGTCAGACCCCAGACGAGGCAAAGAATGAGGAACTTGATCACGTTCTTGCGAGGAGACATAGAGGGGCCCTTGCTCTGTAACGAGTAAACATTATTTATATCGTTACAATCTGGCGACCTGCTCTTTGTTCCGCACTATGGCCTCATCAATATTCGACATGCGTCTGAGCGGCGGCCATCCTGCCCTTGAACTGGTAAACACCCTCGACAGCCGCCGCGGCCGTTGGGGGCCCGATTTCCTGCGGTCGTTCGATGACGTGCTGGCGTTCGTTGAAAGGCTTCATCTCATCGATGCAAGGGGATTGGCAAGTTTGAGGGAACGCGCGGCGGTCGATCCCGGCAAGGCAGAAGACGCCCTGGCGAATTTGATAAGGCTTAGAGAAACTATCTACATCCTATTCATTGCCGAGGATACCGATGCTCCTTATCCCGAGCCAGCATTGAGCACAGTGGTAGAAATGGCGAGAGCAGGCCGCGCAAGACAGACCCTCCTAAAGTCAAATCAGAACTTCGTCTGGGCACTCCCCTTTGACGATCTGTCCGATATTTTTCATCTATTCGCTATCGCTGCTACTGATCTATTGACCAACCGGAGCGGCCGCCGTCGCGTGCGTGAGTGTAAGGGCGATAACTGCGGTTGGCTCTTCCTTGATCGTTCAAAGGGTGGCCGGCGGCGATGGTGCTCGGAGGCAAGTTGCGGGGTACACAGCCGAGTGAAGCGTTTTCGCGCGCACGGCGACGACCGTTGATGATGCGGTGAGTTCATCAGTATAGGAAGCCTTGAGCGCCCCGGAGATCGGCAGATTGACGGAGGCGCGAGTGATAAGAATTGAGCTAGCACCAGGAATATGCTGCGGCGCCTTCCCCCGACGCGTTCGAGCATATTGCGCGCCATCTGAAGCGCGTTGAGCTCCCGTTCGGCCGGCCGACGGCGGTATCCATGGCTCCATGGCTGTAGGCAGGCAAACGCCTTCTCACCGCCACTCTCCGGTTCCACGGCGTCGGGCCGGCGACCGCGAAGAAGATGTCAAAACTCGGGATCGAGACGGTGCTGCTCTCAAGGCAGGCGCGATCTGATACTTCCGGCATAATTGGTCTGGTTTAGGAAATCGTGCGAAAAGGCTAAACAAGTATACTTTGGCATAATGGCGAGGGTGCTCCAGGCAGAGTTACTGTTGCAACGGCCCTAAAAGAAACGCCCTCCCATCACGGGCCGACTTGCCGCGCCGGCGTTTTGCTTGACCGTAAGACCTTCACCCCTGCCGGCGCGGCGCCTCTTGTAGCATGAAACCGCATTGCCGCAGCTTTGCTCTTCGCGGAACTGGCTTAACAACATGCACTGGCAACCTGAGTCGCGAAGATCAGCAGAGCTGCGACCGCCTCATAGTCCGAAGCATAGGCTCGTTGACATGAGAGGAAAGTCGGTGAAGCTTGATTGGATCTGCGATGCCTGCACCTCATGGTATGCGGGCAGCATCGAAGCGAGCGGTGTGCCATGGACGACACGGTCAAAGATGCGCAGAAGGCCAGGAAGAACATGTTCGGACGGAAGCGCGCTCTCGCTTCCATCGGCCAGCAGACTTCGACCGACCTTAGGTACCACGAACCACAATCCTCCTGGAGTGACGGCGATCGCATCTTTACACGAGAGCTGATCCGGAGCGGCAACGGCGCATCAAAAGCGGTTCTGAGGGTGCAGCTTGCAGCCGAACATCCCAATCGAACCAGCCTCGACAGACTGGCCCACGAGTATCGCCTGAAAGACGAACTCGACCGGGAGTGGGCAGCCAAACCGCTGGATTTCACCACGGAAAATGGTCGTGGCGTGCTCGTCCTCGAAGATTGCGGCGGCGTGCCCCTCCCGCAGTTGATGGGACGGCACAGCCATGGCATGGCAGGCGAACTCACTGTCTTTCTGCGCCTTGCCAGGGGCATTGCGGCGGCAGTCGGCAAGGCTCACGGATGCGGCCTCATTCACAGGGACATCAAGCCGGCGAATATACTGGCGGACGAGGCGGATGGACGGGTTCGTCTCACGGGCTTCGGAGTGGCATCGCATCTTTCTCGTGAGCGCCAGGCCGCCGAGCCCCCTGAGGTCATTGCTGGCAGCCTCGCATATATGTCGCCCGAACAGACCGGCCGCATGAACCGATCGGTTGACTCGCGTAGTGACCTCTACGCCGTCGGCATCACTCTCTACGAAATGATCACCGGCCAGTTGCCGTTCACTGCTTCGGAGCCGATGGAATGGGTGCACTGCCACGTTGCCAGGCGGCCGGTGCCGCCGTCCGAGCGTGCAAGAGAGCTACCAGGCGTTATCTCGGCAATCGTGATGAAGCTGCTCGCCAAGAACGCAGAGGAACGCTACCAGACGGCCGCCGGGCTAGAGGCGGATCTGCGACGTGCCCTCGTCGAGAGCGAGAAGTATGGGCGGATCTCAGAATTTCCGCTCGGGACGCGCGATGTGCCGGACAGACTGGTGATCCCCGAGCGGCCCTACGGTCGCGAACGTGAGATCGCCGCCCTGACCTCCGCATTCGACCGGGTCGTGGCGGGCTCTGGGCCGACGCTGGTGCTGGTTTCGGGCCATGCCGGCGTGGGCAAATCCATGGTCGTGAATGAGCTCCACCGCGCGCTCGTGCCGTCACGTGGGCTGTTTGCTTCCGGCAAATTCGACCAGAACCAGCGTCACATTCCTTATGCGAGCCTAGCGCAGGCCCTGCAAGGCCTCGTCCGAGTGCTGCTGGGCAAGAGTGAAGCGGAACTCGCGCCATGGCGCGCTGCTTTAAGCGAAGAGCTGGGCGCGGGCGGTCGGCTGCTGGTAACGCTCATTCCGGAACTTGAATCTCTCATCGGCCGGCTTCCGGCGGTTGCGGATCTGCCGCCTCAGGATGCCAAACGCCGCTTCCATTTGAACATCAGGCGCCTGCTGCGCGTGTTTGCCACAGCAGAACATCCGCTTACGCTATTTCTGGACGATCTCCAATGGTTGGACGCAGCAACGCTCGATCTGGTTGAAGATTTGTGCACCCAGCAGGATATGCGTCACCTGCTGCTCATTGGCGCCTATCGCGACAACGAAGTATCGTCCACCCATCCGCTGATCCGCCGGCTGACAGCGATCCGGGAGGCCGGTGGCCAAGTGCATGAAATCGTACTGACACCGCTCAGGCTGGAAGATCTGACCCGGATGCTGGCCGACGCTCTTCATTGCGGAAGCAAGCGTGTCCAGCCGCTTGCGCGGCTAGTGCATAAGAAGAGCGGAGGCAATCCCTTCTTCGCGCTCCAGTTCCTGAGCACGCTGCCGGACGAAGGCCTGCTCGAATTCAATCACGAACAGGCGCACTGGGATTGGGATCTCGATCGCATAAGAGCGAAAGGCTATACCGATAACGTCGTGGATCTTATGCTAAGCAAGCTGCGGCGCCTGCCCGATACCACACAGGCTGCCCTGAACATGCTGGCGTGTCTCGGCAATCACGCGGCGGTTGATACCCTGGCTCTGATCAGGAGCGAAAATCACGACGCGGTTCATGCAGCCTTTTGGGCCGCGGCGCGGGCCGGACTCGTGCTGCTTGAAGAGGGGTCATCTTACCGCTTCCTGCATGATCGTGTTCAGGAGGCCGCGTATGGGCTGATCCCTGAAGATGAGCGTGCGGCAGCACATCTTTCCATTGGCCGCCTCCTGCTGAAGCATAGACCGCCGCAGGCACTCGAGGAGAATATTTTCGAGATTGTCGGCCAACTCAACTGCGGCGGCGCGCTCATCGCGCCCGGTGAAGAGCGCGAGCGTCTCGCGGACTTGAACCTTCTTGCCACTCGCCGCGCCAAGGCGTCGGCTGCATACGAATCGGCGCTGGCTTATGCCGGCACGGGTGCGGCTTACCTGCCACACGATGCCTGGGAGCGCCGATACGAACTCGCTTTCGCCCTCGAACTCCACAGGGCCGAATGCGAATTCTTGACGGGGGCACCGGCGGAGGCGCAGGCCCGCCTCGCGGAATTGGCAAGCCGAGCCACCAGCCTCGCCGATCTGGCCCGCGTCACGCGCCTGCGCGTCGACCTTTTCATGAGCCTGGGTCGGAGCGATCAGGCCATCATATTCGGCCTCGACTACCTGCGCCGGGTCGACATTTCGTGGTCGTCCCACCCGACCAGGAGCCAGGTGCGCCAGGAATACGCGCGGCTTTGGCGACAACTTGGGGGCCGCCCTATCGAAGCGCTGCTTAACTCGCCCCCAATGGCGGACCCTGTCGCGCTCGCGACCATGGACGTTCTGACTTCACTTGTTACTCCGGCCCTGTTTACCAACGAGAATCTGCGCTGCCTCGTTATCGGGCGAATGGGCAACATCAGCCTCAAGCACGGCAACAGCGACACATCGCCTTATGCCTTCACTGCTGTGGGCACGGTGCTCGGGCCCTATTTTGGCAACTATGAAGCCGGTTTTCGGTTCGGCCTGCTCGGTCTGGACCTGACGGAACAGCCTGGAATGGAACGCCTGAAGGCACGAGTCTACCTCGCCTTCGGTAACCTTGCGAAATCATCGTCGCGTCATGTCCGCACCGGCCGTGCGCTTGCGCAGCGCGTATTCGAAACGGCACAGCAGGTCGGCGATCTCACCTACGCCGTCTTAAGCCGGAATAACCTTGTGACCTATCTTCTAGCCGCTGGCGAGCCCCTCTCGCAGGTCCAGCGCGATGCGGAAGCCGGCCTGGACTTCGCGCGTCAGGCCGGCTTCGGCGTCGCCGTCGGTTTCATCAGCGGGCAGCTCCAACTCATCCGAACGCTTCGCGGGCTGACGCCGATCTTCGGATGCTTCAACGATGAAGGGTTCGACGAGCAGCAATTCGAACTTAAGACCAACGGCAAGCCGGGCAGTTGCCTGTACTGGATCCGCAAGCTACAGGCATCTGTATTTGCCGGGGATACCCTCACAGCACTTTCGGCAGCGGCGAAAGCAGAAAGCCTCCTCTGGATGACTCCCGCTATTTTCGAGCGGGCGGAATATCACTTTTACACCGGCCTTTCATTGGCCTCTGCTTTGCAAGCATCGACGACTGAAACAGCTCTTTATCGCAAGGCCCTACGCGCTCATCGCCGGCAGCTCGACACTTGGGCCGCGCACAGCCCGGAGAATTTCGCAAGCCGCGCAACATTGCTCGGTGCAGAGATCGCCCGCTTGGGAAGCCGTGAGTTGCAAGCCGAGCGCCTCTATGAACAGGCGATTCAGTTGGCGCGTGCGCATGCGCTCCCACACGACGAAGCGATCGCCTATGAGCGCGCTTCCGCCTTTTACCGGGCGCGCGGCTTCGATCAGATTGCTCGCCTGTATCTTGAAAGCGCCCGTCGCTGTTATCTCAGTTGGGGAGCCGACGGCAAGGTCCGGCAGCTTGAAGAAGCCTATACCCAACTGCGGGATGGACAACCGGCACCGGCTGCAACAAGCACGATCGAAGCGCCGCTCGAGCATCTCGACCTCGCCACCGTTATCAAGGTGTCGCAAGCAGTCTCCAGCGAAATCGTTGTCGAGAAGCTGATCGATACGGTGCTGCGAATGGCCGTCGAGCAGGCGGGAGCCGAACGTGGCCTTCTGATCCTGTCGCGCGGCGGTGAACCGCGGATTGCCGCTGAGGCGACGATCCGCGGCGAAGCGGTTCTCATCGAGTTGCGTAATGAGGCCGTCGCCGGCGTGATGCCGGAATCAGTTCTCAATTACGTCCTGCGTATGCGGGAAATCGTCAGCCTCGACGATGCGTCGGCTGAAAACGCCTTTGCGGCCGATCCCTATATCCGCCATCGTGCGGCCAGATCCATTCTATGTTTGCCGCTGATCAATCACGCGAAGCTGATCGGTGCGCTGTATCTGGAAAATACTCTGGCGGGCCGTGTCTTCGCGCCGGGGCGCATTCCGGTGTTGAAGCTCATCGCCTCGCAAGCCGCCAGCACGCTCGAAATCACCGGACTTTACCACGACCTGGCAGAGCGTGAAGCGCGAATAGGCCGGCTTGTCGAAGCGAACATCATCGGAATTTTTATCCGGGACATCGAAGGTCGGATAATCGAGGCCAACGAGGCGTTCCTGCAAATGGTGGGCTACAGCCGTGACGAACTGTTGGCGGGCCAGCTCCTCGATAAAGAGCTGACACCGCCGGAATGGCGCGAACGTGACGCCGAGGCCGAGGCCGAGCTCAGAGTGACCGGCAGCGTCCGCCCCTTTGAAAAGGTGTACCAGCGAAAGGACGGCGGTCACGTACCCGTGATGATTGGTGAGGCAAGTTTCGAAGGGGCCGGGAGCCAGGCCGTGGCCTTCGTGCTCGACCTGTCCGAGAGCAAGCGAGCAGAGGAGAGACTGCGAGCAAGCGAAACTCGTTTTCGGACCTTCGTCGACCATGCCACCGATGCCTTTTTCCTCCATACCGACGATCTGACCGTCATAGACGTCAACCGCCAAGCCTGTGAAAGCCTCGGTTACAGCCGGGAGGAATTGATTGGCATGCACCCGCGCGACTTTGACGGAGCTATCGACGAAAAGGCACTTGCGACATTGGTGGATCGCGTCGACGCAGGACATCCAATGACTTTCGAAACACTCCACCGGCGGAAGGACGGAACAACTTTTCCGGTCGAGGTTCGCGTCGGTAAATTCCGACAGGAAGAGCAATGGTTTCGTCTTTCGCTGGCGCGTGACATCACCGACCGCAGGCAGGCCGAGGATGCCATTCAGCTTGCGCGAGCAGAACTTGCCCATGTAAGCAGGCTGACCACTATGGGGGAACTTGTAGCCTCCATCGCCCACGAGGTCAGACAACCGCTCACCGGGCTGGTCAGCAGCGGCAATGCCTGCCTTCGCTATCTCGACGCGGATCCCCGTGACATCGTCTCCGCCCGTCGCGCCATCGAGCGCATGATCAGCGACGCTTTTCGTGCATCCGAGGTCATCGACCGGATTCGGGCAATGGCGAAGAAATCACCCGAACGCAGGGATCGGCTGAACATCAACGATATCGTGTCCGAGACGATAGCCCTGGTATCCACGGACCTCGAACGCAGTGCGGTGTCGCTTCGTACAAACCTCTCCGACGGCTTGCCCCCCATCGTAGGGGACCAGGTGCAAATCCAGCAGGTGATCCTGAACCTTATCATGAACGCCAACGACGCGATGGCAGCGATGCCAAAAGGAGCGCGCGAACTCATCGTAAGCACTGAAAAGGCAGCACCCAATGCCGTTTTGGTGGCAGTCCGCGATAGCGGCCCTATCCTCGACCCGGCGAAGATCGGCGATATATTCGAGGCGTTCTTCAGTACCAAACCCAAGGGTATGGGCATGGGCCTGACGATCAGCCGTTCGATCATAGAGGCTCACAAAGGCCAACTCTGGGCCACGCCAAACGCGCCCCACGGTGCCATTTTTCAGTTTACATTACCAACCGAGGAGAAATAATGGATCCATGTCCGGGGCGCCGCCTGACCGGCGCAAAACTTGGGGACATGGATGAAGGAGATTGTCTACATCATTGATGATGACGCATCCGTCCGCGAAGGCCTCGGCGATCTGCTGCGTTCGGTTGGACTTGAGGTACTGACATTCGCTTCCAGCCAGGAGTTTTTGGATAGTAAGCGCCCCGACGTTCCGGGCTGCATCATTCTCGATGTAAGGCTGCCGGGGCGGAGCGGCCTGGAATTTCAGAGCATGCTCACTTCCCTTGGAATTGAGCTTCCGGTCATTTTTATCAGTGCCCACAGCGACATTCCGATCTCTGTGCGGGCGATGAAAGCCGGCGCTATCGAATTCCTGACGAAGCCGCTGCGCGAGCAGGAATTGCTCGATGCCGCCTATGCCGGGATCGAGCGCGATTGCGCTCGCAGGCAGGAAGTCGCGCTCATTGCCGAGCTTCGGTCCCGCTATGATTCCTTGACGCCGCGCGAGCGCGAGATCATGAACCTGGTGGTCGCGGGTAGCGTCAACAAGCAAATCGCTGCTCAAGTGGGCCTGAGCGAGGTGACCGTCAAGGTTCATCGCGGCCACGTCATGCAGAAGATGCAGGCGAGATCTCTCGTTGACCTGGTCCGGATGGCGGACAGCCTCGGATCGACGACGAAGCCGGCGTGGGTCAAGTAAACTCACCATCTAGACCAAAGTATCGGTCGTCTGCCACCGGTGGATAGTCGGGGCGCCAATTCGGCTGGTCGCTTATCTCATTCGGCAATACGTTCCGAAGCCCGTCGGCTCTATCCTCTTACCAGCTGAAAAAACATGCAGCGACAGGACGGACGTTATCGCGTCTCGTTGCAAGAATCTGCGTCGGGTCCGCGCCTCCCTACCATTGGACGGACGTGATCGATGTTGATGCAACGCGAGTAACCGAAAGATCGAGGAAAGGTATCATCGATGCAAAACCAGAGATACGCCCTGCAGAAGAACCTCAACATCTACTGGACGGTAATCGATACGGTTTCAGACCGGAAAGCTCTCGTCCACGGCTTCGTTATGGACATGCTTACCGCCGATGAGGGCGAAGAATTGGTCAACATGCTGAACCGTGCAGAATCCCATGCTATCCTTGCGCCTGCCCACGGGGAGCACCGCGATCGAAGACGACAGTAACTGTTCGATCGCCATCGAGCCTACCGCTCGTCCTATAGACTGTGACGAGAAGACGATAGAGGGCGCTGACACACTAGAGGGCATCAGCGGTGGTCGGAATAAAAGCCCAAAAGCATGTGCAGCTATGCTCGACGATCAGTGGCCTGAGGGAGAAGGTTCGCGCCGATAAAGCAGTGGTTGCCGATTGAGCAGCATAGAATCGCCGAATTCATGCGCGCGATAGCGGCATCCCGCGAGATCTGCGGAGGCGCTGGCGAGCAGGCCGTCGTCAGCAAAGGCGCGCAACAGCTCGAAATGGAGCCGAAGGCAATCGCCATGAAGCGGACTGGAGCGGAAGCTGACAGCCAGCCGGCCAAGCGGATCTCGATCGCCTTTCCGCATTGGAGATGCGTGCCGTGTAGGCTGGCAGGCAAGGTCGCGGCGTCGTTGGCGACAACCAGATCGCCAGGATCGAATAACGTCCCGAGGTGAGCCCGCGGCAGGTCGCGCATCGTGCCGTCCGCCCCAACGGCGAACAGCCTGGCCGATTGCCGATCGAGGCGATCAGCGGCGATCACGCCTGGGCTCCAGCGGTAAGCGCAGCGTGAGCCGACAACGCCTCGATCATCGTTTCGAGGATCTCGGCAGCGGCCAGTTCCGGGTCTTTCAAGCTCGAAGGATCGGCGGCCGGGAGCGCCAACGCGTGCAGCCGGGTGTCCATATCGACCTGTGCGCCTCGCTGACGGCCTCGACGGTGACACTGCGGGGCATTTTGGTTCTGAGATATCGGGAGAGGGAATTGCCCGCAAGGCTGCGGGGCTTTTTCGTTAACTAATTAGCAACCAGATTGCATCTTGCGGTTGGTCTGCTCGTTTGCTCAGGGGTATATATTAATCTCCTAAATTGCATCACAGATGGACCGGTGTTCAATGATGGACAAAATCTCTGTCTATGCGACAACTCCGTGCACGGTTCATAGCTGGTTAATCCACACTCCGAACAAGACCTTCGATTCTCTCAGGCAAGCTATAGAATATGCGAGCGAGCACGCTGACCAGCTCGACGCCCTGGAGGTCTTTGTTCACGGCAACAACAAATCTTATGACATTATTTCTGGTGATGAGCTTGCATTGCTGATCGCGCGGGTTTGCAGCCGCGCTTGAGGATTCATTTCGACCGAACGGCAATGCGATATGCTATAATCTTCGACCGTGAGAGATGGCTTTATCAAATATCAAACAGGGGCGAAGATGGGTTTGGGTGATCGAGAAAAACCGGCTACCGCCGAGCCTGCATCGCCTGCTTATGATGCGGCGGCCTTTCTTGCGGCCATTATCGAATCGTCAGACGATGCCATTGTCAGCAAGAGCTTGTCCGGCATTGTCACGACATGGAACAAAGG
>NZ_NWSZ01000028.1:0-96968 GCF_002531885.1 Rhizobium sp. L9 | reverse complement strand
TCTCGCCAACACAATCCTCTTTCGCAAGACCGAATGGACGCCACAACACCGGAAAAATTGAACATGGTTGCTCCCCGCACGCGGGGAGAAGGGACAAGCCGTGACCTCTCCGTTCCACGCCACGTCTCGTGTGGCACGTCCCTCGCCCCGCGAGCGGGGAGAGGGTTAGGGTGAGGGGCAGCTATTCCCACGAACCGACAGCCGCCGAGCCACCCCGGCGGCCTATTTCGCGATGTATTATTCCGCCGCGATCCGTTCGACGCCGTTGGCCTCGACGATCTTCTCCAGCATCGCTAGTTCTTCCGGGGTGAGATCCGTCAGCGGCGGGCGAACCGGGCCGGGGTTTTGGCCGAGAACGCGGAGCCCGGCCTTGATGATCGAGACGGCATAGCCCTTCTTGCGGTTGCGCAGGGCGACGAAGGGGAAGAAGAAGCTCTTCAGGATCTCGTTGACGGTCGCCTGATCGCCGATGCGCAGGGCGCCGTAGAAGCGCTGGGCGAGCGCAGGCACGAAGTTGAAGACGGCGGAGGAATAGGTCGTCACGCCGGCGGCGAAATAGGCCTGGGCATAGACCTCGTGGGTCGGCATGCCGCCGACATAGACCAGACGATCGCCAAGCCGTGTGGTGATCTCGGTAACCTTGTCGACGTCGCCGACGCCGTCCTTGAAGCCGATCAGGTTCGGGCATTCCTCCGTCAGGCGGGCGATGCTATCGGCGGTCAGGATGGCATTGTCGCGGTTATAGACGATGACGCCGATGCCGACCGATTGGCAGACCGCCTTGACATGGGCGATCAGACCGGCCTGCTCGGCAAACATCAGATAGGGCGGCAGAAGCAGCAATCCGTCCGCGCCGGCCTTCTCGGCCGCCTGTGCGATCTCGATGGCGAGCGACGTACCGTACCCGGTTCCCGAGATGATCGGCGTATTGCCGGCCGAGGCCTTGGCGGCTTTGACGACCTCAGGGATCTCGCTCGGGTTAAGGGAGAAGAATTCGCCGGTGCCGCCGGCGGCGAAGAGGGCTGCGGCGTCGTAGCCGGCGAGCCATTCGACATGACGGCGGTATTTCGCTTCGTCGAACTTGAGTTCATCGTTGAAATGCGTCACCGGAAACGACAACAGGCCACTGCCGACGGCCTTCTTCAATTCAATCGGGTTCATCATGACGTCCTATTCCTTAGGTGTTGAAAATCGATTGTGTCAGGCGCTCTCGAGCACTTGCAGAAGTGCCGCGATGTAGCCGTAACAAAAGGCAAACGCGGTGGCGGACGGGTCCTTGCCGCTGACGGTCGGCACATGGTCTGGCATCAGCATGTATTTGTAGCCGACTTCCTTGTAGATCCTCGCCGAGCGGACCATGTCCATATCGCCCTCGTCGGGGAAGGTCTCCATGAAGGACAGCTTGCCGCCGCGAATATTGCGGAAATGGACGTTGAAGATCTTGTTGCGCTCTCCGAACCAGCGAATGATGTCGTCGATCTCCTCGCGCGGATTTTCGAGCATCTCGCCGACCGAGCCCTGGCAGAAATTGAGGCCGTGATAGGGGTTTTCGCGCATCTGCACAAATTTCTTCAGCCCTTCCACCGTGCCGAGCACGCGTGTGACGCCGCGATAGCCGGGCGGTGTATAGGGATCGTGCGGATGGCAGGCGAGCCGGACGCGATTGCTCTCGGCGACCGGCACGACGCGTTCGAGGAAATAATCGATCCGTTCCCAGTTTTCGTCTTCGGAGAGCACGCCTGCAAGGCCGGGCGCAGCCTGCTGGTCGGTCTTCTCCCAGCGGAAGCTCGCATTCATCGACCCGCCGCGTCCCGGTTCATCCGGCGTGCGGGGAATGCCGATCAGGTTGAGATTGTATTTGACCGCCGGAATGCCGGCCGCCGCGACATCCTCGATCATCTGGCAGACCGCATCGATCTGCCGGTCGCGCTCAGGCCCGGCAAGCAGGATGTCGGGATAGGAAGCCTTCTCGATCGGCTGCGAGGGCAGGGGCAGCTGGATCATGTCGAGGATCAGACCGAAGCTCTCGACCTTGTCGCGATGGCGTTCGATATCGGCAAGCGTCCAGCTGCTCGGCTGTCCCGGCGGATCGGCGCTGATATGCTTCACCCCCAATTGCGCGAAGATCCGATAATCGTCATCGTCGCGCGCCGCCACCTGTGTTCCAAGATACATCAGAGATCTCTCCAAAATCAACAATGTCATATGACATAATATGAATTTTCGAGAGTGTCGAGCCCTATTGCTGTTCGGCGAGCATCCGATAACGCCGTTGGCTCGCCATCAGATGCGCGCGCATCGCCTGGCGCGCGCGGTCGGGATCCTGATCGGCGATGGCCGACAGGATTTCCACATGCTCGGCGTAGACCTTCTGCAGATACTCGCGGTCATTGGCCTCCGGCAGCGTCGGAAACTGACCGCGGGGGATGGCGCGTGGGCCGAAATGACGCAGCACGTCGACATAGAATCGATTGTTGGTGGCGGCGGCGATCGCCATGTGAAAGGCATAATCGGCCTCGACCGTCTGCTGTCCGCTTTCGATCAGTTGCGCCATTTTTCGGTTGGCCTCGCGGATCGCCGCTTCCTGCTCGGCCGTGCGGCGATAGGCGGCGATCGCGGCCGCTTCACCCTCGGTGGCCATGCGAAACTCCAGCAATTCCAAGGTTTCCGGAATGCTCTTGATTTCCACCGGCGTCAGCGCCATGACCGTATGGACTTTCGGATCGGCGACGAACACGCCCTTGCCCTGGATCGGCCGGACGAAACCCGCAGCCCTCAAATCCGCGATAGCCTCGCGCACGACGGTGCGGCTGACGCCGAAGGTCGATTCGAGCTGTGGCTCGGTCGGCAGCTGGTCGCCGACGCGCAATTTCCCTGTCTCGATTTGCGCTCGCAGCTGATCGATAACCTGCTGCGCCAGTCTTTGCCGGCCCCGGCCAAGTGTCGTCATTCTCGTTTCCCCAGTTCCTTTGCCTGACGTCTTCCGCACGGGTCTTGCAATTCAAATCGGACTTCGATAAATCATAATACGACATACGGACGACATAATATGTCCTTTATAGTAATCCAGGGAGGAGTTACAATGAAGCATTTTTCGAAAGGCCTGTTCGTCGGCGCCGTCATCAGCGCGCTGACTATCGCCGCACCACTCTCGCATGCCGCAACGCCTAGGGATCAGCTGGTGATCGGGACATCGCTGGCACAGGTTCTGTCGCTCGATCCGCATCAGGCGACCGAAGGCAAGGCGGTCGAGATCATGTCGAACCTCTACGACCGGCTGGTGAACAGCACGCCGGATGGCAAGATCGTGCCGCAGCTGGCTGAAAGCTGGAAGGTGGACGACAAGGGCATCACCTTCACGCTGCGCCAGGCCAATTTCGCCTCCGGCAATCCGGTGACGGCGAAGGACGTCGTCTATTCAATTGGGCGGCTTCTGAAGCTCGACCAGGCTGCCGCCGCGAACCTCAAACGCGTCGGCTACGACAAGACCAATGTCGACAAGCTCGTCACGGCAGTCGACGACAAGACGGTGCGCATCGATTTTTCCGGCCAGGTGACCGCCGAAATGCTGCTCTACCGGCTGACGACCTCGACCACCAGCGTCGTCGACAGCGTAGAAGTCGAGAAGCACGTCGTCGACAATGATTATGGCAATGCCTGGATGCGGACGCATTCGGCTGGTTCCGGCCCATTCACCCTGAACCGCTGGTCTCCGAACGAACTTGTCATTCTCGACGCCAACAAGGATTATGTCACCGGCGCTCCGAAGATGAAGCGCGTCATCGTCCGCCATGTTCCGGAAAGCCAGGTCGAGCGGCTGATGCTCGAACGCGGTGACATCGATATCGCCAGCGCCATGACCGCCGCCGACCTCGCGACCTTCAAGGACAAGCAGGGCTTTACCATCCAGCGCATTCCGACAGGCGGCTTTTACGTGCTGTCGATGAATGCCGGCAACCAGTACCTGTCCAACCCGAAGGTGCGCGAGGCCATTGCCTATGGCATCGACTATAAGGGCATCGAGAAGACGATCATGGGTCCCTACGGGCGGGCGAGAAACGTTCCGGTCCCGGAGAATTTCGAATCTGCGATCCCGAACCCCGATTGGCATCTCGACGTCGAAAAGTCCAAGCAGTTGTTGGCCGAAGCAGGGTTCAAGGACGGCTTCTCGCTGACGCTGAAGACGATAGCGCAGACGCCGCGCATCGACCTTGCCACCGCCATCCAGGCATCGCTTGCCCAGGTCGGCATCAAGATCGACATCCAGCAGGGCAACGGCTCGGAAATCATCGCCGCCCACCGCGCCAGGGATTTCGATCTGCTGATCCCGCAGACCAGCGCCTATATGCCGAACGTGCTCGGCTCGATGGAACAGTTCTCCTCCAATCCCGACAATTCGAAGGAAGCCAACAATGCCGGCAATTTCGTTTGGCGCTCGGCCTGGGACATCCCGGAGCTCACGGCGCTGACGGCCAAGGCATCGATGGAGCCGGACGCCAAGAAGCGCGGCGAGCTCTATGTCGAGATGCAGAAGATGTTCGTGGAACAGAAGCCGGCGGTCCTGCCGATGTTCGAACGCTTCGAGCCGATCGTCCTGTCGAGCAAGGTGCAAGGATATGTGGGGCATCCGACCCAGCTGACGCGTCTCGAGAACGTCACGAAGTCTGAAGCCCAGTAATACTCCTGAGGCAGCCGATCATGAAGGAACTTTCTGTAGCCGAATTTGGCCGACGCCTGGCGCATTTGCTCGTCAGCCTGTTCATCCTCCTCTGTGTGACCTTCGTGATCGGCCGCGTCCTGCCTGCGGATCCCGTCGGCGCGATCGTCGGCGAACTCGCTGATCCCGCCGCCTATGCGGCGATGCGGACGCGGATGGGGCTCGATCTGCCGATCTATCAGCAGTTCTTCCTCTATCTGAACGGGCTCGCCCATGGTGATTTCGGCACGGCCGTGCTGACCGGCAATCCCGTCTCTTCGGACCTCGCCCAGGCCTTTCCGGCGACATTGGAACTGGCCACGCTTGCCGTGATCATCTCGACCTTCGTCGGTGTCCCGCTCGGCCTGGTCGCGGCGCTGTTTCGCGACAGTGTGATCGACAAGGTAGCGCGCGTGGTCGCCCTCGTCGGTCATTCGATCCCGGTCTTCTGGTTCGGCATCGTCGGCCTCGTCATCTTCTATGCCGGCCTGAACTGGGTCGGCGGGCCGGGCAGGGTCGATGTCTTCTACGAGGGGTTGGTCACCCCGCAGACAGGGCTGCTGCTGGTCGATAGCCTCCTTCAGGGTGAGACGGAAATCTTCTGGAATGCGCTCGGCCATATCATTCTGCCTGCCATCATCCTCGCCTACGCCGCGATGGCCTACATCACCCGCATGACCCGCAGCTTCACGCTCGAGCAGTTGAGCCAGGATTACGTCATTGCGGCCCGCGCCAAGGGTGTGAGCCCCTTCGGCACGATCTGGCGCCACGTCCTGCCGAACATCGCCGTCCAGCTGATAACCATCCTGGCTATTTCCTACGGCGGATTGCTCGAGGGCGCCGTCGTGACCGAAATCGTCTTTTCCTGGCCGGGCATCGGCCAATACATGACGAATGCGCTGATGATCGGCGACATGAACGCCATCGTGGCCGGCACCATCATTGTGGGATTCATTTTCATGCTGTTGAACTTTCTCGCCGACGTCGCCTACGCCATATTTGATCCGCGCATGCGGGAGGCGGCGCGATGAGCCCCAGCCCGATGAGCAATGTTATCGGCAGCGAGATCCGGATTCGTCCTCCAAGCGTTCCGAGCCGCATGGCGGCGTCGTTTGCGCGGGCCGGCCGCAAACTGGCCGCCGAGCCGCTTGGCCTTGCCGGTTTCGTCATCCTCGGCCTGCTTTGCCTGATAGCGATCTTCGCGCCGCTATTGGCGCCTTACGATCCGGTCATCCAATCGCTCGGTGACGCCCTGCAGCCGCCGAGCCTGGCGCATCCGGCCGGCACGGACGAGTTCGGTCGCGACATTCTGAGCCGCCTGATCTTCGGCACGCGGATCACCATCCAGACGGTGTTGTCGGTATCCCTGATCGTTGGGCCGATCGGACTGCTGATCGGCGTCGTCGCCGGATTCTTCGGCGGCAATACCGATGCGTTCCTGATGCGCACCACCGATATCGTGCTGTCCTTCCCCTCGCTGATTCTGGCGCTCGCCTTTGCCGCCGCGCTGGGCGCTGGCCTGGGTACGGCGATCATCGCCATCTCGCTCACCGCCTGGCCGCCGATCGCAAGGCTTGCTCGCGCCGAGGCGCTTGTTGTCAGAAATGCCGATTACGTGGTCGCCGCCCGCCTTTACGGCGCTTCGCCGATGCGCATCCTGCTTCTCTATATCGCGCCCATGTGCATTCCATCGGTGATCGTTCGCCTGACGCTCAACATGGCGGGCATCATTCTGACGGCGGCGTCGCTCGGCTTTCTCGGTCTTGGCGCCCAGCCGCCGGCGCCGGAATGGGGCGCAATGATTTCCAACGGCCGCAAGTTCATGCTCGATTACTGGTGGGTCGCGGTCATGCCCGGTATCGCCATCCTGCTGACGAGCCTTGCCTTCAACATCGCCGGAGATGCTCTGCGCGACATTCTGGATCCCCGCCATGCAAGATCGTGACCTCCAGCCGGTTCTTTCCGTCAAGGCGCTGAATGTCCGGTTCGGCCGAGGCGCCGTGCCCGCCGTCTCAAATGTCAGTTTCGACGTCGGCCGCGAACGAGTCGGGATCGTCGGAGAATCCGGTTCTGGCAAATCGACGACAGGGCGGGCGATCATGCGTCTTTTGCCGCCTGCGGCGATCGTTTCTGCCGAGCGAATGGATCTCGCCGGCAGTCCGCTGTTGGGAAAAAGCGAGCGCCAGATGGGCGCGCTGCGCGGCAAGGATATCGCGCTGATCATGCAGGATCCGCGCTATTCATTGAATCCGGTGCTGTCGATCGGCAAGCAGATCGCCGAGGCCGCCCGCCTTCATCTCGGCCTCAGCGGCAAGCCGGCGCAGGATGCGGCTCGCGCCATGCTCGAGCGGGTGCGCATCACCGATCCCGACCGGGTCATGGCGCTTTATCCCCACCAGATCTCGGGCGGCATGGGCCAGCGTGTGATGATCGCCATGATGCTGCTGGCGCGGCCGAAGCTCGTGATCGCCGACGAGCCGACCTCGGCTCTCGATGTCAGGGTGCGAAAGGACGTGCTGCTGCTGCTCGATGAGCTGGTGCGCGAAAACAATTCGGGCCTGCTGCTGATCAGTCACGACATCCGCATGGTCGCGGCGTTCTGCGAGCGCATCATAGTCATGTATGCCGGAAGGATCGTCGAAACGCTGACCAGCCTTGAAGAGGCCCGTCATCCCTATACGCGCGGGCTGATAGCAGCGCTGCCCGATCCGAAGAATCCGGTTCGCCGGCTTGCCGTTCTCGACCGGGCGAAACTCGATCTGGAGGCGGCGCAATGATCAATGTCCGCGACCTCGATGTTGTCTTCACGTCGGGCAAATCAAGCAACCATGTCGTCAAGGGCATTAGTTTTCAGGTGGGCCATGGCGAGACGCTCGGTATTGTCGGCGAATCCGGCTGCGGCAAATCGACGGTGCTGCGCTGCCTCGCCGGCATGGAGGCCGGTTGGACCGGTCAGATCGAGCTGCGCGGCAGGCCGATCGGCAAGAAGCGCTCCCGCGAGGAACTGACCTCAGCCCAGATGGTGTTTCAGGATCCTTACGGATCCTTGCATCCGCGCCACCGCATCGGCACCGCGCTCGCCGAGCCGCTGCGCGCCATGCGCCATGCCGACATCTGGACGAAGGTCGAGAGGGCGTTGATCCAGGTGGGCCTGCCGGCAAGCTTCGCCAATCGGTTTCCGCACGAACTTTCCGGCGGCCAGCGGCAGCGAGTGGCGATCGCCCGGGCGCTGATCCTGTCGCCGCCTATCCTGCTCCTCGACGAGCCGACATCGGCGCTCGACGTCTCCGTCCAGGCCGAAATCCTCAACCTGCTTGCCGACCAGCGCGAGGAGAAGGGACTGACCTATCTGCTCGTCAGTCACGACCTCGCAGTGATCGCCCATATGTGCGACCGGGTGATGATCATGAAGAACGGCGGTTTCGTCGACGAACTCACAAAGGCGGATCTGCAGGCCGGCACGACGCATGATGCGTATGCGCAGGAGCTTTTCGAGGCGAGTTTCATGGAGACTTGATGGGGTCGTTGCGCAGGCGAGCCTCAGGCTGGAGCGCAATAGCGTGCGAAGGCCTCGAGGAAAAGACGCATCTCCTCCTGATGCTAGGGCGCGGAAAGATGCTCGGCAATTTCTTGCGGGGAAAGCTTCATCAGATGGAAGCGAAGGAAGAGCTGCCCGTTGAAGCGCTCGCTCAGCGTAGCGAGAACGGTGCGAAGCTGCTGCAGCATCTCATCGCCGCGATGCGACGCGTGCGCAAGCACGATCGGTTTGCCGATCACTTCGTTGCGGGAGACGAGCCAGTCGATGGCGTTCTTCAGCCCGCCGGGGACTGACCTGATATATTCTGGACTCGCCAGGATCAGTCCATCCGCCTCCGCGATGGCATTTGCAAGAGCCGCCACTTCGGAAGGAGGCTCGGGAAGCTCGAGATCGGGCGAGAAGACCGGGAGCTCGCCAACACGATCATAGACCGAGAGCGTATGCGCCGGCCCGGCAGCCGATCGGAGAGCATATAGCATGGCCGTATTGGTCGAGGCTCTGCGCGCGCTTCCGGATATCGCCAGGAATTTCATGACCGGCCTATCCTCATGCGCTTGGCTTGATGTGATCCGCGGCAGCCGGATGGCGGACGGCTGCGACGCTGCCTCTTTCGACGACATGGCAGGCAAGCTCGACACGGCGGCGCGGCAGGGCAAGGCCGAGCATCATGTCGCGCAAGAGGTCGAGCGCGGTGGCGCCGAGTTCACGCATCGGGATGTGCACTGTCGACAGCGGCGGATTGAGAAAGGCCGATTGCGGCAGGTCGTCTATGCCCATGACGGAGACATCCTGCGGCACGGCATAACCCATCGCCTGCAATCCGCGCACGGCGCCGTTGGCGAGACTGTCGCCCGCCGTCAGAACGGCGGTGAAGCAAAGGCCCTTGTCGCCGACGAGACGGGTGATCGCCTCGGCGCCGAGTTCCGGCAACCAGTCGTCAACCTCGAGCACCAGGTCGGCATCGGCTGTCAGCCCATGATGCTGCAGCGCGTCGCGCCAGCCCTCCAGGCGCCGCTCGATCGTCCGCCGTCCCGGCCGCAGCATGAACAGGATGTGTTGATGCCCGGCCTCGATCAACCGCTCGGCGGCAATGAAGGCGGCCGATCGGTTGCAGGGCGTCACACTCGAAAGCCGCATATAGGGATCGTCGCTGTTGACGAGTACGACGGGCTTCCCGAGATCGGCGGCGGCCGCCAGCATATCCTCCTCGTCGACGGTC
Organism: Rhizobium sp. L9; assembly: GCF_002531885.1. Taxonomy (NCBI): domain Bacteria; kingdom Pseudomonadati; phylum Pseudomonadota; class Alphaproteobacteria; order Hyphomicrobiales; family Rhizobiaceae; genus Rhizobium; species Rhizobium sp. L9. Next base: position 87,515 of record NZ_NWSZ01000028.1, on the reverse strand, counting down.
AGAATCAGCATGCCGCCGAAACTTGCATCATTGCGCATCTCGGCGATGACGCGGGTTTCATCGGCCTTGTCGGCGACCGGGCGCATCGCCATTTCGATGCCGAGGGCGGACGCGCGCGCGTTCAATCCCTCCAGCACGTGTAGCGTGAACTGATTGCGGACATAATCGATCATCGCCGCGCCGGAGGCGACGAGCATGACCTTCTTGCCGGCGACACTCGCCGGCAGCGCATAACTGACAGCGCTCGCCGTTTGCAGCACCAGCTTGCGGATCTCGGGCCTGACGCCCTTTTCTCCGGCGAGCGCGCGCGACACCGTGCTGATCGAGACGCCGCAGCGTGCGGCGATGTCGTCTAGGCGTGTGCGCCTGCCTTTTTTCTGCTCCGCAGCCATCACATCTCCCCGGTCTCTCTTGAAGTATGCAAAAATCTTTCAGATTGCGCAAACGGAATGGCTATGCACAATTAACGTGTCAGCGACAGGCGGCAGAGCAGGGAGGCTTTGAAGATGCGGTTTGACGGCAAGTCCATGCGTCGGCGTTTTGCCCGGTGCGTCAAGGTTCAAGCGGGCTGAAGCATGGCCGCCGAAGAATCCTATCTCCGCCGCAAGACCGCGAAAAAAAGCCCGATCGTCTACTGGCAGCTCGGCTCGCTCTCGCAGGCGCGCTACGACGTCGCCGACCGGCCGATGCAAGGCAACATGGATCCGTTTTTCTTCGTCACCAAGACGAAGAATTTCATTCCGCATGAATATCCTTGCCGCACCGAATTCAAGGCATGTTTCGCCGGGCGGCGGCCGCAGCTGGCTGCCGAATTCGAGGCCGTCCGCTGGTGGCTTCCCTTTTCATCGCCGCGCGTCGATCTCTCCGGCTTCTGGTTTCGTCCGACGCGCATCGGCTGCTGGGCGCGCACCTTCCTCGATACGCAGTCGGCGGGACCGGCCACGCTGCGCCTGTCGACCTGCGGCGGCGCCATCCTCTTCGTCAACGGTCGCGAGCAGGGTTTTATGGCGCCTTACCAGCGCAATCTGGAAGCTCAGCAGACATTTGAAGTGGAGTTGACGGCTGGGCTCAACGAGGTCCGCATCTATTTCGACGATCTCGCCGAACGCGACACCCGCTTCTATTTCCAGCTGGATTATCTCGATGGGCCGGAGGTCGAAACATCAGTGCCTGTTCCCATCGCCGCCGGTGACGCGGACGGGCTGGAGGCAATCCTCGAAGGCATGCGCTTCGACCGCACCGCCTATCTCGGCGAGGACGTGACCATCCTGTTTCCCGCGCCGCTGCCGGTGGCGCTGAGCTGTCATGTCGAGATCGAAGGCGACTTCATGTCGGTCGAGCGCTTCGATCATGATTTCGCGCTGCAAGCGGGGGCGATGAAGCTAGAACTCGGCACCTCGGCCGATATGCCCGCCGATTTCCGCCATTTCCGCATCACGTTCAAAACAGGCAAACTTTCGCTCGGCCGCACGCTCGGCGTCGAGATCTGCCATCCCCAGCGCCAGGGGCTGGCGCCCGCCGCGCTCGAGGATCGCGTCGCCGAGGCACTTGCCGAGGTCGCCGCCCATTCCGAGCCGGATACGGTCTGCGCCTTCGCGCGCCTTGCTTTGGGGCAGGGCGGCGAGGAGACCGAGGCGATGATCTCGGCGATGCTGCCTGTTATCGAGGATTGTCATGACTGCGCCGATTTCGTTCTGGTGCCGCTGCTCTTTGCCTATACGCGCTGGAGCGATCTGCTGTCGCAGGATCTGCGGCAGAGGATCGAGCGTGCCGTTCTCAATTACCGCTACTGGATGGACGAGCCCGGCAACGACGTGCAATGGTATTTTTCGGAGAACCACGCGCTGCTCTTCCACACCGCCGCCTATCTCGGCGGCAAGCTGTTCCCCGATGCCGTCTTCATCCGTTCCGGCCGCACCGGCGCGGAGCAGATGAGGGTCGGCGAAGAGCGCGTCCGCGCCTGGCTCGATCATTTCGAGCGCTGGGAAATGGCTGAGTGGAATTCCGTTCCCTATTTCCCGATCGACCTCAAAGGGCTGACGGCGCTTGCTGCCTGCGCCCCGGATGAAGCGATCCGCGCCCGGGCGAGCGCCAGCATCGTCCGCCTGATGGAAATTGTCGCCCGTTCGGCCCATCATGGCATGCTGACCGGCAGCCAGGGCCGCTCCTACGAACACACGCTGCGCCCGGGCCGCTCGGTCGAGCTGTCGGCCATTGCTCGGCTGCTCTGGGGCCGCGGCTGGTACGGCCGTCGCGTCCACGCACTGCCGCAGCTGGCCGTCTGCATCCGCGATCACGGCCTGCGTTTTCCCGATGAGCTCGCGGCGATCGCGGCGCACCAGTCCGACGACGCGCAGGAATGGACCTTTTCCCAGGGCGAGAACCGCTTCGCCGCCCTCTATCACTACAAGACGCGCGACACCGCACTCGGCACCATCGCCCATTACCGCCCCGGCGCCTGGGGCTATCAGGAGACCGTGTTGCATTTGCGTTTGGGCGAGCGGCCGGAAGCGCAGATCTGGATCAACCATCCCGGCGAAACCATCCAGTTCGGCTACGGTCGGCCCAGTTTCTGGGGCGGCTGCGGAACGCTGCCGCGCGTCCATCAATATCGTGACCTCGCCATTCTCGATTTCGAAATCCACGACGGCCAGCCGGACTTCACCCATGCCTGGTTCCCGCTCGAAGCCTTCGACGACACCTTTGTCAGCGGCAGGCTGGCGCTTGCCCGTTCCGGCAACGGTCTGGCGATGCTGATCGGCAACGGCGTGCTCGAACCGGTGAAACACGGCCCGACGACGGATGTCGAGCTGCGCCTGGCCGGCCGCGCCGGCCGCTGGATCGTCCGCCTTTCCGATCTCGGGCGCGAAGACGGCCTCGACGGCATGCGGGCGCGCTTCGCCACGCTTACAGCCCGCCGCGAAAACGAGGGTGCACTGATCATCGTCGATCCGGATTATGGTCAGGTTGCCTTCGAAGAGGACGGCACCGTGCGGGCCGAAGGCCGTATTCTCAAGCCGTCAGACTGGTCAGTGCGGGGAGACGCGGTACATCTGGAGATAGCGGGCAGGCAGCAGCGGCGCGCTGCTTCGTAAATGACATGTCCGGACAGGTGGAGGACCTGGCCGGATGCAGAAGTTCATCGGTCAAGAGGAGGAGACTATGACCAGAATGAAATCGATCGGCGCGGCCTTTGCTGCGGTTCTCTTGAGTTCCGTTGCCGCCCATGCCGGCGATGTGCGCATCATGTGGTATTCCGACGGCGGCGAAGGCGAGGTGATCAAGGATCTGCTGGCGCGCTTCTCCAAGGCCAATCCCGATGTCAACGTCATCCTCGATGAAGTCTCCTATGACGTCGTTAAGGAACAGCTGCCGGTGCAGCTGGAAGCCGGGAAGGGGCCCGATATCGCCCGCGTCACCAACCTGAAGGCGCAGGCGCAGCACTGGCTCGATCTCCGCCCGCTCCTCGCCGATGCGAAATATTGGGAAGAGAATTTCGGCGCCCAGGCTGACTGGATGCGCCCCGACGGTTCGAACGCCATCACCGGCTTCATGACGCAGCTGACGCTCACCGGCGGCTTTGTCAACAAGACGCTGTTCGAGCAGGCCGGCGTCGAAATTCCCGGCCCGAAGGCCACCTGGGACGACTGGGCTGCGGCGGCTAAAAAGGTCGCTGATAGTCAGAAGGTCTTCGCCATGGCGATTGACCGCTCCGGTCACCGCGTCTCCGGCCCGAACATCTCCTACGGCGCCAACTATATCGCCGCCGACGGCAAGCCGGCGCCCATTGATCAGGGCGCCAAGGAATTCCTCAGCCGCTTCGTCAAATGGAATGAGGACGGCACCGTCAACAAGGACGTGTGGGTCAGTGCTGCCGGCAGCACCTATCGCGCTGCCGCCGACGACTTCATCAATGGCGGTCTCGCCTATTATTATTCCGGCAGCTGGCAGCTTTCCGGCTTCGCGCAGAAGATCGGCGACAGTTTCGATTGGGTCATGGCCGGAAGCCCCTGCGGCACGGTGGCCTGCAGCGGCATGCAGGGCGGCGCCGGTCTGGTCGCGGTCAAATACACAAAGAACCCGAAGGACGTCGCCAAGGTGATGGACTACCTAGCAAGCGCCGACGTGCAGAAGGAATTCGCCGAGCGCAGCCTGTTCATCCCGGCGCATAAGGGCGTGGCCGCCGGCCAGGTGGACTTCAAGACCGACAATCCGCATGTGAAGGCGGCGCTGAAGGCCTTCGTTGAATCGGCCGGCCAGACGGCCCCGGCTGCGCTGAAGCTGCCGGGCTGGAAGTGGTCGGACGCCTATTACAGCGCCATCGTTGCCCGCATCAGCCAGGTGATCGCCGGCGAAATGAAGCTCGACGATGCCTATGCCCGTATCGACGAGGACATCAAGGCCAAGGTTGGCGGCAACTGACGGAAGAGCGGATGGCGGAGAAGACGGTTTCTTCCGAACCACCGGCGAAAGCCGGTCTGCGGCAGGCGCTCCTTGCGCCTGTCGGGCTCGCCATGGGGATGATCGATATCCCGATGCGCGCCTGGCAGAAGCTGACGGGGCTGAACGGCATGGCGGGCGTCTTCCTGGCGCCTAACATGCTGATCTTTTCCGTCTTCGTGCTCCTGCCGCTGGTCATCAACTTCATCTATTCCACGACGGGCGGCGGCGCCATTTTCCTGCCGAACAGGACCTATGTCGGCGCTGAGCAGTACCGCATCCTCTTCGATTGCCGCTCCTATCTCGACCCCTCGACTTGTGCTGCCGACACCTTCTGGGCGGCCGTGCGCAACACCGCCGTCTTCGTCGTCTTCCAGGTGTCGGCAATGCTGGTCGCGGCACTCGCAACGGCGTTGATCCTCAACCGCGAACTTTCCAATCGCGGCTTCTGGCGCGCCGTCTTCTTCTTTCCGGTGCTGCTGTCGCCCGTGGTCGTCGGCCTGATCTGGAAGTGGATCCTTCAGCGCGAGGGCCTGTTGAACTATGCGCTGAGTCCTTTAGGCTTCGAATCCTTCTCCTGGCTCAGCGATCGTTTCTGGGCCTTCTTCTTCGCCGTCTTTGTTTCGGTCTGGGCACATATGGGCTTTTATGCGCTGATCCTGCTCGCCGGCCTGCAGGCAATCCCGAGGGATCTCTATGAGGCGGCGGCAATGGACAAAGCGAGCCCCACCCGCATCTTCCGGCGCATCACCCTGCCGCTGCTGATGCCGAACCTCATCGTCGTTCTGGTCCTGGCGCTGATCCGCGCCGTGCAGATCTTCGACGAGGTTTTCGTGCTCACCGGCGGCGGGCCGGGCACCAGCACCATGTACATCACCCAGTTCATTTACGAGACCGGCTTTGCGAGTTCGCTGCGCAATCCGGGGCTCGCCTCGGCCGCCTCGATCCTGATGGGCATCGTGCTCGTCATCCTGACGCTGGTTCAGCTCGCCGCAAGCAGCCGCAACGAGAAGAAGGGCAAACGTCTATGAGCGCCGTCACCACCTTCCTGCTTCGCCGCCGCGGCCGCGGGTGGCACTGGACCGACGTCGTCACCTGGATCTGGCTGATTTCAGGCGTCATCCTGATGTTCGGCCCGGCCATCTGGCTGGTCTTCTCCTCGTTCAAGACGCCAGCTGCCCTTGCCGAGTTCCCGCCGTCCGTCCTGCCCTATGTCACCGAGCAGGCCGTTGTGCCGGGCTATGACAAGCCTTTGCCGCTCTATAATGTGACGATGCCGGATGGCAGCACTCATGTGCTCGCCGAAGTCCGCCGCATCGGCATCATGGGCCAGATGATCGATCCGAAACAGCCGGGCGAAATCGTCAAGGTCAACATCAAGGACCGTACGCCGGTGCGTGAGGTCGAATTCGCGACCAACAACTACACCGAGCCTTTCCAGCGCTTCGACTTCTTCCTGTTCCTGCGCAACTCGGTCTTCGTAACGGTGGTGGCGACGGCCATCACCCTGTTGGTCAATTCGATGGCCGCCTTTGCGCTGTCGAAATACCAGTTTCCCGGCCGCACCGCCGTCATGCTGATGATCCTGGCAACGCTGATGGTGCCGCTCTCGGTGATCGTCGTGCCGCTCTATTCCGTCATCGGCAGCTTGAACCTCTTCGACAGCCTCTGGGGCGTCATCCTGCCGACCGTCGCTACGCCGACGGGCGTCTTCCTGCTCCGCCAATACATGCTGACGATCCCGGATGAACTGATCGATGCGGCACGCATGGACAAGGCCAGCGAATGGCAGATCTACTGGCGCATCATCCTGCCGCTGTCGGCGCCGGCGCTGGCGGTGCTGGCGATCTTCTCGGTGGTCTGGCGCTGGAACGACTTCCTCTGGCCGCTGATCGTGCTGTCGCGCAAGGAACTCTACACGCTGCAGGTCGGCCTCAACGTCTATGCCGGCGAGCTCAATGTGCAATGGCACTATATCCTCGCCATGACCGTCGTCTCGATGATCCCGGTTGTGCTGATCTTCGTCTTCCTGCAGCGCTTTATCACGACTGGTATCGCCGGCTCGGGGCTGAAATAATATGAAACAGGAGAGTGCATGAGCGGACTCGAGCTCAGGAACATCGTCAAGAATTTCGGCGCCGTCGAGGTCATCCGCGATGTCTCGCTTGAGGTCAATGACGGCGAGTTCGTCGCTTTCGTCGGCCCGTCCGGGTGTGGAAAATCGACGTTGCTGCGCCTGATCGCCGGACTCGACAAGCCCACAGGCGGCAGTATCGCCATCGACGGCAAGGACGTCACTGCGATCGGTGCGGCCGACCGCGGCCTTGCCATGGTCTTCCAGTCCTATGCTCTTTATCCGCATATGAGCGTGCGCGAAAACCTTGCCTTCGGCTTGGAGAACACCAAGGTGGCGAAGGCCGAGATCGAAGCCCGCATCGCTGATGCCGCCCGCATGCTGGAGATCGAGCCGTTTCTGCAGCGGCGTCCGGGCCAGCTCTCCGGCGGCCAGCGTCAGCGCGTCGCGATCGGCCGCGCCATCGTCCGCCGGCCGGATGCCTTCCTGCTCGATGAGCCACTCTCCAATCTTGACGCCGAGCTCCGGGTGAGCATGCGCGCCGAACTCGCCGCGCTCCACGCTCGCCTGAAGGCGACGATGATCTACGTCACCCATGATCAGGTCGAGGCGATGACGCTCGCAAACCGCATCGTCGTGCTGAGAGCCGGCAGGATCGAGCAGGTGGGAACACCCCTGGAACTCTACAACAAACCCGCCAACCGCTTCGTCGCCGGCTTCATCGGCGCGCCGCACATGAATTTCCTGGAAGCCTCGATCGTCGGTCACGAGGGTGCTTTCGTGCAAGTCGAAACCGTTGGCGGCCACCGTCTTTCCGTCATTGCCAAAGAGGTGCGTCCGGCAGGCGAGAGGGTCAGCATCGGCATACGGCCACAACACATCAGTCTCGCCGATGCAGCCGCCGCAGGCAGGCTGGACACGCGGATCACCCTTGTCGAGGAACTGGGATCTGAAACCGTCGTCCATACCGAAGCCGCCGGCAAGAAGCTGATCGCCGTCTTTGCTGGCCAGCAGCAGATGAAATCCGGCGACAGCCTGCCGCTCCATCTCGATCCCGAAGTTCTGCACCTCTTCGGTGAGGACGGCCGGCGTCTGTCTTGAGATCCAAGGATCGTCCGAGCGGCGCGGATGTGCATTCGCTATAAGATTCCAATCATCCTTGACGATGGAACCGTTTTGATAGCAATTCGACTTTAAGTTTCATTTTTCTTACCTTTTGCCGGATCGCTAATGACTACACTGAAAAGCGCCAATGGGAAGGAGGGCGAGGCGGACAAAGAAATGCGCCGCCAGCTGTGGGAACTTCTCTCTGCGATGTTGGTCACATTTCTTATTGCAGTATTGGTGTATGGCTTCTCTTGGGTGCATGCTGAAGGGGCGTGCTATCTGGCATCTAACAGCATATATATGGGAATCTGGCCACCGAATCTTCGGGATGCCAATGTCCTCTTAGAGGCAAGCTACCCGGTACCAGATAGCTGCATACTGCTTTCCACGCGCTCCATGATCAGCGCTATCATGTTGATCTATCTTTTCTACCTATTTGTCAGTCAGACATGGGTTAAGGATGCCAGCTATATCCCCAAGCTTATTCCAATATCTGTCTTTTTAACCTTGGGGTATCTTTACATAGCCACAAAGGCAATCTCCACCGAACCGGCCAGCCTATATTCCACTAGTACACACTCCGGTGTTGTCGTGAATCTTATTAAAAGTTACATCGAGATATGCGGACTATATCTTGGTTTTGCGTTATTCGTTCAACGGATGTTTGCATTGCTTCGTCTTAAACACAACGCGGGTAGGGCGGGGTGACCGCATCCGAAAAAGCCCGCGCCGGAATGGAGGGCGCGGGCCGAGTTTCATGTCATGACAGCTTTAGTGGCTGTTCTTGTGGCTTTGTTGACCAGCCTTTACATGCTGCTCATGGCTGCCGCCGCGGGTTCCGCTGGACTGCGCGTCGCGGCCGCCTGAAGAGGCGCTGCGGGTATTGGAGTCATTCTTGTGACTCTGCTGCCCAGCCTTGACGTGCTGTTCATGGGTTCCACCTTGGTTTGCCATTTGGTTTCTCCTTGGTTTTGAACTGAGGCCACGTCGACCTCGTGTTGACAACCTCGCTCCGACGCATGCGTTCCGCATTTTAACATTTCGTGATCTCGCCGGAAAATGAGGATGAGGAAGCGGACCGGGCGGGTAGGGAACTCGCCTGCCAGTTCGTTGGCCATCGGGAGAAAGCGGAAAAATCCTGATGTTCTCCAGCGCGCCGCCGCCGCGTGGCGCGGCCCGCAGCCTCGCTTCGAAAACCGTCTCTCGGCAAAAAGGTTCCAGGAAAATCAGCCGCATCCGCTTCGGTTGATGGCCCTGCCGAGGCCGCTCGAGTCTTTTCAAATAGATGGGCCGCTCTAACTTACAGGGAAGCTGATGAAAGGAGAAAACCATGACCGACGCACCGAAAACGGCGACCCCGGCGCGAAGAGTGTTGCGTGGCCGCCCCTACAGCATGAGCGAATTTGCCAGAAAATACCGGTTGGACGACAAGGAGGCCAAGCGCCTCTATGACAAATTTGGCCCCTCAGCCACGGAACTCGATCTGCTGATGGCGGCAAAGCGCCGTCCGCCGGGCCTCCCCACCAAACTCGACTCTTGACGGTCGTCAATGAGGATCAGAACGGGAAGCTGCCTTTGCGGAGCGGTCGCCTACCGAGTGGAAGGCGAGCCGCTTCGCGTCGGCCTCTGCCACTGCGCTGATTGCCGCAAATCGAGTGGTTCCGCCTTCGTGTTCTTTGCGCTTTGGCCCCGACCGGCATTTTCCCATAGCGGCGAGATTGCCACATTCGCCGGCCGCAGCTTTTGCCCCGCCTGCGGCAGCAGGCTCTTCTGCCTTCAGGAGGCCACGGTGGAAATCCGCCTCGGCTCTCTCGACGGTCCGCCGACGGATCTTGAGCCGAACCATGAAGTGTGGATCAAGCGGCGCGAAGCCTGGCTGCATCCGCTGCCGGGTGCCGGGCAATTTACCGAGGATCCCGATTAACGGTGGGCAATTTCTGCCTGTCGGGAGTGCGAAACGCTGGGGATTTTGGCGCTATAGGCTCCGCGGTACTGAAACTTGAGTTTTCTTACCAATATTTCATTTCACCTGTCCGCAATTCCGTGCCAGTTCGGCGGCAACGCTAATTCCCGGTTCATCTGCGGTTTGACTATTTCATTGCAGCCGATGCGGCCACTGACTGATCGAGGATGACATGAACAAAATCGTAAGCGGCGAAGAAACCGGAGCAAAGGCCGGCGGGACGCCCGACCTCGCTGCGGTACTTGCCGCGTCGGCAAGGCAGAACAAGCGGGGCCGCTGGCGCGGGCGTTTGCTGGTTCTGCTGATCATCCTCGTTGCCGCCGCAGCTGCCGCCTATTTCTATGTCGGCCGGGGGCAAAGCGAGGTGAGCTACACGACGCAGCCGGCAAAGCGCGGCGACCTGACGGTGCTTGTCACCGCCACCGGTTCGGTGCAGCCGACCGAGCAAGTTGACATCTCGAGCGAACTTTCCGGCACCGTCCGTGACGTCAACGTCGACTATAACAGCACGATCAAGGCGGGCGACGTGCTGGCGCTGCTCGATACCAACAAGCTCGAGGCGGACGTGAAGAGCTCGCGCGCCAAAGTCAATTCGGCCAAGGCGAACGTCGCCAAGGCCAATGCCGATCTCGAATCGGCGAGCACCTCGCTCGAGCGGCTGAAGAGCCTGGTCAGGAGCAATGTCTCCACACAGCAGAGCCTCGACGACGCCACCTACAAATATGATTCCGCCGTCGCTGCGAAACAGATCAACGAAGCCGAGGTGCTGGCCGCGGAGGCCGATCTGCAGCTTGCCGAGGTCAATCTCGCCAAGGCAAAAATCGTCTCGCCGATCGACGGCGTGATCCTCACCCGTTCCGTCAATCCGGGCGCCACCGTCGCCGCCTCGCTTTCGGCGCCCATTCTCTTCACCATCGCCGGCGATCTGAAGAAGATGGAGCTGCAGGTCGATGTCGACGAGGCCGACGTCGGCAAGATCGCCGTCGGCCAGAAGGCGAAGTTTACCGTCGACGCCTATCCCGACCGGTCGTTCCCTGCCGAGATCGAGCAGATCCGCTTCGCCTCCGAAGTGGTCAACAATGTGGTGACCTATAAGGCGGTCCTCTCGGTCGATAATGCCGATCTGCTGCTCCGCCCCGGGATGACGGCGACCGCCGATATCACCGTCGAGGCCGTCAAGGACACGCTGATGGTGCCGAATGCGGCGCTGCGTTATGCCCCGCCGCAGGCGGAACGGCGCGGGCGCGGTATTCTCGCAATTTTCGGGCCACCACGCCGGCGCGGCGGCGATTCCGGCCAGGCGCTGACGGGGGCGCAGCGCCGCGTCTGGGTGCTGCGCAATGGCCGCGCCGCGCCCGTCGTCATCCAGGCCGGGTCGTCCGATGGCCAGTTTACCCAGGTGGTATCGGGCGAACTCAAGGAAGATGACGCCCTGGTGACCGACGCCACGGTGCGGACGAACTAGGCGGAGAGACGATGACAATGCCGCCGCTCATCGAGTTCAGGAAGGTCTCGAAAATCTACGGCGAGGGTGAGGCGGCGATCCGCGCGCTCGACCATGTAGATCTTGCGATCGATGCCCATGAATTCGTCGCGATCATGGGGCCGTCAGGCTCCGGAAAGTCGACGGCGATGAACATTCTCGGCTGTCTCGACGTGCCGACATCGGGCGATTACGTCTTCCAGGGCATCCCGACCAGCGGCTTCGACCGCAGCCAGCTGACGCTGTTGCGCCGCCACATGTTGGGCTTCGTCTTCCAGGGCTTCAACCTTCTGTCGCGCACCTCGGCGGCCGAGAATGTCGAACTGCCGCTGATCTATCGCGGCATGGCGGTGCGCGAGCGGCGCGAACGGGCGCGCGAGGCGCTTGCGCTGGTCGGCCTGTCCGGCCGCGAACATCACAACACGCAGGAGCTGTCAGGCGGCCAGCAACAGCGCGTCGCCATCGCCCGCGCCATCGTCACCGAGCCGGCGCTGCTGCTCGCCGACGAGCCGACCGGCAATCTCGATACGAAGACCAGCGTCGAAATCATGGATCTGATGACGCGATTGAATCGCGAGCAGGGCATCACCATCGTCATGGTCACACACGAGCCCGATATCGCCGCCTACGCCGGGCGGCTGCTGCGCTTCGTCGACGGCAAGCTGGAGACGGAGCTGGAGCATCGGAGGAGGGCGGATCATGTTCTTTGAGACGCTGAAGCTCGCGCTGCGCGCCATCAGCCGCAACATGCTGCGCTCGTTTCTCACCGTGCTCGGCGTCGTCATCGGCGTTGCCGCGGTCATCGCGCTGGTGACGATCGGCAACGGCACGACCGCGCAGGTCTCGACTGAACTGTCGCGGCTCGGCACCAACATGCTGTTCGTCCGTCCCGGCCAGTTCGGCCCCGGCCGGGCGAGTTCCGAGGCCAAACGTTTCAGCGTCAAGGATGTCGCCGCCATCCGCGACCAAATCGGCGGCTTGAGAGCGGTGGCGCCGCTCAACCAGTCGACGGCAACGGTGATTTTTGGCGGCCAAAACCATTCGACCAGCGTCTCCGGCACCACCAACGATTATTTCGTCGCGCAGGACTGGAACCTGGCGCTCGGCCGCAATTTCACGCCCGCCGAGGAGCGCGGCCAGTCCCGCTGCATTATCGGCGAGACGGTCCGCTCGCAGCTCTTCGGCGCCGCCGATCCGCTCGGCCAGCAGATCCGCGTCGGCAAGGTTTCGTGCCCGGTCATCGGGGTGCTCGCCAAGCGCGGTCAGTCCGGCATGGGCACCGATCAGGACGACGTGGTCATCATGCCGGTCAAGGTGTTCCAGCGGCGCATCAGCGGCAACAGCAACGTGCCGCAGATCATCATCTCGGCGCGCGACGGCGTCTCCACGGCCAAGGTGCAGGCCGATGTCGAAAATCTGCTGCGCGAGCGCCGCAAAATCATTCCCGGCCGGCAGGACGATTTCAACGTCAACGACATGACGCAGATCGCCGAGGCGATGACCGGCACGACGACGCTCCTGACCGGCCTGCTCGGCGCCGTCGCCGCGATCAGCCTGCTCGTCGGCGGCATCGGCATCATGAACATCATGCTGGTCTCCGTCACCGAACGAACTCGGGAAATCGGCATTCGCCTGGCGATCGGCGCCCTCGAAAACCAGGTGCTCACTCAGTTCCTGGTCGAGGCGGTGGCGCTCTCGCTCTTCGGCGGCATCACCGGCATCGTGCTCGGCCTGAGCCTCGGTCTGGTGGCGGTCACCCTCCTGAAAGTCCCCTTCGTCTTCAGCCCGATGATGGTCGCCGTCGCCTTCCTCTTCTCCGCCGCGATCGGCATGATCTTCGGCTATTTCCCGGCGAGACGGGCAGCGCAGCTCAATCCGATCGAGGCGTTGCGGCACGAGTGAAGGGCCGACGCGCGGTTCGGTCATAAGGACCTGCGAATTGGGATTTTACTTCTTGTCTGGCATCCCCTTGTCTTCGAATCTTCGCCGTGCCAGGATGTGATATATCAGGTGGGCTACGGAATTATCGGCATGCTGACGTCACAAAGCCACCTTGCCTATCTCGCGCTCGAGCATCTGATCGTCACGCTGGTGCTGAAACCCGGTGCGCTCGTCACCGAAAAGCAGCTGATCGATATGGCGGGCCACGGACGCACGCCGGTGCGCGAGGCGATTCAGAAACTCGCCTGGCAGGGGCTGATCCTGGTGAAGCCACGTGTCGGATTGCAGGTTGCCGAGATCGCGCCGGAGGATCATGGCAATGTCATGCAGGTGCGCCGCGAGCTGGAGCCTATTGCTGCGGCATTGGTCGCCGAACATGCGGGCGGCGAACAGCGCGATCGCCTCGGCGACTGCGCTCGCGCCATGGAGGAATGCGCCGCCACGGGCGATCTCGCCGGCTTCTTCGCCGCCGACAAGGCTTTCGACGAGATCCTCGAGGATGCCTGTCCCAATCGCTTCATAACGGCCGCGCTCGGCCCGGTGCAGACCCATTCGCGTCGCCTCTGGTATTCCACCGCAAGCCCTGAGGGAATGAACCGCGCCATCGCGCTGCATGTCGGCGTCATTCGGGCCATTCAGCGGGGCAGACCGGATGAGGCGCATGCGGCAATGGCGGCACTGATCGACTATCTCGCCCGCAAATAAAAACGGCCCCGTTTCCGGAGCCGCTTCAAATCTGCTTATCGCAAAAAGGTCACCCGACGAAGGCCCGTTCGATGACGAATTCGGCGGGCTTGCTGTTGGCGCCCTCATTGAGGCCGGCCTTCTCCAGCAGTTCCTTGGTATCCTTCAGCATGGCCGAGGAGCCGCAGATCATGCCGCGGTCGATTGCCGGATCGAGCGGCGGCACGCCGAGATCGGTAAACAGCTTGCCCGAAGAGATCAGGTCGGTGATGCGGCCGCGATATTCGAAATCCTCGCGCGTAACAGTCGCATAATGACGGAGCTTGTCGCCAACCACTTCCTTCAGCAGTTCGTCATTCTGGATCTCATGCACGAGGTCGAAACCGTATTTCAGCTCGGCGACATCGCGCGTCGTATGGGTGAGGATCACTTCCTCGAACTTTTCATAGGTCTCGGGATCGCGGATCAGGCTGGCGAAAGGCGCAACGCCGGTTCCCGTCGAAAACATGTAGAGGCGGCGGCCAGGCGTCAGCGCATCGAGCACCAGCGTGCCCGTCGGCTTCTTGCGCATCAGCACCTGGTCGCCGGGTTTGATCGCCTGCAGATGCGAGGTGAGCGGACCGTCCGGCACCTTGATGGAGAAGAATTCAAGTTCTTCGGCCCAGGCGGGGCTGGCGATCGAATAGGCGCGGAAGACCGGCTTGCCCTCGACCATCAGGCCGATCATCGCGAATTCGCCGGAACGGAAACGGAAGCCCTGCGGCCGAGTCATCGTGAAGCGGAAGAGCCGGTCGGTGTAATGCGTCACGCTGAGCACCGTCTCGGCATAGACGCCGGCGGGGATGGACGATGCGAAGTCTTCGGTCTTTGCAGGCGCGTTCATTGCGGTAGAGGATCCCGTTTCGTCGGATGAACTTATCGGATGCGAGGCAGATATTACATATCCGGCCGGAATTAAAGGCATTCCATTCCACGCAGCGCTCATGAAAGGAAATATGCGTGTCCGTGTCAGGATTCAATGGTTGGCGGGGAATGTCATATTTCCCGCTGGCGAAGCCGGCCAAAGGATGCATATTAGAGCGGCGCGCCGCAATTGGATGCTGATTTCGGCAAAAGCGGTGCGACAACAAAGACCTACGCCGTCGAGCCCGATTCAGGAACAGGGTCAGGTGATGATGGCGATAAAACACGCTTGCCAGGGCGAGCGCGACAGGCGGTCGGGGGGTTATGAAGATTTTCAATTACAAGCGTGTTCCTTACGCGGAAATGCGCGCCTTTTCCGTTCATATCCTGACGGCTTCCGGCTCCTTCCTCGCCTTCCTCGGCGTGGTCGCCGCCGCCGAGCACCGCTTCATCGACATGTTCTGGTGGCTGGGTCTGGCTCTACTGGTCGATGGCATCGATGGGCCGATTGCCCGCAAGGTGCGTGTCAAGGAGGTGCTGCCGAACTGGTCGGGCGATACGCTCGACAATATTATCGATTACGTTACCTATGTGCTCCTGCCGGCCTTCGCGCTCTACCAGAGCGGCATGATCGGCGAGCCCTGGTCCTTCGCCGCCGCCGGCATGATCGTCGTCTCCAGTGCCATCTATTACGCAGACATGGGCATGAAGACCGACGAGTATTTCTTCTCCGGCTTTCCCGTCGTCTGGAACATGATCGTCTTCACCCTGTTCGTCATCGATGCCAGCGCGACGACGGCGCTCGTCGTCGTCACCATATCGGTGGTGCTGACCTTCCTGCCGATCAATTTCCTCCATCCGGTCAGAGTGAAAAGACTGCGCCCGCTCAATCTCGGCGTCTTCCTGCTATGGTCGGCGCTCGGCGTCTATTCGCTGCTGATGCATTTCGAAACGCCGCAATGGGCGCTCGTTCTCTTCATTGTGACCGGGCTCTATCTTTACGTCATCGGCGCGGTGCTGCAATTCTTCCCCGCCCTTGGACGCGAAGCTTGAAGGACAGCCAAGATGACGAAAACGCAGGCGGTTTCATTTTCGAAGACGGGCGGACCTGATGTCTTCGACTTTGTCGAAGTCGATCTTCCCCAGCCCGCGGCCGGGGAGGTGCAGATCCGGCAGGCGGCGATCGGCCTCAACTTCATCGATGTCTACTTCCGCAACGGCTCCTATAAGGTACCGCACCTTCCCTTTGTCACCGGCAAGGAGGGCGCCGGCACCGTCACGGCAGTGGGCCCCGATGTTACCGATTTCAGACCGGGCGACCGGGTCGCCTATGCCAGCGCCGACGGCGCCTATAGCGCCGAGCGCAATATTGAGGCACGCCATCTGGTGCATGTGCCTGACGGCATCGAGCTCGAAACGGCAGCGGCGATGATGCTGAAGGGCATGACCGCCGAATATCTCCTGAACCGCACCTTCAAGGTCGGCCCTCAGACCGCCCTTCTGTTCCATGCCGCAGCCGGCGGAGTCGGTCTGATCGCGGGCCAGTGGGCGAAGGCGCTCGGCGCCACGGTCATCGGCACGGCTGGATCCAAGGAGAAGGTCGAGCTGGCACTCGCGCACGGCTACGACCATGTGATCAACTACAAGAGCGAGGATTTCGTAGGCCGCGTCCGCGAGATAACAGGCGGCAAGGGTGTCGATGTCGTCTATGATTCGATCGGCCGCGATACATTTCCACAGTCGCTCGATTGCCTGAAACCGCGCGGCCTTTTTGCGTCCTTCGGCCAATCTTCCGGGCCGATCGAGAATTTCACCCTCGCCATGCTGGCCCAGAAAGGGTCGCTCTTTGCGACGCGCCCGACGCTCTTCACCTATATCGCCACGCGTCAGGAATTGGACGATAGTGCAAAGGCGCTATTTGATGTTGTGCAAAGCAACAAAGTGCGTATCAATGTCAACCAAACCTATCCGCTGCGTGAGGTTGGGCAGGCTCACGCGGATCTGGAAGCAAGAAAAACGACAGGAACGACGCTGCTGATTCCATGAGATCCGAACGGACCGGTTGGCAGAAGAAATGAGGGGAACGTGTCTGCATTGAATGTGCCGGATCCCGGTGCGTTGTTATCCGTCCAGAAGCTGACGAAGTTCTTCGGTGGCTTTGCCGCCTGCAATGACATCGATCTCGACATAGCGCCGGGCGAAATTCATGCGCTTCTCGGCGAAAATGGCGCAGGCAAGTCCACCTTGGTCAAGATGCTGTTCGGTGTTCTCGAGCCGACGCACGGGCAGATCCTTTGGGAAGGCAGTCCCGTCGTCATCGCCTCGCCGGGAGAAGCCCGCAAGCACGGCATCGGCATGGTCTTCCAGCATTTCTCGTTGTTCGAGGCCCTCACGGTGGCCGAAAACATCGCGCTGTCGCTCGATGACGCCATCCCGATCGACCGTATCGCCGAGGAGGCGAGGGCGCTGTCGGTCACCTACGGCCTGCCGCTCGATCCACATGCCCATGTCGCCGATCTCTCGGTCGGAGAGCGCCAGCGCATCGAGATCGTCCGGGCGCTGCTGCAGAACCCGAAGCTCATCATTCTCGACGAACCGACCTCGGTGCTGACGCCGCAGGAGGCCGACAGGCTGTTCGAGACGCTGTTCAAGCTGCGCGCCGAAGGCCGTTCGGTTCTCTATATCAGCCACCGTCTGGAGGAGGTGCAGCGCATCTGCGATCGCGCCACAGTGCTGCGCCATGGCCGGGTGACCGGCGCCTGCGATCCCAGGCAGGAAACGCCGGCCTCGCTCGCCCGCATGATGGTCGGCAGCGAGGTGGCGACGGTCACCCATCCCGAGCGCAGCGACAGGGGCGAGGTGCAGCTTGCCGTTTCGAACCTGTCGGTTTCCCCGCGCACGCCCTTTGCCATGCCGCTGCGCGACGTCTCCATGACGGTGCGTGCGGGCGAAATCCTTGCAATTGCCGGGGTCGCTGGCAACGGCCAGAGCGAGTTGTTCGACGCGCTGTCGGGCGAGTATCCGGTTGCCTCAGCCGAAGCGATCATCATCCGCAAGAAGCCGGTGGGCACTCAGGGCATTACCGCGCGTCGCCTGCTTGGCGCCGGTTTCGTGCCGGAGGAGCGGCACGGGCACGCTGCCGTTTCCGCCATGAAGCTGTCCGACAATCTGGTGCTGGCCCGCAGTCAGTCGGATCGCAAAGCCTTTCTGGGCGTGCTCGGCATCATCAGGCAGGGCGCGGTAAAATCTGCGGCGCGGCGCATTTCCGAAGCGATGGATGTCCGCAAGAGTGGTGACGATCCCGCCGCCGGCTCGCTCTCCGGCGGCAATCTGCAGAAATTCATCGTCGGCCGTGAGCTCGACCGCCAGCCGGCCGTCCTCGTCGTCAACCAGCCGACCTGGGGCGTCGATGCGGGGGCGGCAAGCCGCATCCGCCAGGCGCTCGTCGATCTTGCAAAAGCCGGCTCCGCCGTTGTCGTCATCAGCCAGGACCTCGACGAAATCTTCGAAGTGGCAACCGATATCGCCGTCATCTCCGAGGGGCGCCTTTCCCGGCCCTATCCGGCCGGCGAACTGACCCGCGAAAAGATCGGCCTGCTGATGGGCGGCCTGCATGAAGGCAGTTCGGCCGCGGAGACTGCCCATGCGCATTGAACTGGAAAAACGTCCCGACGTCTCGAAGCTCTTCGCTTTCGTCTCGCCGCTCCTGGCGCTTGCCCTGACGCTCGCCTTCGGCGCCATGATGTTCGCCATACTCGGCAAGGATCCGGTCGAGGCGCTGGACGCCTTTTTCGTCGAGCCGCTGCTCGAGGTCTGGTCGCTGCACGAGCTGGCGATCAAGGCAGCACCGCTGATCCTGATCGCCGTCGGCCTTGCCGTCAGTTACCGCTCGAACAATTGGAACATCGGCGCCGAAGGGCAGTTCACCATCGGCGCCATCACCGGGTCCTATCTGCCGATCGTCTTCTACGACTGGCATTCGCCTCTCATCCTGCCGTTGATGCTGCTGCTCGGCGCGCTCGGCGGCGCGCTTTTTGCCGCCATTCCGGCGCTGTTGAAGGCGCATTTCAACACGAATGAGATCCTGACGTCGCTGATGCTGGTCTATGTCGCCCAGCTTTTCCTCGACTGGCTGGTCCGGGGCGCCTGGCGCGATCCGAAGGGATTCAACTTTCCTGTTTCGCGCGATTTTGCGCCGGAGGCGGTGCTGCCGGCGATCTGGGAAGAATCGGGCCGCGCTCATTGGGCCTTCATCTTCGCCATCATCGCGGCGATCGGCGTCTGGTTCATGCTGCGCTTTACGCTGAAAGGTTTCGAGGTCGTCGTCCTCGGCCAATCGGAAAGGGCAGGGCGTTTCGCCGGCTTCTCCGCGAAGAAGATGATCTGGTTCAGTTTTCTCTTCTCAGGCGCGCTTGCCGGCCTTGCCGGCATCAGCGAGGTTTCCGGTTCGATCGGCCATCTTCAGCCGGCGATCTCACCGGGCTATGGCTTCACCGCCATTATCGTCGCCTTCCTCGGCCGCCTCAACCCGCTTGGCATTGTCGCATCGGGTCTAGTGCTGGCGCTGACCTATCTCGGCGGCGAGGCCGCACAGCTTTCGATCGGCATTTCCGACAAGGTCACCCGTGTTTTCCAGGGGCTGCTGCTCTTTTTCGTGCTCTCCTGCGATACGCTGATCTATTACAAAATCCGCATTATCTGGTCGCGGATCAGGGGCGGGGCGGCATGAGCATATTCGAAGCCATTCTGCTGACTGTTATCACCGCCTCGACGCCGCTCGTCATTGCGGCCCTCGGCGAACTCGTGACGGAGCGCGCCGGCGTTCTCAATCTCGGCGTCGAAGGCATGATGATCATCGGCGCCGTCGGCGCCTTTGCCGCCGCCCAGCTTAGCGGATCGGCCTATGTCGGCATTGTCGGCGGCATCGTCAGCGGCGGGCTGTTTTCACTGCTCTTCGCCTTCCTGACGCTGACGCTCGTTACGAATCAGGTGGCGACAGGTCTTGCCCTGACGATCCTCGGCCTTGGTGCTTCCGGCATGTTCGGCGAAGCCTTCGTCGGCGCGCCCGGTATCCGGCTTTTGCCGATCGAAATCCCGGTGCTCTCGGCCATTCCTTATGTCGGAACCGTCCTCTTCAAGCAGGATCTGATCTTCTACCTGTCGATCCTGCTCGTTGTCGGCGTCAACTGGTTCCTGTTCAGGAGCCGCACCGGCCTGAAGTTGCGCGCCATCGGCGACAATCACGCCTCCGCGCATGCGCTCGGCATCGACGTGATCCGCACGCGTTATCTCGCCGTGATGTTCGGCGGCGCGTGTGCCGGCCTTGCAGGGGCACAGCTGTCGCTGATCTATACGCCGCAATGGACCGAGAACATGTCGGCAGGGCGGGGCTGGATCGCGCTGGCGCTTGTCGTCTTCTCCTCATGGCGGCCTTGGCGGCTGCTGGCTGGCGGCTATCTCTTCGGGGCGGTGACGATCCTGCAATTGCACGCGCAGGCCTTCGGCATCGGCATTCCGTCGCAGTTCCTGTCGATGCTGCCCTACGCGGCGACAGTTGTCGTCCTCATCATCATCTCGCATAATCGGCGCACGACGTTGATCAATACGCCGGCCTCGCTTGGCAAGGCCTTCGTGCCTGACCGGTGAGCAAAACAAAAAGACGGGTTTCGAACTTCCAACCAACAGGGATCAAAATGAAAAAACTTGCACTTGCTCTCGCAGCGACAGCTGCCCTCGTCCTGAGCGTCGGTTCGGCCGCCGAGGCTGCCGACAAGACCAAGGTCTGCTTCGTCTACGTCGGCACCCGCACCGACGGCGGCTGGACTCAGGCCCATGAAAACGGCCGTCTGCAGGTCGAGAAGGAATTCGCCGACAAGGTCGAAACATCTTACCTCGAAAGCGTTCCGGAAGGTCCGGATGCTGAACGCGCCATAGAGCGCATGGCCCGCTCCGGCTGCTCGCTGATCTTCACCACATCCTTCGGCTACATGGACGCGACTGTCGCCGTCGCCAAGAAGTTCCCGAAAGTGAAATTCGAGCATGCGACCGGCTTCAAGACCGCAGATAATGTCGCGACCTACAATTCGCGCTTCTATGAAGGCCGCTATATCGCCGGAATTATCGCCGGCAAGCTGTCGAAAACCGGCACGGCAGGCTATATCGCCTCGTTCCCCATCCCCGAAGTGGTGATGGGCATCAACGCCTTCGAAACCGGCGCCAAGTCGGTCAATCCCAACTTCAAGATGAAGGTGATCTGGGTCAATACCTGGTTCGACCCGGGCAAGGAAGCCGATGCCGCCAAGGCGCTGCTCGACCAGGGCGTCGACATTCTCACCCAACACACGGACACGACCGCTCCGATGCAGGTAGCCGAGCAACGCGGCGTCAAGGCCTTCGGTCAGGCGTCCGACATGATCAAGGCTGGCCCGAACGTACAGCTCACCGCGATCATCGACACCTGGGGCAACTATTACGTCAAGCGCGTCGAGGCGCTTCTCGACGGCACGTGGAAGTCGGAGCAGAGCTGGGATGGCCTCAAGGACGGCATCCTGACAATGGCGCCCTACACGAACATGCCAGATGACGTGAAGAAGCTCGCCGAGGAAACCGAAGCCAAGATCAAGTCGGGCGAATTGCATCCCTTCACCGGCCCGATCAACAAGCAGGATGGCACGCCATGGCTGAAGGCTGGCGAGAAGGCCGATGACGGCACGTTGCTCGGCATGAACTTCTATGTCGAAGGCGTGGACGACAAGCTGCCGGCGCAATAATTCCCCCGGCTTTCTGCAACTTCCAAGGGCGTCCTAGCGGGCGCCCTTTTTTCTGCTGGAACGCTAAAAAAAGTGATTGCCAAAAGTAATACTATATGATTTTTTGACCCTGCGCCGCGAAGGAGCGGCATTGGGAGGATATCATGAAATTGAAGACTGCACTTTTGAGTGCCACGGTTCTGGCTGCTTGCATGTTCGGTTCGGCTTCGGCTGGCGGCTTGAAGGTCGGCTTCTCGCAGATCGGCTCGGAATCGGGCTGGCGTGCGGCTGAAACCACTGTCACCAAAGAACAGGCCAAGAAGCGCGGCATCGATCTGAAGTTTGCCGACGCGCAGCAGAAGCAGGAAAATCAGATCAAGGCATTGCGCTCGTTCATTGCTCAGGGCGTTGATGCCATTCTGATCGCTCCGGTTGTTGAAACCGGCTGGGACGACGTTCTGAAGGAAGCCAAGGAAGCCAAGATCCCGGTCATCCTTCTCGACCGCACCATCAAGGCTCCGGACGATCTGTACCTGACGGCCGTGACCTCGGACCTCGTTCATGAAGGCAAGGTCGCAGGCGACTTCCTAGTGAAGACCGTCGGCGATAAGAAGTGCAATGTCGTCGAACTGCAGGGCACCACCGGTTCCTCGCCGGCGATCGCCCGCAAGAAGGGCTTCGAAGAAGCTCTTGCCGGCCACGACAACCTCAAGATCGTTCGCAGCCAGACCGGTGACTTCACCCGCACCAAGGGCAAGGAAGTCATGGAAAGCTTCCTGAAGGCCGAAAATGGCGGCAAGGACATCTGCGCGCTCTATGCCCACAACGACGACATGGCCGTCGGCGCCATCCAGGCGATCAAGGAAGCCGGCCTGAAGCCCGGCAAGGATATCCTTGTCGTCTCTATCGACGCCGTGCCGGATATTTTCAAGGCGATGTCGGAAGGCGAGTCCAACGCCACCGTCGAGCTGACGCCGAACATGGCTGGTCCTGCCTTCGACGCGCTCGAAGCCTATCTGAAAGACAAGAAGGCTCCGCCGAAGTGGATCCAGACCGAGTCCAAGCTCTACACGCCGGCCGACAATCCGATGAAGGTCTACGAAGAGAAGAAGGGTCAGGGCTACTGATTTGAACCTGCAACCGCACTGGCCCACAATGGGCCGGTGCGGAACTGCCGGTGCCGGATCGGGCGGCAGCCCGGTCTTGGCGCGGGCGCACGGCGCAATATCAGGACACAGCAGCCCTCATGGTTCACAATAACGAGAATATTCTCGCAGCCTCGGCTATATCCAAGTTTTTTCCCGGCGCCGTCGCCCTTGATAAGGTTGATTTCACGTTGCGCCGCGGGGAGGTTCATGCGCTTCTCGGCGAGAACGGCGCCGGAAAATCGACGCTGATCAAGTGCATCACCGGCGCCTATCATCGCGACGGCGGCAGCCTGATGCTCGACGGCCAGGAAATCAATCCGGCCAATACGCTCGCTGCCCAGAAACTCGGTATCGGGACCGTTTATCAGGAGGTCAACCTCCTCGCCAATCTAAGCGTCGCTGAAAACCTCTTTCTCGGACGCCAGCCGAGGCGTTTCGGCATGACCGACGTGCGTGCGATGAACCGCAAGGCGCGCGAACTGCTCGCCGGTTACGGCATCGATATTGACGTCACCGCCGAACTCGCCCGTTTCTCCGTCGCCGTCCAGCAGGTGGTTGCCATCGCCCGTGCCGTCGATCTCTCCGGCAAGGTGCTGATATTGGACGAGCCGACGGCAAGCCTGGACAACCAGGAAGTGGCGCTGCTCTTTCGCATCATTGAGGACCTGAAGAAGCGTGGCCTCGGCATTGTCTTCATCACCCATTTCCTCGAGCAGGTCTATGCGATCAGCGATCGCATCACCGTGCTGCGCAACGGCAAGCTTGTCGGCACCCGTGACGCCGCCGAGTTGCCGCGCCAGGGTCTGATCGCCATGATGCTCGGCCGCGAGCTTGCCCAGGCCGAAGAGGCGGTCGGGGAACGCAGCATCGCGGCGGGCGAGGTCCGGTACCGCTTTTCCGGCTACGGCAAACGCGGCAAGGTCAAGCCCTTCGATCTCGATGTGCGCGCCGGCGAGGTGGTCGGCGTGGCGGGACTGCTTGGTTCCGGGCGCACCGAAACCGCCGAGCTGCTCTTCGGCGTCGAACATGCCGATAGCGGCAGTGCGACGATCGACGGCCAGCCCGTCACCCTTTCCAGCCCGCGCGCCGCAATCGAAAAAGGTTTCGGCTTCTGCCCGGAGGACCGCAAGACCGATGGCATCGTCGGCGACCTTTCGATCAGGGAAAATATCGCACTGGCGCTGCAGGCTCGCCGCGGCTGGACCCGGCCGCTGTCGCGCGCCGAGCAGAACGCGCTCGCCGACCGCTATATCAAAGCGCTCGATATCCGCACCACCGACCGTGAAAAACCGATCCGGCTGCTCTCCGGCGGTAATCAGCAGAAGGCGATCCTCGCCCGCTGGCTGGCAACCAATCCCAAGTTTCTCATCCTCGACGAGCCAACCCGCGGCATCGATGTCGGCGCCCATGCGGAGATCATCCGGCTCATCGAACAGCTCTGCGCCGAAGGCATGTCATTGATTGTAATTTCCTCGGAACTTGAAGAGCTTGTCGCCTATAGTTCACGTGTCATCGTACTTCGCGACAGGCAGCATATCGCCGAATTGACGGGCGAGCGCATCACCGCAGCCGGTATCGTCGATGCCATCGCCGCCGCCGAGCACAAGAAGGAGGATGCATGAAATCCTCTCGCAACGGGCTGGCCTATCGCCTGGCGCCACAACTGATCGCACTCGTAGTTATTCTTCTGTTGAATTTCATAACGTCGCCGCAGTTTTTTAATGTCGTTGTTCAAAATGGACGTCTCTATGGCAGCCTGATCGACGTGCTCAATCGCGGCGCGCCGGTGGCCTTGTTGGCAATCGGCATGACGCTGGTGATTGCTACCAAGGGCATCGACCTGTCGGTCGGCGCGGTCATCGCCATCTGCGGCGCCGTTGCAGCTTCGTCAATTGTGTCCGGAAATTCAGTGACCTACACGATTTTGCTGACATTGGCGATCGGGCTTGCCTGCGGCGTCTGGAACGGTTTTCTGGTGGCGATACTCAACATCCAGCCGATCATTGCCACGCTGGTGCTGATGGTTGCCGGCCGCGGCATTGCCCAGCTCATCACCGAGGGCGCGATCCTGACGTTCAACGATGACGGCCTGATCTTCTTCGGCAGCGGCTCCATGGCGCTCCTGCCGATGCCCGTTGTCATCTGGCTGCTCGTCGGTCTTCTCGTCATCCTGCTCGTTCGCCGCACGGCGCTCGGCATGCTGCTCGAGGCTGTCGGCATCAACCGCCGCGCCAGCACGCTTTCCGGCATTCAAACACCGGTGTTGCTGATGGCGGTCTATATGCTGAGCGGGCTTTGCGCCTCGATCGCGGGTATCATCGTCGCGGCCGACATCAAGGGCGCCGACGCCAACAATGCAGGTCTCTGGCTGGAGCTTGATGCCATCCTCGCTGTCGTCGTCGGCGGCAACTCGCTGCTCGGCGGAAGATTCAGCATTGTCGGCTCGCTGATCGGCGCAATGATCATCCAGGCGGTCAACACCGGCATCCTGTCCTCCGGATTTCCGCCGGAGTTCAACCTGATCATCAAGGCGGTCATTATCATTGTGATCCTCGTCATTCAGTCTCCGGCGGTGCAATCGCTCGCCATCTTCGCCAGCCGCCGGCAGGGCGGAAGGGAGTAGCCGAAATGAACTCCAAATATCTGCCGCTGCTTGCGACCATCGTCATCTTCGTGCTCGCTTATGCCGGCTGCACGCTGCAATACCCGAACATGCTGTCGACGCGCGTCATCGGCAATCTTCTGACCGACAATGCCTTCCTCGGCATTGCCGCCGTCGGTATGACCTTCGTCATCATCTCCGGCGGCATCGATCTGTCGATCGGTTCGGTCATCGCCTTCACCGGCGTGTTCCTCGCGGTGATCCTGCAGAACACCTCGATCCATCCGCTGCTTGCCTTTGCGCTGGTCCTCGTCATCACCACCGCCTTCGGCGCCATCATGGGCGCCATCATCCACTATCTCGAAATGCCGGCCTTCATCGTCACGCTTGCCGGCATGTTCCTGGCGCGCGGTATCGCCTTCGTGCTCTCGATCGACAGTATTCCGATCAACCACGACTATTATTCCACGCTGACGAGCCTCTATTGGCGGCTGCCCGGCGGTGGCCGGCTGACGCTGATCGGCGCAGTCATGCTTCTGGTCTTTGCCGCCGGCATCTTCATCGCCCACCGCACCCGCTTCGGCACCAACGTCTATGCACTCGGCGGCGGGCCGCAGACGGCGCGGTTGATGGGCGTGCCGGTCGGCCGCACGACGATCCAGATCTACGCACTGTCGGGTTTTCTCGCTGGTCTATCCGGAATCGTTTTTTCGCTGTACACCTCTGCAGGATATTCTCTTGCGGCAGTCGGCGTCGAACTTGACGCCATCGCTGCGGTGGTCATTGGGGGGACGCTGCTGACCGGAGGAGCGGGCTTCGTGGCGGGAACCTTGATCGGGATTCTGATCCAGGGACTCATTCAGACCTACATCACCTTCGACGGCACGCTGTCGAGCTGGTGGACGAAGATTCTGATTGGCCTGCTGCTATTTGCATTTATTCTGATGCAGAAGGCGATCCTGTTCCTTTCCAGCCTGAACAAGAGGTATGCCTGAGGGGGGCGGGTCCTTTGCGCAACAAATTCATCGAGGCACGCAAGACAGGGCGCCGAACCCGGACGAGCCATGCACAGGTGGTCGACGAGCTCGGCAAGGCAATCGTCGCCGGCACCTATCCGGTCGGCTCGATCCTGCCCGGCGATACCGAACTGGCTCAACGCTTCAAGGTGTCGCGCACCGTCTTGCGTGAAACGATGAAGACGCTCGCAGCCAAGGGCATGGTTGTCGCCAAGGCGCGGGTTGGCACGCGCGTGACCGAGAAAACCCTCTGGAACATGTTCGACAGCGAAATCATCGCCTGGCACTTCGATAATGGCGTGACGGAAGAATTCCTGCTGCATCTTTACGATATCCGCCTTGCCGTCGAACCCTTCGCCGCAGGTCTCGTCGCCGAGCGCGCCAGCACCGAGGAAATCGAGACGCTTCGCGAACTGGCGCAGGAAATGGCGGCCAGCGGGCATACGGCCGACAGCTTGGCGCTCGCCGACCTGCGCTTTCACCTGGCGATAGCCGAAGCCTCGCACAATCCTTTCATGCGCACCCTCGGCAGCCTCATCGAAGCGGCCCTGGTCGGCATGTTCCGCATCAGCACGCCGCCCTCCGAAAACGGGTTCGCCAATATCGCCGATACCCACATGCGCATCGTCGATGCCATCGTTTCGGGCGACAGTGCCGCGGCTCGGCGTGCGATGGAGGTCGTGATCGTGGATGGCCGCGATCACGTGCACGAGGCCTTCGCGGCCCACGGCTCTCCTGTTGTCCTGGGGCCGATTTCACCCGCAATCTAACCCTGAAATGGATTTCCGATTTCAGGAATTATGCAGTATGAGGCAGAAAAGCCGCCTCATAACGCGGATTCGCGGAGCAGATCATGGAACGTACTTGTCTTGCCGTCATCCTTGCCGCCGGTGACAGCACGCGGATGAAATCTTCGAAATCGAAAGTGCTGCATCCGGTCGCCGGCCGTCCGATGATCGCCCATGTGGTCGAGGCGGTCGCCTCCGCCGGCATTTCCTCCGTCGCCCTCGTCGTCGGCCGCAATGCCGAGGAGGTGGCAAAGGCCGCAAGCATAGACGGTGTCGGCATCGAAGCCTGTCTGCAGAAGGAGCGCCTCGGCACTGGCCATGCGGTGCTGGCGGCGCGCGAGGCCATCGCCAGAGGCTATGACGACATCCTCGTTACCTATGGCGACGTGCCGCTCCAGACCGACGGGCCGCTCAAGGCCGCCCGCCAGGGACTCGCCGACGGCAGCGACATCGTCGTCATCGGTTTTCATACCGACCGGCCGACCGGCTATGGCCGCCTGCTCGTCAAGGACGGCGAACTCATCGCCATCCGCGAGGAGAAGGACGCGACCGACGCCGAGCGGGCTGTGACCTGGTGCAACAGCGGATTGATGGCGATCAACGGTCGCAAGGGGCTCGATCTTCTCTCGCGCATCGGCAATGCCAATGCCAAGGGCGAATTCTATCTGACCGATCTCGTCGAGATCGCCCGTTCGCTCGGTGGCCGCGTCACCGCCGTCGACGCCCCCGAAATCGAGATGACCGGCTGCAACAACCGCGCCGAACTCGCCGTCATCGAACGCTTTTGGCAGGAGCGTCGCCGCCGCGAGATGATGCTCGCAGGCGTTACGATGATCGCGCCGGAAACGGTGTTCCTCTCCTACGACACCGTCATCGCCCAAGACGCGCTGATTGAGCCGAACGTGGTCTTCGGACCCGGAGCCGTGATCGACAGCGGCGCCATCATCCACTCCTTCTCGCATATCGAGGGCGCCCATGTCAGCGAAGGCGCGACCGTCGGCCCCTTTGCGCGGCTGCGGCCGGGTGCCGATCTCGCCAACGGTTCGAAGGTCGGCAATTTCTGCGAGGTCAAGAACGGCCGGATCGGCGAGGGCGCCAAGGTCAACCATCTGACTTATATCGGCGATGCCGTGGTCGGTGCCGGCAGCAACATCGGTGCGGGCACGATCACCTGCAATTATGACGGGGTCAACAAGAGCGAAACGGTGATCGGGCAAAACGCCTTCGTCGGCTCCAATTCCTCGCTGGTCGCGCCGGTGACGATCGGTGACGGCGCCTATATCGCCTCCGGCAGCGTCATCACCGCCAACGTGCCGGCCGATGCGCTGGCGCTCGGACGCGCCCGCCAGGAGATCAAGCCCGGCCGCGCGACGCTGTTGCGCGAGCGTGCGCTTGCCATAAAGGCGGCGAAGAAGGCCAAGGTTTAAGCCCGCTTTGCGTAACCGGCGGAAATTCAAAGTGACCGCGGAGCCGATTGAGAAATAAGCGGAAATCTTTAGGACTGGCCTCAATATTGAAGCCTTATGGGGATATTGCATGTGCGGAATTGTGGGGATCGTCGGAACTCAGCCTGTCGCCGGGCGCCTGGTCGACGCGCTGAAGCGCCTGGAATACCGCGGTTATGATTCTGCCGGTGTCGCCACCATCCACGAGGGCGTGATGGATCGCCGCCGCGCCGAGGGCAAGCTCTTCAATCTGGAAAAGCGCCTCGACGCCGAACCGTTGCCTGGTGCGGTCGGTATTGCCCATACGCGCTGGGCAACACACGGTGTGCCCAACGAGACCAATGCCCATCCGCATTTCGTTGAAGGCGTGGCCGTCGTTCATAACGGCATCATCGAAAATTTCTCCGAGCTTCGCGATGAACTGACCGAAGCGGGTGCGGTCTTCGACACTCAGACCGATACCGAAGTCGTTGCCCAGCTGATGGCGAAATATCTGCGCGAGGGGCTCGAGCCGCGCGCCGCCATGTTGAAGATGCTGAACCGGGTGACCGGCGCCTATGCGCTGGCCGTCATGCTCAAGGCCGATCCCGGCACGATCATGGCCGCCCGCTCAGGCCCGCCGCTTGCCGTCGGTTACGGCCGTGGCGAGATGTTCCTGGGGTCGGATGCGATTGCGCTTTCGCCCTTCACCAACGAGATCACCTATCTGGCCGACGGCGATTGCGCCCTCATCACGCGCGACGGCGTCGCCGTGCTCGATTTTGCCGGAAAGCCGGTCACACGAGCCCGCCAGATCTCGCAGGCGACCGCCTATGTCGTCGACAAGGGCAATCACCGCCATTTCATGGAAAAGGAAATCTACGAGCAGCCGGAGGTGATCTCCCACGCGCTCAGCCACTATGTGGATTTCGCCGAGAACACGATCGGCGCCAATGCCGCCGCGATCGATTTCAAGGCGGCAAGCAGCCTTGCGATTTCGGCCTGCGGCACCGCCTACCTCGCAGGCCTTGTCGGCAAATACTGGTTCGAGCGTTATGCCCGCCTGCCTGTTGAGATCGACGTCGCCTCCGAATTCCGCTACCGCGAAATGCCGCTCTCGCCATCGCAGGCCGCACTCTTCATCTCGCAGTCGGGCGAGACCGCCGATACGCTGGCATCGCTGCGTTATTGCCGCGACAACGGCTTGAAGATCGGCGCTGTCGTCAATGTGCGCGAATCGACGATCGCCCGCGAATCCGACGCCGTCTTCCCGATCATGGCCGGTCCCGAAATCGGCGTCGCCTCGACCAAGGCCTTCACCTGCCAGCTCGCCGTGCTGGCGTCGCTGGCGATCGGCGCCGGCAAGGCGCGCGGCACGGTGAGTGCTGAGGATGAGAGGGCGCTGGTGCGCCATCTCGCCGAGATGCCGCGCATCATGAGCAGGGTGCTGAATCTTATCCAGCCGCAGATGGAAAGCCTGTCGCGCGAACTGTCGAAATGCAGGGACGTGCTCTATCTCGGCCGCGGCACCAGCTTCCCGCTCGCCATGGAAGGCGCGCTGAAGCTCAAGGAAATTTCCTATATCCACGCCGAAGGCTATGCCGCCGGTGAGTTGAAGCACGGGCCGATAGCGCTGATCGACGAGAACATGCCGGTCATCGTCATTGCCCCTTACGACCGCTTCTTCGAAAAGACCGTTTCGAACATGCAGGAGGTCGCAGCCCGCGGCGGCCGCATCATTTTCATCACCGACGACGCGGGTGCGGCCGCCTCGAAACTGCCGACCATGGCAACGATTACCCTGCCTGTCGTCGACGAAATCATCGCGCCTATGATCTTTTCGCTGCCGATCCAGCTGCTCGCCTATCACACTGCCGTTTTCATGGGCACCGACGTCGATCAGCCGCGCAACCTGGCGAAATCTGTAACAGTGGAATAAGCCTGCAAGGCCGCTGTCTTCGCTGCGAAACATATTGTGCGCACCCTCGAATTCTGGCAATTTTGGTGTGCGGACAAGGGGGAAAGGCCGGCGTTCCGGCCTGTCCACGACTGAGATGGAGCTCATCAGGAGAGATGACCGACAACACCCCCAGAATGCCGGTCGCGACCCGGCTGAGGAATAATTTTCTCGCAGGCCTGATCATCTGCGCGCCGATCGCGATTACCATCTGGCTGACCTGGACCTTCATCCACTGGTCGGACAGCTGGGTCAGGCCCTATATTCCGGCGCGCTGGAATCCGGAAAGCTATCTCAATTTCGCCATTCCCGGTTTCGGCCTGCTGACGGCCGTCGTGCTGATCACCGTTGTCGGTTTTCTCGGCAAGAACCTGATCGGCCAGAGCATCGTCGGTTTCGGCGAATCGGTCGTCCAGCGCATGCCGCTGGTGCGCACGATCTATAGAAGCGTGAAGCAGATTTTCGAAACGGTGCTGAAGGAGCAGTCTAACTCCTTTAAGAAAGTCGGCCTCATCGAATATCCCAGTCCCGGCCTCTGGGCTCTGGTTTTCGTGGCCACCGATGCCAAGGGCGAGATCGCTTCGAAGTTCAACGCCATGGGCCAGGATATGGTCGCGGTCTTCCTGCCGCCGACTCCGGTGCCGACCGCCGGTTTCCTCGTCTTCGTGCCGCGCGAGAAGATCGTGTTGCTCGACATGTCGCCGGAAGACGCGGCTAAATTCCTGATCTCAGGCGGGCTCGTGGCTCCTGAAATCCCTCAGTCCGAGCCGAAGCCGAAGCATTTGCCGCGGCCGAAGCCGGTGGCGGTTTCCAAGGCTGATTGATGCATGTCGCCCAAAAGTGTTTAGCGGTTTTGCGATAACGCCATGCATGGCGCGTAGTGGCGCGCTTCATCCTGCTCTCAGAAACCGGATCGCCTCATCTCGGCGGAAGAGATAGAGCAGGGTGCGGATCGCCTGTCCTCTTTCGCTGGTCAGTTCCGGATCGCGCTCAATGAGGTAGGCCGCATCCTTACGAGCAATCTCAAGCAGATCGGCATGCGCCTCGAGGCTGGCAATGCGAAAACCCGGCGTGCCGGATTGCCTTGTGCCGAGCAATTCGCCTTCGCCGCGCAGCTTCAGATCCTCTTCGGCGATGCGAAAACCGTCCTCCGTCTCCCGCATGATCGAAAGCCGGGAATGGCCGGTTTCGCCGAGCGGCCCCTTATAGAGCAGGATGCAGGTCGAAGCCTCATCGCCGCGCCCGACGCGGCCGCGCAGCTGATGCAGTTGCGCCAGGCCGAAGCGTTCGGCATGTTCGATCACCATGATCGTCGCATCCGGCACGTCGACGCCGACCTCGACGACTGTTGTGGCGACGAGAAGGCGGGTCTCGCCGTTCTTGAAGGCCATCATCGCCGCATCCTTCTCCGCGCCGCTCATGCGACCGTGGATGAGGCCGATATCGGGACCGAGCGCGGAGACGAGCGTCGCATGCCGCTCCTCCGCCGACATCAGGTCTAGTTCTTCGGACTCCTCGACCAGCGGGCAGATCCAGTAGGCCTTCTTGCCTTCAGCGATCGCCCCCCGCAACCGCCCGACGATTTCGCCTGTTCGTTCCATCGGCACGGTGATTGTCTGGATCGGCTTGCGGCCGGCCGGCTTCTCGGTGAGTTTGGAAACGTCCATGTCGCCGAAGGCAGCCAGCACAAGCGTGCGAGGGATAGGCGTCGCGGTCATGACAAGCATATGCGGCGAGATGCCCTTCGCCGTCAGCCGCAGGCGCTGGTGAACGCCGAAACGGTGCTGCTCGTCGACGACGGCGAGCATGAGGTTTGCGTAACTGACGCTCTCCTGAAATAGCGCATGCGTGCCGATGATGATCTGCGCTGCGCCGGAGCCGATGCGTTCCAGGATGTCTTCGCGTTCGCGCCCTTTGGTGCGCCCGGTCAGCACTTCGATGCCGAGGCCGGCGGAGGCGGCGAATTTCGAGATGGTCGCGTGGTGCTGCCGCGCCAGGATTTCGGTCGGCGCCATCAGCACGGCCTGGCCGCCGGCCTCGATCACCGCCGCCATCGCCATCAGCGCCACCAGCGTCTTGCCGGAGCCGACATCGCCCTGCAGCAGCCGCAGCATCCGCTCCTGACCGGCCATGTCCTTCAGGATCTCGGCGATCGCATCGTTCTGGCTTGACGTGAGCGAGAAGGGCAGCGCCTTCACGATCTTACTGCTGACCGCACCGGTGGCATGCACCGGCTGGCCCGCCACTTTGCGCAGCCTCTGGCGCACCAAGCTGAGCGACAGTTGGCCGGCCAGAAATTCGTCATAGGCAAGCCGCCTTCGGGCAGGGGCCTGTGGATCGACATCTGCGGGATCGCGCGGCTCGTGCAGCATATGAAAGCTGTCACGGATCGACGGCAGACCCTGCTTCTGCGTCAGCGTCAGGTCGATCCATTCCGGCATCTCCGGAAAGCGCGGCAGGGCGGCGTCGACAATCTTGCGCAGCGTTTTCGGCGAAAGCCCCGCCGTCAGCGGATAGATCGGCTCGACGAGCGGCAGGCTTTCGGCCTCCTCCGCTTTGACGATATAGTCGGGATGCACCATCGAGGCGCGGCCGTTGAACCAGTCGATCTTGCCGCTGACCGTCACCTCCGCATCGATGGGCAGCTGCTTTTCCAGCCATGCCGCCTGGCCGCGGAAGAAGACCAGCGTCAGCTCGCCGGTCTCGTCGTGCAGGAAGACCCGATAGGGGACATTGCTTTTGCCACGCGGCGGCACCTGATGCCGATCGACACGTGCGGTGATGGTGACGATCGCGCCCTGCGGCGCCCGGGCGATCCCCGGCTGATTGCGCCGGTCGATCAGCGAGAAGGGTGCGTGAAACAAAAGGTCGACGACCCGGCAATCCTCCGGCGTCTCGCGTCCGAGCAGCTTGACCAGCAGTTCGGCGATCTTCGGGCCGACGCCCGGAAGGCCCGAAACGGGAGAAAACAGCGGATCGAGAATGGCGGGGCGCATGCGGCCAAAATGCGATGAACAATGCCGCCTTGGCAAGGCTGACAACCCGCTTTCGAGGGTCTATAGAGGCGCATCAACAGGAAGGTAATGCCATGACAGGTGTCACGCTCACGAGTGCTGGTCTCGACCCGCGCCGCCGCCGGATCCTTTTCCGCTGCTGGCACCGCGGCATCCGCGAGATGGATCTGGTTTTCGGCCAGTTCGCCGAAGCCGAGCTCGCGACGCTGTCGGAAGCCGAGCTCGACGAGTTCGAAACGATTATGGCCGAGGAGGACAATGATCTGGTCCGCTGGATTATGGGAACCTGGCCAGTTCCAGAGCGTTTCCAGACTCCGATGTTTGCCAGGCTTGCCGCCTACAAGCCCGATTTCGACAAGCCCCTCAGGACGCCGGAATGATCCCTGGTTTTGATGCGAAGAAGCTTGCGGCCATTGCCGAGCCGCTGACGATCGGCAATGTGCCCGCCGGCCTCGAACCGCTGCTGCTCGCCGAGCTTGCCCGAGCGGGAGAGCCGGTGGCCTATGTCATGTCGGACGGCCATCGTATGGCCGATCTGGAACAGATGCTCGGCTTCGTCGCCCCCGACATTCCGGTTCTCACCCTGCCGGCCTGGGACTGTCTGCCCTATGACCGCGTCTCGCCGAGCGCCGATACCTCGGCGCGCCGGCTTGCCGCACTCGGCGGCCTCATCGCCCATCGCAAGAAGCTGCATGCCGCGATCGTGCTCGTCACCGCCAACGCCATGCTGCAGAAGGTGGCGCCGCATGATGTCATCGAAAGCCTGAGTTTTTCGGCCCGTCCAGGCAACCAGCTGCGCATGGATGATCTCGCCGGGCGCCTGGAGCGCAACGGCTTCGACCGCGTCGCTACCGTTCGCGAAGTCGGCGAATATGCCGTGCGCGGCGGCATTCTCGATGTCTTCGTGCCCGGTTCGGAAGAGCCGGTCCGCCTCGATTTCTTCGGCGATACGCTGGAGAGTATCCGCAGCTTCGATCCCGCCAGCCAGCGCACCACCGGCCAGGTGCGCTCCGTCGATCTCAACCCGATGAGCGAGGTGACGCTGACGCCGGATACGATCGGCCGCTTCCGCAAGAACTATCTCTCCGCTTTCGGCGCGACAACGCGTGACGATGCGCTTTATCTCGCCGTTTCCGAAGGCCGGCGGTATCCCGGCATGGAGCACTGGCTGCCGCTCTTCTACGAGAAGCTCGATACCGTCTTCGATTATCTCAGCGGCTTCCGCATCGTCACTGACCACACGGTGCGCGAAGCAGCCGAGGAACGCTCCAAGCTTGTCCTCGACTATTACGACGCCCGCCTCAATTCCGGTCAGCCGGCCAAAGGCCAGATGGCCCAGGGCACGCCCTACAAGCCGGTGACGCCAGGCCAGCTTTATCTCGACAGCAAACTCTTCGCCAAAACCCTCGACGCACTCGGCGCGATCCGCATCAGCCCGTTCAACGAGGTTGAGGGTGAGGCAAGGCGGGTCGTCAATGTCGACGCCCGCCAGGGCCAGCGCTGGGCTCGCTCGAATGCCGAAGGCGGAGGGGATGCCGAACGCATCAACATCTTCGACGTCGTCGTCAAGCATGTCGCCGACCGCCGCGCCGCCGGCGCGAAGGTGCTCATTACCGCCTGGACAGAAGGTTCGCTGGAGCGCCTGCTGCAGGTTCTGAACGAGCACGGCCTGGAAAAGGTCAAGCCTGTCGAGGCGCTGAAGGATATACGCTCGCTGGAGAAAGGCGAGGCCGCTGCCGCCGTGCTCAATCTCGAATCCGGCTTCGAGGCGGGCGATCTCGTCGTCATCGGCGAGCAGGATATTCTCGGCGACCGTATGGTCCGCCGCTCCAAGCGCCGCAAGCGCGCCGCCGATTTCATTTCGGAGGTCGCCGGCCTCGACGAAGGCTCGATCGTCGTTCATGCCGAACATGGCATCGGCCGTTTCATTGGGCTGAAGACCATCGAGGCGGCGGGCGCCCCGCATGCATGCCTCGAACTGCAATATGCCGACGAGGCCAAACTCTTCCTGCCGGTGGAAAACATCGATCTTCTCTCGCGCTACGGCGGCGAGGGCACCGATGCCCAACTCGACAAGCTCGGCGGTGGCGCATGGCAGATGCGCAAGGCCAAGCTCAAGCGGCGCCTGCTCGACATGGCCGATGCGCTGATCCGCA
This sequence comes from Rhizobium sp. L9, assembly GCF_002531885.1. NCBI lineage: Bacteria > Pseudomonadati > Pseudomonadota > Alphaproteobacteria > Hyphomicrobiales > Rhizobiaceae > Rhizobium > Rhizobium sp. L9. The sequence continues at coordinate 52,066 of NZ_NWSZ01000028.1, read as the reverse complement.
TCGCCGCCGAGCGCCTTACGCGCCATGCGCCGATGCTGACGGCGCCGGACGGCCTTTACGACGAATTCGCCGCCCGCTTCCCCTATGACGAGACCGAGGACCAGGACAACGCCATCGACGCGGTGCGTTCCGACCTCGGCGCCGGCCGGCCGATGGACCGGCTCGTCTGCGGCGATGTCGGTTTCGGCAAGACCGAAGTGGCCTTGCGCGCCGCTTTCGTTGCGGCGATGAACGGCGTCCAGGTCGCGGTCGTCGTGCCGACGACCTTGCTCGCCCGTCAGCATTTCAAGACCTTCTCCGAGCGTTTCCGCGGCCTGCCGGTTCGCGTCCAGCAGGCCTCTCGCCTTGTCGGATCGAAGGAGCTGGCGCTGACCAAGAAGGAAGTGGCGGACGGCAAGACTGACATCGTCGTCGGCACGCATGCGCTGCTCGGCGCCGGCATCAAATTCGCCAATCTCGGCCTGCTGATCATCGACGAGGAGCAGCATTTCGGCGTCAAGCACAAGGAGCGGCTGAAGGAGCTGAAGAGCGACGTGCATGTGCTGACGCTGTCGGCGACGCCGATCCCGCGCACGCTGCAGCTCGCCATGACTGGCGTGCGCGAACTGTCGCTGATCACCACGCCACCGGTCGATCGCATGGCGGTGCGCACCTTCATCTCGCCCTTCGACAGCCTAGTTATTCGCGAGACGCTGATGCGCGAGCACTATCGCGGCGGCCAGAGCTTCTATGTCTGCCCGAGGCTTGCCGATCTGGCGGATGTGCACGCCTTCCTGCAGTCCGACGTGCCGGAGCTGAAGGTCGCCGTCGCCCATGGCCAGATGCCGGCCGGCGAACTGGAAGACATCATGAACGCCTTTTATGAAGGCCGCTATGACGTGCTGTTGTCCACAACCATCGTCGAATCCGGTCTTGACGTGCCGACAGCCAATACGCTGATCGTCCACCGCGCCGATATGTTCGGTCTTGCCCAGCTCTACCAGTTGCGCGGCCGCGTCGGCCGTTCGAAGGTGCGCGCTTTCGCGCTCTTTACCCTGCCGGTCAACAAGGTGCTGACGGCGACGGCCGAGCGCCGGCTGAAGGTGCTGCAGTCACTGGATACGCTCGGCGCCGGCTTTCAGCTCGCGAGCCACGACCTCGATATTCGCGGCGCAGGCAACCTGCTCGGCGAGGAGCAGTCAGGCCACATCAAGGAGGTCGGTTTCGAACTTTATCAGCAGATGCTGGAAGAGGCTGTCGCCGAGGTCAAGGGTGTCGACGAAATCCACGATACCGGCTGGTCGCCGCAAATTTCGGTCGGCACCACCGTGATGATCCCCGAGAATTACGTGCCGGACCTGCATCTGCGTATGGCCCTCTACCGCCGATTGGGCGAGATTACCGAACTCAAGGAAATCGACGGATTCGGCGCCGAGATGATTGACCGCTTCGGGCCGATGCCGATCGAAGTCCAGCATCTCCTGAAGATCGTCTACATCAAGTCGCTCTGCCGCACCGCAAATGTCGAAAAACTCGACGCCGGCCCGAAGGGTGTGGTCGTGCAGTTCCGCAACAAGGAATTTCCGAACCCGGCAAATCTCGTCGCCTATATCGGCAAGCAGGGTACGATGGCGAAGATTCGCCCCGATCACAGCCTGTTTCTGACCCGCGACCTGCCGACGCCTGAGAAGCGCTTGCAGGGCGCGGCAGTCATCATGACGCAACTGGCCGAGATGGCCAAGCAATAGAGGGAGACGGCTATGGCGACACATGCCGCGAGGATTGCCTGGCAGCGCAACGGCGAGATCTTCACCGACAACCGCTACAGCCGCGTCCATCGCTGGACCTTCGACGGCGGCATCGAGGTGAGGGCGTCCTCATCCTCGCATGTGGTTCCGTTGCCCTATTCCGCCGAGGATGCGGTCGATCCGGAGGAGGCTTTCGTCGCCTCGCTCTCCAGCTGCCACATGCTCTGGTTCCTGTCGATTGCCGCCAAGCAAGGCTTTTGCGTCGACAGCTATACCGATGCCGCCGAGGGCGTCATGGAGAAGAACAGCGAAGGCCGTCTTGCCATGACCGTGGTGACGCTAAGGCCGCATGTCGTCTTCAGCGGCGAAAAGCAGCCTTCGCTCGGCGAGCTCGACGCCCTGCATCATCGCGCCCACCACGAATGTTTCATCGCCAATTCGGTGAAAACCGAGGTGCGGTGCGTTCCGGTCTTGGGCTGAGCTGTCGCAAAAATTACGCGATACCAGGCCTGGGGCCTTCAATCGCCTGGCGGTTCTGACCAGCCGATCAGCTTTGCCCACTCATTGGCGCCGTCCATGATGATGTCGAACACCGGGTCCTTGATGTCGTAGTAGAAATCGACGTCGTCTGGAAACCTTTGGGCAAGCCGCTGCTTGATCAGGGCGTAGGCGCTTGCCGCTATCGGATGGGCGCGCAGGAAGTCGCGGCAAAGAAGAGAATATCGCTGGTTGAAACGGCCCTTCTCGCGGATGTGCAGATTCGCCGGACGCCCCTTGCTGCGATAGAAGGCTTTGCGCAGGTCGTCTTCGGCCAGATCAAGTTCCGGAGGGCAGTGATCGATGACGATCGGCCTGCGCTCGAAGCCCGCCTCTGCAAATGCGTCGGCGTCGACGTCAGCGAGATCGTTCACCGTCAGCTGAATATCGACGATATTTTTGGCGGGAAGCCCGGGAACTGCGGTCGAGCCGATGTGATGCAGGTATGCCCCGGCGGGCGCTGCTCCCATGATGGCGGATTTGAGGATCGCAAAATCCTCGACCCAGCTCTGCCGCGGCTCTTCGATCTCGATTCGCATCGATGGGCTCAGTTCAGCCCCGATCGCGCCTCGGCCTTTGCCTTTGCGATGTCGCGCAACGCGTTCGCCAGCACGTCAGGCGTCTGCGCGCCGCTCACGGCATATTGCTGGTCGAAGATGAAGAACGGCACGCCGTTGACGCCCATCTCCTGTGCCGCCTTGATTTCGGCGACGATCAGATCGCTATCGGCATTGGACGCAAGCAGCGAGGCGATGACCGACCGGTCGAGGCCGGCCTTCTCGGCGATGTCGAGCAGCACCGCATGGTCGCCGACATTGCGGCCTTCCTCGAAATTCGCCTTGAACAGGGCGGTGACGACCTTGTCCTGCTTCTCGCGGCCTTCGATCATCGCCCAGTGGATCAGCCGGTGGGCGTCGAGCGTGTTCGGGCCGATCTTGATCGCCGCGAAATCGAAGGCGATGCCGACTTCGCGACCGTAGTCGGTCAGCATCTTGTGCGCCTGCGCCACGCGCTCCTCGCCCCCGAGCTTCTCAGCCAGCGCCTTCTTCTGGTCGACGCCTTCCTTCGGGTAGTCCGGATTGAGCCGATATGGCCGCCAGTTGATGTCGACGCCGATCTCGTCCTGCACTTCGGCGATGGCGAGTTCCAGCCGTGCCTTGCCGAGATAGCACCAGGGGCAGACGACATCCGAGACGACGTCGATGGTGATGCGCTCCATGATGATGTTCCTTCTGTGTGTCTCCGGAAGAGACATTGGGCCGAAGTGTTTCGGCCGCTTCTATTGGGCGCTTGTATCCCACCAGACCGGCAGCTGGTAGCCGTAAAGCGGTACCGCGTCGGGATGGCCGATGCGCTTGCTGCGGGCAACCCACTGCTGGTCCATATGGTACAGCGGCAGCACGTAGTGGCTGGATAGCAGCAGCCGGTCGTAAGAGCGCACGGCGGCAGTGAAATCCTCTTTCGAGCGTGCTCGCAATACGTGATCGATCAGCGTGTCGAGATCGGGATCATTGGCGCCGGCAAAGCTATCCTTGCCCTCTTGAGTGCGCGCTGCCGAAGACCAGCGGCCGAGTTGCTCGGTTCCAGGCGACAGCGACGAAGTATAGGACTTGATGATCATGTCGTAATCGAAGCTGTTCGTCCGGCTCTGATACTGCGAATCATCGACTGTGCGAATCGAAGCCGCAATGCCGATCGTCTGCAGCGAACGCTGATAGGCGACGGCAAGCTTCTCCTGGTCGGCATTCTGCGTCATGATCTCGAACGCGAGTTGGTGGCCGGAGGTGTCGACCATCTTGCCACCCTGGATCGTATAGCCGCCCTGTTTCAACAATCCGACCGCCTGCTTCAGCACGTTGCGGTCACGGCCGGAGCCGTCGGTAACCGGCAGTTTATAGGTCCCGTTCAGAATCTCCGGCGCGATCTTGTCCTTGATCGGTCCCAGCAGAGCCAGCTCAGCTGAACTGGCGGGAACGCCGAAGCTCGAAAGCTCGGAATTCTGCCAGAAACTCTGGGTGCGCTTGTAGGCGCCGGAATAGAGGTTCTTGTTCGCCCATTCGAAATCGAACACCAGCGACAGGCCTTCGCGCACCTTTGGATCGGCAAAGATCGGCCGGCGCGTGTTGAACACGAAACCGAGCATGCCGCTTGGCAGTTTCGGCGTGAACACGTCCTTGAAGACGGCCCCAGAGGTGGCCGCCGGGAAATTGTAAGCGTTAGCCCAATGGCCGGGATTGCCGTCGGGATAGAGGTCGACGTCCCCCTTCTTGAAGGCCTCGAACAGCGTTGTATCCTGCAGAAAATACTGAACGGTTATCTGGTCGTAATTGTCGGTCCCCACCTTCGCGGGAATATCCTTGCCCCAGTAGGTTGGATCGCGCTCATAGGTGATACTCTCGCCGGGTTTCACCGTCTTCACCTTATAGGGACCGGAACCGACCGGCGGCGTCAGCGACGTACGGTCGAAGCTTTCCGGATCGATCGCATGTTTCGGCAATACCGGGAAAAGGCCGAAAATCAGCGGCGTCTCGCGGTCAGCCTTCTCATTGAAAGTGAAGCGCACGCTGTGTTCGCCAACCTTCTCCATCTTGGCGACGACTTTTAAGCGTTCGGAATAGGGCACACGTCCCTTGTCACGCATCAGCTCGAAGGTGAACATGACGTCCTCCGGCGTCACCGGCTGACCATCGGACCATTTCGCCTTCGGATTGAGGTTGAACTGGATGAAACTCCTGTCGTCGTCCCATTCGACCGTTTCGGCAAGCAGGCCGTAAAGCGTGAACGGCTCATCCCGGGAGCGCTGCATCAGCGATTCGTAGACAAGGTTTCCATATTCCGGATCCCACATGCCGCGCGCCGTCGTACGCATGCTCTTCAGGATGAACGGGTTGAGGTTGTCGAATGTGCCGACGACGCCATATGTGATCTTGCCGCCTTTTTTCACGTCGGGATTGACGTAGGGAAAGTGCTTATAGTCAGCCGGCAATGCCGGCCCGCCATGCATTGCTATGCCGTGCAGCGGCTCAGCGGCGACGGTGCCGCACAGCAACGAGAGGACGAGAGGGATGGCGATCCGGAGCATTCGGCGATCCTTGAATTCCGCGAAAAACGGGCATGATTCATGCCGGAGATTAGCATGGGGTCGACCGATTCCAACACGCAGGGGGCATTTCTTTCCGCGGCACATGAAATTGCGTCGCAAATCGCCAAAGAAATGCTGGATATCTTGAACGCTGCGATGTAACAGGTGAACCCGAAGTTTTGGGGTCATGCATTTGCCTTATTTTTCCATGAGGTGGAGTGCCGAACGACCCGATGGTTGGGGCAGCACGTCGCTGCTCTGAACGGATATCAGGAGACGGAATTCGTTATGATGTTCAAGTCTGAAAAGAAAATGCGGGCAGCACTGTCCGTTCTGGCAGTGATGTTCGGCGCCGCTTCGGCTCCGGTCTCCTCCTTCGCACAGGATGCGGCGGCACAGGCTCCGGCCGATGCTCCGGCACAGGCCGCTGGCGCACCGAAGCTTGGCTGGTACAAGACCTGCAGCAAGCAGGAAGACAACGACATCTGTGTTGTCCAGAACCTGATCCTCGCCAATGGCGGCCAGCTCGTCACGGCTGTCGGCCTGATTTCGGTCACTGGCAAGATCAACCGCAAGCTCCTGCAGGTCTCGGTTCCCACGGCACGCCTCATTCCTCCGGGCATCAGCATGCAAATCGATGGCGGCAAGGGCCAGAAGCTCGACTACGCCGTCTGCCTGCCGGACAAGTGCACTGCCGAAATTCCGCTGACCGACGCGATGATCGCCAGCCTCAAGAAGGGCAGCGATGTGATCTTCACCTCGATCAACTTCCGCCGCGCGCCGAACCCGATCAAGATTTCGCTCGAAGGCTTCACCGGCGCTTATGACGGCGAACCGGTTTCCGAATCGAAGCTCGCCGAAAGCCAGCGCAGCCTGCAGGAAGGCATGCAGAAGAAGGCTGAAGAAGCCCGCAAAAAGCTGGAAGACGCCCAAAAGGCTGCCAAGGCTCAGTAATCTAGCCGACAGGCTTGAACAAAAACCCGGCTTCGTGCCGGGTTTTTTGTTGGTAATCTCTGCGCTCTACGCGGATAGCCTCACCCTAACCCTCTTCCGTAAGACGGGGAGAGGGGACGTGCCATGCGAGAGTTTGCGGGGGGCGAGGGCTGCGGCATATTCCCTTTTCACCGCGAGCGGGGGTCCGCTGGACGGGTCGAGACGAGTGGCTCGACCCAGGTCGGTGTCGGCAGGCGGATAAGGGGCATCCCCCACCGTAGGCCAAAAGAAAGGCCTCGCCGGGAGATGCGAGGCCTTGTTGATGTCGTCGGTCATCCGCTCCTAGTGGGCGAAGCTCATCTTGGGTTTGAACTGCCCCGACGGGGCCTGATCGAAAATCTGGTAGATCTGAGGGTTGCGAAGCGGCGTGCCGCTTTCGTCATTCACCAGGTTCTGCTCGGAGACATAAGCGACATATTCGCTTTCGTCATTTTCGGCGAGCAGGTGGTAGAACGGCTGGTCCTTGCTCGGCCGCACCTCGGCCGGAATGGAATTCCACCATTCCTCCGTGTTCGCGAATTCCGGATCAACGTCGAAGATCACGCCGCGAAACGGAAATACCTTGTGCCGGACCACTTCGCCGATATTGAACTTTGCTAGTCTTTCTTTCATGGTACGACTTCCTTTCATCACCAAATTTGGTGATTGGTGCGGTGCAAATCAAGATTTTTGCACCAGCGCGTCACATGAACGTCATACCTCCTTCTGGCGTTCATGACCGGGGGAGGTGAAAGCCCCGGCGAACCGGGACTTTCCGTCATTGCGGCCAATCAGGCCGAATAATACATGTCGTATTCGACCGGATGCGGCGTCATTTCGAAGCGCATCACCTCTGCCATCTTAAGTTCGATGAAGGCATCGATCTGGTCGTCGTCGAAGACGCCGCCTGCTGTCAGGAACTTGCGGTCCTTATCGAGGCTTTCGAGCGCTTCGCGCAGGCTGCCGCAGACGGTCGGGATCTTTTTCAGCTCCTTCGGCGGCAGATCGTAGAGATCCTTGTCCATGGCCTTGCCCGGATGGATCTTGTTCTTGATGCCGTCGAGGCCGGCCATCAGCATGGCGGCAAAGGCGAGATAGGGGTTGGCAGTCGGATCCGGGAAGCGGACTTCGACGCGCTTGGCCTTCGGGTTGGAGCCGAACGGAATGCGGCAGGACGCCGAGCGGTTGCGGGCCGAATAGGCGAGCAGAACTGGGGCTTCATAACCCGGTACGAGACGCTTGTAGGAGTTCGTCGACGGATTGGTGAAGGCGTTGATCGCCTTGGCGTGTTTGATAATGCCGCCGATGTAGAACAGGCAGGTCTCCGAGAGGCCGGCATATTCGTCGCCGGCAAAAGTCGGCTTGCCGCCCTTCCAGATCGACTGGTGCACGTGCATGCCCGAGCCGTTGTCGCCGAAGATCGGCTTCGGCATGAACGTCGCCGTCTTGCCGTAGGCGTTGGCCACCTGGTGCACGACATATTTGTAGATCTGCATCTTGTCGGCGTTGCGCACCAGCGTATCGAACTTGATGCCGAGTTCGTGCTGGGCCGCGGCGACTTCATGGTGATGCTTTTCGACCACCACGCCCATCTCGGAGAGCACCGTCAGCATTTCCGAACGCATGTCCTGGGCGCTGTCAACAGGCGGAACCGGGAAATAGCCGCCCTTGACGCGCGGGCGGTGACCGAGGTTGCCGGTTTCATAGTCGGTGTCATCGTTCGACGGCAGTTCCGTCGAATCGAGCTTGAAGCCGGTATTGTAGGGATCGGCCTTGTACTTGACATCGTCGAAGACGAAGAATTCGGCTTCCGGGCCGACAAACACCGTGTCGCCGATGCCGGATGCCTTGAGATAGGCTTCGGCCTTCTTGGCGGTGCCGCGCGGATCTCGGTTATAGGCTTCGCCGGAAACCGGATCGAGAATATCGCAGACGATAACCATGGTCGACTGAGCGAAGAACGGGTCCATATGCACCGTTTCAGTGTCGGGCATCAGCACCATGTCGGATTCGTTGATGGCCTTCCAGCCGCCGATCGAAGAGCCGTCGAACATCACGCCGTCAGCGAACATGTCCTCGTCGACGCTGGCAACGTCCATCGTGACGTGCTGCAGCTTGCCCTTCGGATCGGTGAAGCGCAGATCGACGAACTTGACGTCGTTTTCCTGGATCTGCTTCAGAATTTCGCTTGCGGTCGCCATTAAATACCTTCCTCCAATTTGTGATAACAATGGGTGGGCGCGGTGACGCTATCGGACTTTGCGCGCTTGGCAAAGTGGTCAGATGGCATCGATGCCGGTCTCGCCGGTACGGATGCGGATAACCTCTTCGACGTTGGAGACGAAGATCTTGCCGTCGCCGATGCGGCCGGTCTGAGCCGCCTTGCGGATGGCCTCGATGACCGCCTCCGCGTTCTCGTCTGCCAGCACCACCTCGACTTTCACCTTCGGCAGGAAGTCGACGACGTATTCGGCGCCGCGGTAGAGTTCCGTGTGGCCCTTCTGACGACCGAAGCCCTTGGCTTCCGTGACTGTAATACCCTGCAGGCCGACTTCCTGAAGGGCTTCCTTCACTTCGTCCAGCTTGAAGGGCTTAATGATCGCTTCGATCTTTTTCATGAGAAAATGTCTCTCCGCTTCTCCTGTTATGGCAGGGATGTTCCCGCTCGCGGACATGATGCAGATATCGTGCCAGTTTGAAATCCGTCTGATTGAAAAAAGACGTCAATTTTGTCGAAACCGGCGCGTCTGTGGGTGATTTAATGTCGATTTGGTGACAAGAGAGGTGGAAAAACATCGCCATCGAAGAAAAATTGGCCGAAAACCGAAAAAGTCAGGTTTTCCGTCGACTGCAAAAGCAGGGTGCGAGTCGATTAAAATATAAGCAAATGCACAAATTTAGCCCCGTTGCGCGTCTCTTCAGGCGGTTGTTTTTTGTGCGTTTTTTGAATTGAATAGGCTCATGAGCAAACATCTCTCAGAGCTTCTGGTGACGCCTGCCGAAATGAGCGCCATCGATGCGGCCGCGGCTGCTTCGGGAATCGATTCCTTCGGCCTGATGGAAAGGGCGGGGGCCGCCGCCGCGGCTGCCGCGCTCAGGCTTCATCCTGGGGCGATGCGTTTCGTCGTGATCTGCGGCCCCGGTAACAACGGGGGCGACGCCTATGTCGCGGCAAGGCATCTGCTGGAGAGCGGAGCGACCGTGGCGCTTTTTCATCTCGGCGATCCCGCAAGGCTGAAAGGCGATGCCGCCCGCGCTCGTGCCGGCTGCCCATTGCAGGGACAGGAGCTCGGCCTCTACCGGCCGGAAGCCGGCGACGTCGTCATCGACGGTCTGTTCGGAGCAGGGCTCGGGCGCGCGGTGCCGGCCGATGTGGCCGCCTTGACCGAGCGTGTCGCCGAGGCCGGTATTGCAGTGCTCGCCATCGATTTGCCCTCCGGCGTCGATGGCCGCACCGGCAAGGTGCTGGGTGCTGCCTTCCAGGCTCGCAACACCATTACCTTCATGACCCGCAAGCCCGGCCATCTTCTGATGCCGGGCAGGGAGCTTTGCGGCGAGTTGGAGGTCTTCGGCATCGGCATTCCCGCCCGGATCATCCGGGCTGAGGCGGGCGGCGCCATCGCCGAGAACACACCTGAGGCTTGGAAGGCCGTGCTGCCGGCCACGCGGCTGGAAACCCATAAATACAAGCGCGGTCATCTCGTCGTTTTTTCAGGCGAGGCCGACAAGACCGGGGCTGCCCGTATGTCGGCGGTCTCCGGCTTGAAGGCCGGCGCCGGCCTGGTAACGATCGCCGCACCCGGCGCAGCGACGGCCGCCAATGCCGCGCATCTCACGGCGGTCATGCTGCATGCAGTCGATGACGAGGCAGACCTTGCGGAGTGGCTGTCCGACAAGCGGCTGCAGACCTTCGTCCTCGGTCCTGGCTTCGGCATCGGGGCAAGGGCGCGCGATTTCGTCGCTGCGCTTGCCGATCGCCGGCTCGTGCTCGACGCCGACGGCATCTCGTCGTTCAAGGACGATCCGCAACAGCTTTTCGCCCGGTTTCGCGGCGAGCTGCGTCTGGTGCTGACGCCGCACGAGGGCGAATTTTCGCGGCTCTTTCCCGATATCGGCGAGGACGACGCACTGGGGAAGGTGGACAAGGCGGTTGCCGCTGCCCGCCGCGCCAATGCCGCGATCGTCTATAAGGGCGCCGACACCGTCATCGCCTCGCCGGACGGGCGCGCGCTCATCAATACCAATGCGCCTGTCTGGCTTGCCACCGCAGGTTCCGGCGATGTGCTTGCCGGCATCATCGGCGGACTGCTCGCCCAGGGCCTGCCGACTTTCGAGGCTGCGGCTGCCGGCGTGTGGCTGCACGGAGAGGCTGGCCAGCGCGCCGGCAAGGGGCTGACGGCGGAAGAGCTCGCGGCCGAGGTGTTGCCACTTTAGCCCGGGCTAAGTCTCAACCGCCTATTTCGCCAGCAACTGCTGCAGGGCGATCGCCCCGTGCGGCGCATTGACCTTGCCCTCGTGGATCATGAAGGCGAAGACGTCGCGGGGCGCGGCCTTGACCTGGCGCTTCCCGTCGATCAGCGGCAGATCGTCCGGGACCTTGCCCTCGGCCCAGGTCTCGAGCCGCTTAGCCCAGGCCTTCAAATCCTTATCGGGATAGCAGGTCGGGATATCATCCGATCCCTTCTGCAGCCTGGCATAGACGAAATCGGCCGTCACATCGGCGATCATCGGATAGTCGAAATGTTCGGCGCAAACCGGCGCCACGCCATATCTAGCAAGCAGAGCAACGAATTCCGGCACCTTGAAGGAATCGTGCCGCACCTCGACGACGTGGCGGAGCGCCAACCCATCCTGCTTTGCCGGCAGCAGCTTCAGGAAGGCCTCGAAATCTTCCGGATCGAACTTTTTCGTCGGGGCGAATTGCCAGAGCAGCGGCCCGAGATGATCGCCGAGCTCGCTGATTCCAGAGGTGAGGAAGCGCTCCATCGATTCACCGGCTTCCGCAAGCACCCGCCGATTGGTGACGAAACGCGTCGCCTTGAGCGAAAAGATGAATCCCTCGGGCACATCGGCTGCCCATTTGGCAAAAACCGCCGGCTTCTGCGTGCTGTAATAGGTGCCGTTGACCTCGATGACCTTCAACTGGCGGCTGGCATAATGCAGCTCGTCCTTCTGTTTCAGGTCGGCGGGAAAGAAATGCCCGCGCCAGGGCTCGAAGGTCCAGCCGCCGATGCCGGTGCGGATAGTGCCGGATTTCGCCATGTCGTCCTCCTAGTTCGCGGCCGCCAGGCCGCATGAATCTCTTTCGTCATGTTGATGAGCGTCCATCCTGGCCGATAACGGCTCGGCCGCCGACCCGTTTCCTGAAATCCGAAGGCGCGATAAAGCGCGATATTTCGCTCCATCCGCGCATTGGTGTAGAGGCGTATCTCCGGAATGTCCCATTCCCGCGCCTTGCCCTCCAGCCAGCGCAACATCGAGAGCCCATGTCCGGCGCACTGAAAGGTCGGCGAGACCGCGATGCTGAATAGCATGAGGTAATCGGAATGCTGCTCTGCGACCACGAGGCCGGCCGTTTCGCCGCCGATGTCGCGCAGCCAGACCTCGCCGCGGTCGATCCGCGGCGCGTAATCCTCCGTCACGGGAATCGGTGGAGCGCCGAAGAGTTCGGTATAGGGACGATAGGCGGCTGCCGTCAGCGTCGCGATCGTTTCCAGATCATCAGGCGACGCCAGCCTCATCGTCATTCCGCCGCAACCGCCTTCTTCGCAGGCCGCCGCTCCAGCAATTCTTTCAGGAAATGGCCGGTATAGGAGCGCTGTTCCCTGACAATTGCCTCGGGCGTGCCGACAGCCACGATTTCACCGCCGCCATCACCGCCCTCGGGGCCGAAATCGAGCACCCAGTCGGCCGTCTTGATGACTTCGAGATTGTGCTCGATCACCACCACCGAATTGCCCTGGTTGACGAGCTCGTGCAGCATTTCGAGCAGCTTGGCGACGTCATGGAAATGCAGGCCGGTCGTCGGTTCGTCGAGAATATAGAGTGTACGTCCGGTCGAACGTTTCGACAGCTCCTTGGCGAGCTTGACGCGCTGTGCTTCGCCGCCCGAGAGCGTATTGGCCTGCTGGCCGACCTTGATGTAACCGAGACCGACATCCTTCAGCGATTGCAGCTTGTCGCGCACGGCGGGTACTGCCGCAAAGAAATCGACGCCTTCTTCCACCGTCATGTCGAGCACGTCGGCGATCGACTTCTGCTTGAAGGTGACGTCGAGTGTCTCTCTGTTATAGCGCTTGCCATGGCAGACGTCGCAGGTGACGTAGACATCGGGCAGGAAGTGCATCTCGATCTTGATGACGCCGTCGCCCTGGCAGGCCTCGCAGCGCCCGCCCTTGACGTTGAAGGAGAAGCGGCCGGGCTGGTAGCCGCGCGCCTTGGCTTCCGGCAGGCCGGCGAACCAGTCGCGAATCGGCGTGAAGGCGCCGGTATAGGTCGCGGGGTTCGAGCGCGGCGTGCGGCCGATCGGCGACTGGTCGATGTCGATCACCTTGTCGATATGCTCGAAACCGTCGATGCGGTCGTGGTCGGCCGGGATTTCGCGCGCGCCCATGACGCGGCGCGCCGCCGATTTATAGAGCGTCTCGATCAGGAAGGTGGACTTGCCGCCGCCGGAGACTCCGGTCACAGCCGTGAAGACGCCAAGCGGAATGGATGCCGTGACATTCTTCAGATTGTTACCGCGCGCGCCGATCACCTTGATTTCGCGGCCCTTCTTCGGCTTGCGGCGCCCCTCAGGAACGGGAACCCCCAGTTCCCCGGAGAGATATTTGCCGGTCAGCGACTTCGGATTGTCCATGATATCCTGTGGCGTGCCATGGGCGATGACCTGGCCGCCGTGGATGCCGGCGGCCGGGCCGATGTCGACCACGTCATCGGCCGTGAGGATCGCATCCTCGTCATGCTCGACGACGATGACGGTGTTGCCGATATCGCGCAGGTGCTTCAACGTATCCAGCAGCCGGGCGTTGTCGCGCTGATGCAGTCCGATGGATGGTTCGTCGAGTACGTAGAGCACGCCCGTCAGGCCCGAGCCAATCTGCGAGGCGAGGCGAATGCGCTGGCTCTCGCCGCCCGATAGCGTGCCGGAATTGCGTGACAGGCTTAGATATTCCAGGCCGACATCGTTCAAAAAGCGCAGGCGGTCACGGATTTCCTTGAGGATCCGGACGGCAATCTCGTTCTGCTTGGCATTGAATGTCGCCGGCAGCGCCTCGAACCAGTCGCGCGCGATGCGGATCGACATTTCGGTCACTTCGCCGATATGCAGCTTATTGATCTTCACCGCCAGCGCTTCCGGCTTCAGGCGATAGCCGTTGCAGGCCGGGCAGGGGGCGGCCGACATGAAGCGCTCGATATCCTCGCGTGCCCAGGCGGAATCCGTCTCCTTCCAGCGGCGCTCGAGATTGGTGATGATGCCCTCGAAATTTTTGTGCGTGGTATAGGAACGGGCGCCGTCGGCGTAGTGGAACTCGATCTTGTCGTCCGTGCCGTTGAGGATGACGTCCTTGGCCTCGTCGGACAGGTCGTTCCAGCGGGTGCCGAGCTTGAAGCCGTAATGTTTGCCGAGCGCTTCCAGCGTCTGATTGTAGTAAGGCGAAGTCGATTTGGCCCAGGGCGCGATCGCCCCGTCCCGCAGCGTCCGCTCCGGTTCGGGTACGATCAGGTCGGGATCGATCTTCTGTTGGGCGCCGAGACCGTCGCAGGTCGGGCAGGCGCCGAAGGGGTTGTTGAAGGAGAAGAGCCTGGGTTCGATTTCCGGGATGGTGAAGCCCGAGACCGGGCAGGCGAATTTTTCAGAAAACAGCACGCGCTCATGCGTCTCGTTCAGCGACTTGTTGGCCGAACCGCCGGCCGAGGTCTCCTCCGGCGGCAGCGGCTTGTCGGCGAATTCGGCGATCGCCAGCCCGTCGGCGAGTTTCAGGCAGGTTTCAAGGCTGTCGGCGAGACGCGCCGACACATCCGGGCGCACGACGATACGGTCGACCACCACGTCGATGTCGTGCTTGTATTTCTTGTCGAGAACAGGCGCCTCGGCGATCTCGTAAAACTGGCCGTCAACCTTGACCCGCTGGAAGCCCTTCTTCATCAGCTCCGCCAGCTCCTTCTTGTATTCGCCCTTGCGGCCGCGCACGAGCGGCGCGAGAATGTAAAGGCGCGTGCCCTCGCCGAAAGCGAGGATGCGGTCGACCATCTGGCTGACGGTCTGGCTCTCGATCGGCAGGCCGGTCGCCGGCGAATAGGGAACGCCGACGCGGGCAAAGAGTAGGCGCATGTAGTCGTAGATCTCGGTGACGGTGCCGACCGTCGAGCGCGGGTTGCGCGAGGTGGTCTTCTGCTCGATAGAAATGGCAGGCGACAGCCCGTCGATCTGGTCGACATCGGGCTTCTGCATCATTTCGAGGAATTGCCGGGCATAGGCCGACAGACTCTCGACATAGCGCCGCTGGCCCTCGGCATAGATCGTGTCGAAGGCGAGCGAGGATTTGCCCGAGCCCGAAAGACCGGTCATGACGATCAGCTTGTTGCGCGGCAGATCAAGATCGATACTCTTCAGATTGTGCTCGCGCGCGCCGCGTATGGAGATCGTCTTTAGTTCGCTCATCGTCTCTGCTTTGGTTTTCTGGATAACAGCCCTTATTTAGTGATGCCGGCGGGCGAGTCGAGGCTGAATATCCTGGATGACTCAAGGTTTTCGATTCTGTTGACAGGATCATACGGATAAACTAGAACAAATAAAGAACAAAATTCCTGATGAATGCATGCCGCTTTCTGATGGGATAAACTGTGGATTAAACACCGTTCGCGCGCATCTGCGGTTCGCTATGGTTTAAGGTGCGCTGATCGATTAACGCCGCCGGGCAGGGCGGCAGGCAGGGTGAAAAGCATGGCTGGTAGCGTGAACAAGGTAATTCTGGTTGGAAACGTGGGTGCAGACCCCGAAATCCGCCGCACTCAGGATGGCCGGCCGATCGCCAACCTCCGTATCGCGACCTCGGAAACGTGGCGCGACCGCAATTCGGGTGAGCGCCGCGAAAAGACCGAATGGCACACTGTGGTCGTCTTCAACGAAGGCCTCTGCAAAGTCGTCGAGCAATATGTGAAGAAAGGCGCCAAGCTCTATGTCGAGGGCCAGCTGCAGACCCGCAAGTGGCAGGACCAGCAGGGCCAGGATCGCTACTCGACTGAAGTCGTGCTGCAGGGCTTCAACTCGACGCTGACGATGCTCGACGGCCGCGGCGATGGCGGCGGCGCGAGCTCCGGCTTCGGCGGCGGCCGCGGCAGCAGCAACAATGATTATGGCGACGACTACGGCGCCCCGTCATCCTCATCGTCCAGCCGCGGCGGTGGCGGCGGCAATTTCTCGCGCGATCTCGACGACGACATCCCGTTTTGATCGGCCGCCTGTTCTGGCTTTATGAGAGCATCCGAGAGCATGATGTCCGGGCCGGCGTCATGCTCTTTTTCTTTGATGTCACGGCAGTTGATCTCGTCGGGTCACCCCGAACATGTGCTGCCATTTCAATTCGGCGTCGCGCTGATGAGATTGAGCGCGGCTTTCGCGCCGTCGACGACGAACTGCACCGCAAGGGCTGCGAGGATGACGCCGAGCAGGCGGGTGAGGATCGCTCGACCGGTGACGCCGAGAAAGCGGTCGAGCCTTTCAGCAATCAGCAGCATGAGGAAGGTCAGCAGCAGAATGGCGGCGATGACGCCGATCAGTTGGGCTTTTTCGACCGAAGTCGCCAGTGTGCCGGAAAGCAGGATGGTCGCCGAGATCGCGCCGGGGCCGGCAATCAGCGGCAGGGCGAGGGGAAAGACGGCGATATTCTCAATATGATCCTTGGTGATCGCCACCTCGGTCGTCTTCTCCTTGCGGTCCTGCCGCTTCTCGAACACCATCTCGAAGGCGATCCAGAAGAGCAGGAGCCCGCCGGCGAGGCGGAAGGCGCCGATCGAGATCCCGAGCACGCCGAGCACGCCTGCGCCGAACAAAGCGAAGACGGCGAGGATGATGAATGCGATGGTCGAGCCGCGCAGCGCCACCTGCCGGCGCTCGGTCCGGCTCATGCCGATCGTCAGCCCCAGGAAGAGCGGTGCGAGGCCCGGCGGGTCGATGGTGACGATGAGCGTGGTAAAGGCGTTGATCAACTGGTCGGCGCTTGCCATCGTCTCTCCGGAAGCCCATATGGGTGCGTGGTTTTCTGCGATTGTGAAGCGGGGATTTCGATTTGGCAAATATGCTGCGGCGGCCCGCGGCCGATTTGTCCGGTCCGGCCGCACAAGTCCGGTGCTTTACCCTTTTTCGGCCGCAAAAGCCTGTTCAAAACGCGCTCAGAAAATGGCGCGGGAACAGGCTTTCCGCTATAAATCTTCAAGTGATTCTAGAAGAGATCGTGATCTGTTTTGACTGAGCAAACACCCCCCGGCGGCGGGAAGCTCCCGCCAGGCATCGAGCCCATCTCCATCATGGAGGAAATGCAGCGGTCGTATCTCGATTACGCCATGAGCGTCATCGTCAGCCGCGCGTTGCCCGACGTGCGCGACGGCCTGAAGCCCGTGCACCGGCGCATCCTCTACGGCATGTCCGAGCTCGGCATCGACTGGAACAAGAAGTACGTCAAATGCGCCCGCGTTACCGGCGACGTGATGGGTAAATACCATCCGCACGGCAACGCCGCTATTTACGACGCGCTTGCCCGCATGGCGCAGCCCTGGTCGCTGCGCCTGCCACTGATCGACGGCCAGGGCAACTTCGGCTCGGTCGACGGCGATCCGCCGGCGGCCGAACGATACACCGAGTGCCGCCTGGAGAAGGCTGCCCATTCGCTGCTCGACGATCTCGACAAGGAAACCGTCGACTTCCGCGACAACTATGACGGCACGCTCTCCGAGCCGGTCGTCGTTCCCGCCAAGTTCCCGAACCTGCTCGTCAACGGCGCCGGCGGCATCGCGGTGGGCATGGCGACCAACATTCCGCCGCACAACCTCTCCGAAGTCATCGACGGCTGCATTGCGCTGATCAACGATCCGGCGATCGAGCTGCCGGAACTGATGCAGATCATTCCCGGCCCCGACTTCCCGACGGGCGCCAAGATCCTCGGCCGCGCCGGCATCCGCTCGGCTTACGAGACCGGACGCGGTTCCGTCATCATGCGCGGCGTCGCCACCATCGAGCCGATGCGCGGCGACCGCGAGCAGATCATCATCACCGAAATTCCATACCAGGTGAATAAGGCGACGATGATCGAGAAGATGGCCGAGCTCGTGCGCGAAAAGCGCATCGAGGGCATCTCCGATCTGCGCGACGAATCCGATCGCCAGGGCTATCGCGTGGTCATCGAATTGAAACGCGACGCCAATGCCGAGGTCATTCTCAACCAGCTCTACCGCTATACGCCTTTGCAGACCTCCTTCGGCTGCAACATGGTGGCGCTGAACGGCGGCAAGCCGGAGCAGCTGACGCTGCTCGATATGCTGCGCGCCTTCGTCTCCTTCCGCGAAGAAGTCGTTAGCCGGAGAACGAAGTTCCTGCTGCGCAAGGCGCGCGAGCGCGCCCACGTCTTGGTTGGTCTCGCGATCGCCGTCGCCAATATCGACGAAGTCATCCGTGTCATCCGCCAGGCGCCTGATCCGCAGTCGGCCCGCGAAGAGCTGATGACGCGCCGCTGGCCGGCCGAAGATGTCGAAAGTCTGATCCGTCTGATCGACGACCCGCGTCACCGCATCAACGACGACGTGACCTACAACCTCTCCGAAGAGCAGGCGCGCGCTATCCTCGAACTGCGCCTTGCCCGACTGACGGCACTCGGCCGCGACGAAATCGGTGATGAACTCAACAAGATAGGTGAGGAGATCCGGGATTATCTCGATATTCTTTCCTCGCGTGTCCGCATCCAGACCATCGTCAAGGACGAACTATCAGCCGTCCGCGACGAGTTCGGCACGCCGCGCCGCACCGAGATTGTCGATGGCGGCCTCGAAATGGACGACGAGGATCTGATCGCCCGCGAAGACATGGTCGTCACCGTCTCGCATCTCGGCTACATCAAGCGCGTGCCGCTGACCACCTACCGGGCCCAGCGCCGCGGCGGCAAGGGCCGCTCCGGCATGACCACCCGCGACGAGGATTTCGTTAGCCGGCTATTCGTCGTCAATACCCATACGCCGGTTCTGTTCTTCTCGTCGCGCGGCATTGTATACAAGGAGAAGGTCTGGCGCCTGCCGATCGGCACGCCGACCTCGCGCGGCAAGGCGCTGATCAACATGCTGCCGCTCGAACCCGGCGAACGCATCACCACCATCCTGCCCTTGCCCGAGGACGAGGCGAGCTGGGACAATCTCGACGTCATGTTCTCGACGACGCGCGGTACGGTTCGCCGTAACAAGCTTTCGGACTTCGTCCAGGTAAACCGCAACGGCAAGATCGCCATGAAGCTCGAGGAAGAGGGCGACGAAATCCTCTCCGTCGAGACTTGCACTGATCGGGATGACGTTCTCCTGACCACGGCGCTCGGCCAGTGCATCCGCTTCTCCGTCGACGACGTTCGTGTCTTTGCAGGCCGCAACTCGATCGGGGTGCGCGGCATCAATCTCGGCGACGGCGACCGCATCATCTCGATGACGATCGTCGGCCATGTTGATGCCGAGCCATGGGAACGTGCTGCCTACCTCAAGCGCTCCGCCGCCGAACGCCGGGCGATAGGCGTTGATGAAGAGGACATCGCTCTCGTTGGCGAAGAAGTCACAGAAGAGGGGCAGCTTTCCGACGAGCGCTACGAAGAACTGAAGGCGCGCGAGCAATTCGTGCTCACCGTCTCCGAAAAGGGCTACGGCAAGCGTTCTTCCTCCTACGACTTCCGCATCTCCGGCCGCGGCGGCAAGGGCATCCGCGCCACCGATACGTCGAAGACAGGCGAGATCGGCGAGCTGGTGGCGGCCTTCCCGGTTGATGACGGCGATCAGATCATGCTGGTCTCCGACGGCGGCCAGCTGATCCGAGTGCCGGTCGGCGGCATCCGCATCGCCAGCCGCGCCACAAAGGGCGTCACCATCTTCTCGACGGCCAAGGACGAGAAGGTCGTCTCGGTCGAGCGCATCAGCGAGCCGGAGGATGATGAGACGGATGGGGCGGTCGACGCGGCCGAAGGTACCGCTGGCGCCGATGAAACACCTGTCGCCGATGGCGATCCGGGCGGTGCTGCCGAGGAATGATCGAATGAACTGGGCGGCTTCAAGCCGCCCTTTTTCTGTTAGAGCGTTGCTTCCAAGCTGAAGCACTCTGTTGGCTCAAGCCGGCTCATTGCCCAAGAAAAAAGCCGGACGCTGATTGCATCCGGCTTTGAAAAGCCCAGGCGGCGAAAGGGTGCCGCTCATGGGAGGGGAAGAGAGGAATGTCAGAACGCGCTATGCTTTTCGTTCAGCGCCTTCACCTCTTCGCCTTCGCGCCGCAGCGCTGATATCGTCGAGGCCACAGACACGATGAACATGACGCTGATGAGGGCGGTTAGCACTGTCAAGATCGTGAACATAGGCATTCCTTTCCTGGGGAGTTGCGTACTCGCTCCTCAGTACTGGCCCAATACGGCCGTGCGGGCCGAGGCATAGGGGCCATAAACCTTGGAGGTATCGACCTTCTGATCATAAAGAGCGACAGTTGCGGTGAGCATGCCCGTGACCATAACCATCCAGAGCACGTTAATCATCGTAATCTTGCCGGGCATTATTAGTCCTTCCTGCCGCGCTTTGACGCATTTCTGTGTCGGTTGAGTGAACGCATCCGTTTAAGAATGGTTCCGTCGGATGTTGAGGGGGTGTTTAGCAATGGCGGTCTGAAGCCTCCTTGAATGTCTCGTTCATCTGGCGTTCAGATTCGAAGACCGTTTCTCCTGGCGCAGCCGGCCTTCATTCCGCGCAGCCGGCCTTGAGCACGCACGATCGCCGCATGTTCGGCAAGCTCCGGCCGCACCCAGTTCACCTCGTGGCGATCGGCGAAATAGCCATAGGCCAGCTCGGCGGCGAGGGAGAAAGTGACGGCAAACGCGACGAGCACGATCAGCATGGATCCAGGTCTTTCGGGGCGCGCCGGCTGACGGAATGGCATCGGCTGCATTGATGATCCGAGTTAAGCAGATCCCGTCTGAAACGGCCTTGAATGGCATGTTCATCCGCTGTTCAGCCGTGCGGCGCGGCCCGGTAAATCACTTGCGACAAGTCTGCATCCGTGACAAAAGGCGTCAAACGAATGGCCGGGCCAGATGACGACAGCTTTTTATCCTGGGTCCTTCGACCCGATCACCAACGGACATGTGGATGTTCTGGTCCAGGCGCTGAACGTCGCCGAAAAAGTCATCGTCGCGATCGGCATCCATCCCGGCAAGGCGCCGCTCTTTTCGTTCGAAGAGAGAGCCGAGCTGATCCGCCTGTCGCTGGCCGAAGTCTTGCCCGGCAAGACCGGCAACATCACCGTCGTTGCCTTCGACAATCTGGTCGTCGACGCCGCCCGTGCCCATGGCGCCACGCTTCTGATCCGCGGCCTCCGCGATGGCACGGACCTTGATTATGAAATGCAGATGGCCGGCATGAACCGAACGATGGCGCCCGATATCCAGACCATCTTTTTGCCGGCCGGCACGGCGTCGCGGCCCATTACCGCCACATTGGTCCGCCAGATCGCCGCAATGGGCGGCGATGTCAGCGCTTTCGTCCCGGCCGCAGTCCTGCAAGCCCTCACATCCAAGCGCCCAAACTAGCAAGCGCAAAAGCCTAGGCGGATAACGCCGCAACGGAGCTCACATGAAACTCTTCTATCTCGCATTTGCCGGCGTGCTGTATCTCGCCTCCTTCGCGGGGGATGCGTTGGCCCAGTCGGCCGATCATTATCTCACCATTCAGCTGAAGAACGGCCCGGTGGTGATCCAGCTGATGCCGGATGTAGCGCCGAAACATGTCGCCCAGATCGAGGCGCTTGCCAAGAAGGGCGAATATGACAACGTCGCCTTCCACCGCGTCATCGACGGCTTCATGGCCCAGACCGGCGACGTCAAATACGGCAACATGGAGAAGGGCTTCGATGCCAGCCTCGCCGGCACCGGCTCCTCCGACATGCCCGATATCCCGGCTGAGTTCTCCAAGACACCGTTCGTGCGCGGCACCGTCGGCATGGCCCGCTCGCAGGATCCGAATTCCGCCAATTCGCAGTTCTTCATCATGTTTGCCGACGGTTCCTTCCTCAACGGCCAGTACACCGTTGTCGGCAAGGTCGTGTCCGGCATGGAGAACGTAGACAAAATCAAGCGCGGCGAAGGCCAGAATGGCGAAGTCGGCAATCCCGACCGGATGATCAAGGTCACCCTGGGCAAGAAGTAGGTTACGAGAGAAAGAAAGAGGAGAAGACAATGGCCGAGATCAAGGATCCCGAAAACACCGTTATCCTGGAAACCACCAAGGGCAAAGTAGTCATTCAGCTGCTGCCGCAGGTCGCCCCGGAGCACGTCGTCCGCATCAAGGAACTCGCCCGCGAGAAGGCCTATGACGGCGTCGTTTTCCACCGCGTCATCCAGGATTTCATGGCTCAGACGGGCGATGTCGAATATGGCAAGAAGGGTTCGGAAACCTTCAATCCCGGCCGCGCGGGCATGGGCGGCTCCGCCAAGCCGGACCTGAAGGCGGAGTTCTCGGCGACGCCGCATGTGCGCGGCACCTGCTCGATGGCGCGTTCGCAGAACCCGAACTCGGCCAATTCGCAGTTCTTCATCTGCTTCACCGACGCTCCGTGGTTGAACAAGCAGTATTCCGTCTGGGGCCAGGTGATCGAAGGCATGGACAATGTCGACAAGATCAAGCGCGGCGAGCCGGTCTCCGATCCGGACTCGATCGTTTCCATGCGGGTTGCCGCCGACGTCTGATTGTGATTTCTGCTGAAACCCGCCCTTGCGCGAGAGCGCGGGGCGGGTTTCGCTTTGCCTGAAAGTACACTTATGCGCGTTGATCTTTTCGATTTCGATCTGCCCGAGGAGCGCATCGCCCTGCGGCCCGCCGAGCCGCGCGACAGCGCACGCCTGCTCGTCGTGGATGCAAAAGCGGCAATCGCACTGTCGGACCATCGCGTTTCGGATCTGCCGTCATTTCTGCGCGCCGGCGACGCGCTCGTCTTCAACGACACGAAGGTCATCCCCGCCCAGCTCGAGGGCATCCGCCATCGCGACGGCGCCGGCGGTCAGCAGGTCTCGGCCACGCTGCACATGCGCGTCGGTCCCAGCCGTTGGAAAGCATTCGCCAAACCGGGCAAGCGCATCAAGGAAGGCGATCGCATCGCCTTCGGCCACAGCGGCGAGAGCTGCATGATCGGCTCGCTCGATGCGACGGTGGAGGAAAAAGGCGAAGCGGGCGAAGTGACGCTCGCCTTCGATCTTTCCGGTCCGGTGCTCGACGAGGCGATCGCCGCCGTCGGCCATATTCCGCTGCCGCCCTATATCGCCGCCAAGCGCCCCGAGGACGAGCGCGACCGGGCCGACTACCAGACGATCTATGCCCGCGAGGAAGGCGCCGTTGCAGCCCCCACCGCCGGCCTGCATTTCACGCCTGGCCTGTTCGAAGCGCTCGACAGGGCCGGCATCGAACGTCATTTCGTCACGCTGCATGTCGGCGCCGGCACTTTCCTGCCTGTTAAGGCTGATGATACCGACGATCACAAAATGCATCTCGAAAGCGGCTATGTCAGCGCCGATGTCGCCGCGCGCTTGAATGCCGTGCGGGAAAGAGGCGGGCGTATCGTCTGCGTCGGTACCACCTCGCTGCGGCTGATCGAGAGCGCCGCCGGGGAAAGCGGAGAGATCAAACCCTGGGCCGGCGCCACTGGGATCTTCATCACCCCCGGTTACCGTTTTAAGGCGGTCGACATGCTGATGACCAATTTCCACCTGCCGCGCTCAACGCTGTTCATGTTGGTCTCGGCCTTCGCAGGCTTCGAAACCATGCATGCCGCCTATGAACACGCGATTTCCACTGGCTACCGCTTCTACTCCTACGGCGACGCGAGCCTTCTTTTCCGGAAAGACTAGATGACAGAGAACTTCCAATTCACGCTCGAGAAGACCGATGCCGGTGCCCGTCTCGGTGAGATTTCCATGCCGCGCGGCGCGATCCGCACGCCGGCCTTCATGCCGGTCGGTACAGTCGGCACCGTCAAGGCCATGTATCTCGATCAGGTGCGGGAGACCGGCGCGGACATCATCCTCGGCAATACCTATCACTTGATGCTCCGCCCCACAGCGGAGCGCGTCGCCCGCCTCGGCGGCCTGCACAAGCTGATCCGCTGGGAACATCCCATCCTGACGGATTCAGGCGGCTTCCAGGTCATGTCGCTCTCCGGCCTGCGCAAGCTCGACGAGCAGGGTGTCACGTTCAAGTCGCATGTCGACGGCAGCCTGCATCATATGTCGCCGGAGCGCTCGATCGAGATCCAAGGGCTGCTCGGCTCCGACATCCAGATGCAGCTCGACGAATGCGTGGCGCTGCCGGCCGAACCGAAGGAGATCGAGCGCGCCATGGAAATGTCGCTGCGCTGGGCCGAGCGCTGCAAGGTGGCCTTCGGCGAGCAGCCGGGCAAGGCGATGTTCGGCATCGTTCAGGGCGGCGATATTCCGGCCCTGCGCATCCGTTCGGCCGAGGAACTCACCAAGCTCGACCTCAAGGGCTACGCCGTTGGCGGTCTCGCGGTCGGCGAGCCGCAGGACGTGATGCTGAACATGCTGAGAGAGACGCTTCCGGTCCTGCCCGTGGAAAAGCCGCGTTACTTGATGGGCGTCGGCACGCCTGACGATATCCTCAAATCCGTCGCCCGTGGCATCGACATGTTCGACTGCGTCATGCCGACCCGCTCCGGACGCCATGGCCTGGCCTTCACCCGCCGCGGCAAGGTCAATATCCGCAATGCCCGCCATGCCGAGGATATGCGCCCGCTCGACGAACAATCCAGTTGTCCGGCTTCGCGCGATTATTCGCGCGCCTATCTCCACCATCTCGTCCGCGCCAACGAAGCCCTCGGCGGCATGCTGCTCTCCTGGCACAATCTCGCTTATTATCAGGAACTGATGCAGGGCATCCGCAAGGCGATCGCCGAAGGCCGCTTCGCCGATTTCATGGCGGAAACGATGGAGGAATGGGCGAGGGGTGATCTCGAGCCCGTTTGATCGGCCGAACGCAGTTTGATCAAATTCCTTTGCTGTCCGCATCCGGCATGATCTGAACGCCGTTGATCCGGTAGCTGCCGTCGGGCTGGCGCGTGACCTGGTAGATCGCCGTCCAGTCCTTGCCATCGCGTCCTGAGATCAGAACTTCGTGGTAGATCAGCGCGCCGTTATCGATCGAGCGGCTGCGGCCGAAGGCGTAATTGCCGGGATGATAGACCGGTTCGTAGCTCTTCTTCACCATGGCGAAGAACAGGTTCTTGTCGGGGTACATCGCCTTGATGCCGGGGGCGGCGAAGGAATAGGCGGTTTCGGCATCGTCCTTGAGGAAGGCTTTGATCTGTTCCTCGATCATCGTTCGCGTGGTGTCGATCGGATCTTCGGCATGGGCCGAGAGAGGAGAGAGGGCGGACGCGGCACATAGAATGAGAACTGCGAGAAAGGCGCGCATGGCTTGATCTCCGGCTCCGTCGGGGAGCGAGCTCCGATAGAGCGGAAGTGTAAGCGAATTTCAGCGCAAGGAAAGCGGACTTTACGACCAGCGGCGGAAGAGGGCGCTGGCATTGACGCCGCCGAAGCCGAAACCGTTGGTGATGGCATAGTCCGTGGCAAGCGGCCGCGCCGTCTTGCCGACGATGTCGATGCCGTCGGCGGCCGGATCGGTTTCGTTGAGGTTGCGGGTCGGCGGCGCGATCTGGTCGCGCAGCGCAAGAATGGTGAAGATTGCTTCCAACCCGCCCGCCGCGCCGAGCAGATGGCCTGTCGCCGACTTCGTCGCGCTGACGGCAATGGCGCCATTGCGGCCGAAGACCGTCCCGATCGCGGCGATCTCGCCTCTGTCACCGACCGGTGTCGACGTCGCGTGCGCGTTGAGGTGCCTGACCTCGGAGGCCGGAATCTTCGCCTGCCTGAGTGCCGCCACCATCGCCCGGCGCGCGCCGTCGCCATCTTCGGGACCTGCGGTCATGTGGTAGGCATCCGCCGCCGTGCCGTAGCCGACGAGTTCGGCAAGTGGTGTCGCCCCGCGGGCCAGCGCGTGGTTGAGCGTTTCGATGACCAGGATGCCGGCGCCTTCGCCCATGACGAAACCGTCGCGTGCCGTGTCGAAGGGCCGCGAAGCCAGTTCCGGCGTCTCGTTGAAGCCGGTGGACAGCGCACGCGCGGCGGCAAAGCCGCCGAGGCTAACCTTGTCGATGCAGGCCTCGGCACCGCCGCAGATCGCCACATCGGCTTCGCCGGAGCGGATCAGCCGCGCCGCATCACCGATCGCCTGAACGCTGGCGGCACAGGCCGTCACCGGCGCGCCGAGCGGCCCCTTGAAACCATAGCGGATGCTGACTTGGCCGGCGGCGAGGTTGACGAGGAAGGAGGGCACGGTAAAGGGTGATAGCCGCCGAACGCCCCGCGTCTCGCCGATCCGCACCGCTTCGGCGATTGCAGGAAAGCCGCCGACGCCCGAAGCGATGATCGTTGCGGTGCGTTCACGGCTGCCTTCGTCGGTCGGCATCCAGCCGGCCTGCTTCACCGCTTCCTCCGTCGCCGCCATCGCGAACTGGATGAAGCGATCCATCTTCTTCTGGTCTTTCGGCGTGATCGAGCGGTCGGGATCGAAGCCGGCCTGCGCGTCCTCGGCGATGCCGGGAACGACACCGCCTACCTTGGCCGAGAGCTCACCGACAACATCGTCCGGCAGCACCCTGAGACCGGAGGCGCCGTCGACGAGACGTTTCCAGGCAGGTTCGACGCCGGTGCCGAGTGGCGAGACAAGTCCCATGCCGGTGACAACGATGCGATCCATGGTATTTTCCTCTCTATGCGTCGATACCGAGATACCAGGCGCGCATGCGGGCGATCCGCGCACGCACCTCGTCATCGGCGGCTGGTCCAGCGAGCAGGCTGGTGTTTTCGGGCGTTACTTCTTCGCCGGTCCGTGCGTCCACAAGCACCGTCTCGCGCACTTTGCCGGAGGCGGCGTCGCTGAGCAGAAAGGCGAGATCCTCTTCCGGAATGTGCCGGCTCCCCCAGGAAAACAGCGCCATCAACACCGGAAAGAAATCGCGGCCCTTCTCGGTCAGCACATATTCGTAGCGGGCAGGGCGCTGCTGGTAGAGCCGTCGTTCGAACAGGCCCTGGTCCGTCAGATGTTTTAGCCGCCGCGTCAGAATGTTCGGGGCCACGCCGAGACTTTTCTGAAACTCGTCGAAGCGCGACAGCCCCTGGAAGGCGTCGCGCAGAATCAGGATGCTCCACCAGTCGCCGACGCTGTCGAGCGCGCGCGCCGCCGGGCATTTGAATTGGCCGAAACTTGTCCGCTGCATGGCAGATGTCACTACAGGAGTGACTATCATCATGCAAGCTACTATCTGGCGCTGCCTTCGAAAAAGCGGGCGAGCAGGATGCCGGTGACGAGCACGCCGGCCGCGGCAAAAATCGTATCGCCCGGAGTGCCGATGTAGAGCGGCCCGATATTGGCAAAGAGCAGAAAGGCGATGAGGAAGTTGGCCCAGCCCCATATGACATTCACCGTCGGCGAACTTGGATTGGCGAATGGGGTGCGGAAGGGCCGGCCGCTGACGCCGTTGACGAAATGCGGGATGCCGTTGGCCAGAAAGGCCGCGGCAATGAAATGGGCGATGTAGGCGATCCAGGGCAAAGGCTTCTCCTGACCTGCGCGAGTGGCGTCAAAGGAGAATGTGGCCGGGATCATCCGGCCGACAAGAGGAGGTTATGGCCTTCCGCTGGTAATCTCAGGCGAAGCCGAGCGGCAATTTTTCCAGTTTTCTGTCGGCGCCGTAATCGCGTTCATGTGGCGAGCGACGGCGGTCGTCGCGGCGCGACGAAAGGTCGATGCGGTTTTCGGCGAAGATCCCGTCGGGATAGGTGCCGGTATCATGGCAATCGGAGTCGATCTTTGGCGCAAGGATTTTCAGTATCATCGAGGTTCCTCCACGGCGCAGCAACAACACTCGGAAAGGCCGCATGGTTCCAATGATAAGCGCCGAATTATTAATAAATTAACCATAAATGTCGGCCGAGTTTATCAGCGGATCTAACCCTCGGCGCGCCACGCATCGCGTTGAAGTGGCGTTGTCGTGGAACTCCTGATGCTGATCGCCGTTGGTTTGGCATGAACACAGGAGGTTCCCATGCAGTTGATCGATACGCGCGTGACACAGTCCGGCAACTTCTTCACGGTGGAATTTCTGGGCGAGGGAGGAGAGTCGATTGCCGTCAAAATCGACAATTCTCATGGCGAACTAGACAGTTCGACGGCGCTCGACCACGCCAAGGTGATGATGGTTCAGCTGACGGCCTTTCCCGGCCGCAACCCGGACGGCAGCATCAACCGGTATGATGCCTTGAGCAACGGCAACTTCGACGAAGGCAGCAAGGGTCTCATCGGCCAGCCGAGCGCGCGTTCCACCCACGACAGCGAAACGCTGGAAGAGGAGCTGAACGAAGGTCTCGAAGACACCTTCCCCGCAAGCGACCCCGTTTCGGCGACGGTATCGTCCATCCCCGCGAACGCGCCGCGGCACTGATCCCCACCCAATCAGCAGATGGGCCGGCTCCCAGTTCGGGAGGCGGCCTGCGGCTGTGTGACAGATTGATGTCAAAACTGAAAAACAGCTGAAAACCGCAGATGTCTGATTGACATGGGAGCCCTCTAGAGAGGCCCCGAGAAGGGAGCGTCCAGGAGACGCTTCCGAGGTTCTCGGAGACGCGCCCCATGAAAATCATTCAGATCACCGACACGCATTTCAGCCCCGGCAAGCCGCATTTCAACGGCAACTGGGCACCGCTCTTGAGCTGGATCGAAGAGACCGACGCCGATCTGATCGTCCATACAGGTGATCTCACCGTCGACGGCGCCGACAAGGACGAGGACATCATCTTCTCGATGGATCTCATGCGCCAGGTATCGATCCCGATGCTGATCGTTCCCGGCAATCATGATGTCGGGCACCTCAAGGGTTCGGACCAGCCCGTCAATGCCGAGCGGCTCGCCCGCTGGCGCAGCCTTGCCGGTGACGATCGCTGGCTGGAGGATGCGGCCGGCTGGCGCTTCGTCGGATTGAATTCGCTGCTTCTCGGCCATGAAGATGATGAGGAGGAGGCGCAGTTCGAGTGGCTTGCCAAGGCGCTCGAAGATAGGGCAGGGCGGCGCGTGGCGCTGTTCGCGCATAAGCCGCTGTTCGTCGATGCACCCGACGAAGGCGATACCGGCTATTGGAGCGTTCGCCCGGCTCGGCGCCGGCGGCTTTATGATCTGATATCGGCCCATGACGTGGCGCTGTTTGCCAGCGGCCACCTTCACTGGGCCTGGCAGGGTCGTGTCGACAATACCCAGCTGACCTGGGGCCCTTCGGCTGCCTTTATCATCGACAAGATGGAACGGCAAATGCCGGGCGAGCGCCTGATCGGCGCCGTCGTCCACGAGTTCGATACGTCGGTCGCAAGCGCGATCGTCGCCGTGCCCGGCATGACCGCGCATGTGCTCGACGACGTCGTCCACGAGGTCTATCCCCAGGCGGTCAAGCAGCGGGAACCGGTGGAATGAGCGCGCTCTCGCTTCGCGGCATCACTAAGTCTTTCGCTGGCAACCAGATCCTCAATGGCGTCAGCCTCGATGTCGGCGCCGGCGAATTCATCGCGCTGGTGGGGCCCTCCGGCTGCGGCAAGAGCACGCTCCTGCGCGTGCTTGCCGGCCTTGACCACGCCGACCCGGGCGAGATCTTGATCGGCGGGAAAGATATGTCCGGCGTGGCAGCCGCCGACCGCAACATCGCGATGGTTTTTCAATCCTACGCCCTTTATCCGCATCTGACGGCCTCTGAAAACATCGCCGTGCCCTTGGCGATGCGCCGGCTGTCGACGACGCAGCGGCTGCCCTTCATAGGCTCGTTGATGCCAGGCCAGCGCGCCACCTGCGCGGCAATCGCCCGCGACGTTGGGGAAATGGCGACATCACTCAAGATCGAACACTTGCTCGACCGCAAGCCCGGTCAGATGTCCGGCGGCCAGCGCCAGCGTGTGGCGCTCGCTCGCGCCATGGTCCGCCGGCCGAGCGTCTTCCTGATGGACGAGCCGCTGTCCAACCTCGACGCCAACCTGCGCGTTCATGCCCGTGGCGAGATCGTCGACCTTCATCGCCGCGCCGGTGTGCCGACGCTCTACGTCACCCATGATCAGGCGGAAGCGCTGTCGATGGCGGATCGCGTCGCTGTGATGATTGGCGGCCGGTTGCTGCAGATTGCAAGCCCTGAGGTCATCTATGACGATCCCGCCCATATCGAGGTCGCCCGCTTCATCGGCCAGCCGCGCATCAATCAATTGCCGGCGGAAGCCGAAGACGGTGTGATTTCCTTTGGCGACCTGCGGCTGACGCTGAAAAACCCGCCTGCCGGCAAGATGCCGGTCACGCTCGCCATTCGCCCCGAGTTCGTCTCTCTCGACCACAACCGCCAGGACGGGCTTGCCGCCCGGATCGAGCGCGTCGAGTTCCTGGGATCGGAGGTCATCCTCTATTGCCGCCTCGATGCGATCGGAGAGACCGTAATCGCCAAGGTTCAGCCGCCGGAAGCTGCAGGCCTCGCCGCCGGTGATCCGGTCGGGCTGCGGCTCGACACAGGCCGGATCATGGCCTTCGCCGAGGATGGTAGACGGCTGGCTGCTCGCGCCGAGGCCGGCAATGGGCTCGCCACAGGCGACATCGCGCAGGAGAGGGCGCATGTCTAGCGTCGTCTCCATGGCTATGCCAGCCAATCCCGCCGTTGCGCATCGGCGCAGCGAGGCCCGCATCGCCTGGATGCTGGTGCTGCCGGCGATCGTCCTGCTGTTCCTCTTCGTGCTTTTGCCGGTCGCGGCTGTCATCTTCCTCGGCTTTACCGATTTTGAACTCGGCTACGGCAAGTTCCGTTTCGTCGGCTTCGAGAATTACGCGCATCTGGTCACCGACCGCACGTTCCGCAAGTCGCTCTGGAATACGACGGTCTACACGGCGATCGTCGCGCCCGTCTCGATCCTTCTTGGCCTCGTCATTGCCATGCTGATCGAGAGCGGGACGGCGGCGCGCAGCTTCTTCCGCACCGCCTATTTCCTGCCGGTTGCTTCACTGATCGTCGCCATGGCGACCGTCTGGCAATATATGTTTCATCCGACCATCGGCCCGATCAATGCGCTGCTGTCTCTTGCAGGGCTGCCCGGCCCGAACTGGCTCGGCAGCTCCGGCACGGTCCTATACAGCCTGTCGATCATCGGCGTCTGGCAGTCGGCCGGCTTCAATATGGTGCTGTTCCTGGCCGGGCTTACCGCGATCCCGCGCGAGCTTTACGCGGCAGCCGAGGTGGACGGCGCGAAATCCGCCCTCGATCGCTTCCTGCTGGTGACCTGGCCGATGCTCGGGCCGACGACGCTCTTCGTAATCACCATCAGCGTCACCAACGCTGTGAAGGTCTTCGAGACGGTCAAGACGCTGACGGAAGGCGGCCCGAACAAGGCGTCGGAGGTGCTGCTCTTTACAATCTATCAGGAAGGTTTCGTCTACCTGCGCGTCGGCTACGCCTCGGCGATGACCGTCGTCTTTCTCCTGATCCTCGTGGTGCTGATGTTCCTGCAGTACCGCGTCCTCGATCGGCAGGTGCATTACACATGACGAACGCTTTTTCCCTCGGCCGGATCATTCGCCTGACGCTGCTTTCCCTGGGCGCAATTATCTTCCTTTCGCCCTACGTCTTCATGATTTCGGCGGCAGGCAAGGCGCAGAGCGATATTTTCACCTCGTCGCTGTCGCTGATTCCGGCGCATCTCACCTATGCGGAGAACTTCGCCAAGGCCCTGAGCCGCGTGCCGATGGCGCGGCTTCTGTGGAACGGCGTCGTCGTCTGCGGGCTGATCTTCTTCTTCCAGGTGCTGGTGGCGATCCCTTGCGCCTATGCCATGGCGAAGCTGCGCTTCGGCGCCGCCCGGGCCATGATGGTGCTGGTCATGCTCGGTCTGCTGGTGCCGATCCATGCGACTGCCTTGCCGCTCTATGTCGCATTCGACCGCGCCTCGCTGCTCAACGGCTACGCCGCCCTCGTTGCGCCCTTCACCATTTCGGTCTTCGCGATCTTCATGTTCCTGCAGTTCTTCCGCGCCATGCCGGATGATCTCATCCATGCCGCGCGTCTCGACGGCATGTCGGAGCTCGGCATCATCGCCCGCGTCATCGTGCCGAATGCCTGGCCTGGTGTCACCGCCTTTGCCATCTTCTCGGTCGTTGCCCATTGGAACGATCTCTACTGGCCGCTGATCGTCATCAGCAAACAAGATTACGCCACGCCGCCGCTCGGGCTGATGTATTTCCGCGCCGCCGAGGCCGGCGACG
Source organism: Rhizobium sp. L9 (assembly GCF_002531885.1). Classification (NCBI taxonomy): domain Bacteria; kingdom Pseudomonadati; phylum Pseudomonadota; class Alphaproteobacteria; order Hyphomicrobiales; family Rhizobiaceae; genus Rhizobium; species Rhizobium sp. L9. The sequence goes on along the minus strand of NZ_NWSZ01000028.1, from coordinate 20,128 downwards.
ATTACGGCGCGCTGATGGCGGCGACCCTCATCATTACCCTTCCCCTCGTCCTCGCTTTCCTGCTGGCGCAGAAGCGTTTCGTCGAGGGCATCACTATGACCGGTCTCAAAGGCTGACCGGCTTTATCAAGGAGAACGAGCGATGAAACATATCACCCAGCTTCTCGCCGCAGCGGCCGTATCCTTGGCAATCGCGCTTCCCGCGCATGCTGAGACGACGCTGACGGTTCATTACCCGATGCCGGGCTTCTTCAAGGACGTGATGGACACGATCTCGAAGAAGTTCATGGCAGAAAACCCCGATATCAAGATCCTGTTCGCCAGCCCTTCGGCAACCTATGAAGAAGGCATCCAGACGATCCTTCGTCAGGTCGGCACCAGCGAAATGCCCGATATCACCTTCATAGGCCTCAACCGCCTGCGCATGCTCGACGAACGCGACGTCGCCGTCGATCTCGGTCCGCTCGTTCAGAAGGACGGCAACATGGCCGAGCAGGGCTTCTCCGACACCATCCTCAAGCTTGCCCAGGTCAAGGGCAAGCAGGTCGGTCTCGCTTTCGCCACCTCCAATCCGATCATGTATTACAATGCCGATCTCGTGAAGGCGGCCGGCGGCGATCCGGACAATCCGCCGAAGACCTGGGATGAGGTCATCGCGCTCGGCGGCAAGATCAAGGCGCTCGGCAATGGTGTCGACGGTATCGATTTCCGCTGGCAGGGCGACGACTGGATGTTTTCCGCGCTGCTCTTCGGCGCCGGCGGCAAGATGCTGAGCGATGACGAAAGCAAGGTCGCCTTCAACGGTCCGGAAGGCCAGAAGGCCGTCGAGGTCCTGCATCGCCTGGTCACCGAAGGCGGCATGCCTGTCTTCACCAAGCCTGCCGGTGAACAGGCTTTTGCCGCCGGCAAGGTCGGTTTCGAATTCCAGACGACGGGCGCCTTGCGCAACACGATCAAGAATGTCGGTAACAAGTTCGATCTGCGCACCGCCAAGATCCCGCTGATCGATCCGGTGAACGGCCGTCTTCCCACAGGGGGTAACGCCGTTGTCATCCTGACGCATGACGCTGCCAAGCAGGACGCCGCCTGGAAGTTCGCCAAATTCGCTGCCGGCCCCTACGGCGCCTCGGTCGTCGTGCCGGGCACTGGTTATGTCCCGAACAACGAGCTTGCCGCCAAGTCGCCCGAATATCTCGGCGATTTCTACAAGCAGAACCCGTTGTTCCAGGCTGGCCTCAGCCAGATGCCGGTGATGATCCCTTGGTATGCCTTCCCCGGCTCCAACGGGGTCAAGGTCACGCAGACGATCGTCGACAACCTCTCGCGCATCGTCGACCAGTCCGCTGAACCGAAGGAAGCGCTTGACGATGCTGCCGCCGATGTCGAGGGCATGCTGCCGCGCAGCTGATCGCCTTCCTTGTCAGACACAGGGCAGGGGGCGACCGCGTCAAACACGCGGTGGCCTTTTCCTTGCTAAGCGCTTCAGATGGCGCGCACCGTGCCGCCACGGCGAAGCTTATAGGCGACATCGAGATGGCGGGCAGGGGCGGCATTCTCCGCCATATCGAGAAGCAGCGAGGCGGCCGTCGCCCCCATGCTGGCATCCGGCATCTCGACCGTCGTCAGCGGCGGATCGATCAGCCGGCCGATGGCGATGCCGTCGAAACCGGCGACCGAAACATCGCCGGGTACCGACAGCCCCTCGCGTTTCAGCGCGCCGATAACGCCGAGGGCAAGGAGATCATTGGACGCGATGATCGCCGTCGGCGAAAGCGAATTCATCGCCGTGCTGAGATCGAGCTGGTCGTAGCCGCCGACGAAGGAGATCTGGATCGCATCATGCGGCGTCAGGCCGTTCTCGGCCATGGCGTCGAGATAGCCCTGATAGCGAAGGCGAGCGCGGTCGGAGGCTGCGAAATTGCCGGAGAGAAACAGTATGTGCCGATGTCCCATGCCTATCAGGAAGGCCGTGATCTCGCGGCCGGCACTGCGATTGTCGGCGGTGACGGCCGCCGGAAACCGCGCCGTCGGCAGATTGTTGAGAAGCACTGTCGGCGGCAGCCTCGCAAGCAGCGCTTCGCTCGTTGTCGGGTCGCAGACGGTAAGGATCAAACCGGTCGGCCGGTCGTTCAGCAGTGCGGCGACGGCATCGGCCTCGCGAGCCGGATCGTAATTCGATTGGGCGATCAATACGCCGTGGCCGGCGACGAGCATGCGGTTCTGAATGCTCGACAGCGATGAGGCAAAGACCGGATTGGTGATGCTTGGAATTAAAACGCCGACCACCGGCCTGCGTCCGAGCCGGCCGGCGAAGTGATAGCCGAGTTCCGCGGCAGCGCGGCGCACCTTGCGCACCATCAGATCGCTGGCTGGCCCGTTGCGGTTTAGAACTCTGCTCGCGGTCGCCAGCGAACATCCTGCCCGGAACGCGACCTGCTGCAATGTCGCCATCGAAAGCGCCTCGCATCAATCAATTTCGTTGCCGGCGCTTTAAAGGGTTTGGATGACAGTGATCTGACACTTCGCTGCGACGATCGGGCAGGGAAATCTTCAGGGGCGGCGTTTGACCACGCGCATGTTCATTTCCGACCGAACCACGAAGCCCTGCGCCTTATAGAGCGAAATGGCCGATGTGTTCGCCGCGTAGGCGTGCAGATAGGCTACGTCGCCGCTGGATCCGATTTCGCCGGCAACGAAGCGAAAGAGCAGGGTACCGAGGCCGCCTCCTTGGAAATCGGGATGGGTACAAAGGCCGCTGAGCTCGATATAGCCCGGCTGCCGCATGCGCTGACCCGCCATCGCTACGAGACGACCTTCATGCCTTATCCCCCAGAAGCGGCCAAGCATCTGGGCGCGCAAGGTGAATGGGCCCGGTTTGGTCAGGGTTGCCAAGTCAAGCATATCGGCGGCATCAGCCTCCGTCAGCGGCTCGATGCGGGGATCGGAAATTTTCTCGTGAGGCCGCTCGGCAACCATCTGGGTCACGGGCGCCTCCATGATTATGGCAAGACCTCGCGGAACCGCGATTGGTCCAACCTCGACGAGAAACATGCGCTCCTCCCGCGACGGCAGCTTCTCCAGGGCATCGAGGCTTTCCGGCGTATCGTCCGCGGAGGCGGCGAAGGGGACAATGGACGGCGGGTATCGCCTCGCGCAGCTGCCGCCTTCGGAGATATCGGCGTGCGCGGTCTGCAGAGCGCTCCAGATCGGCCGGTCGAGCACATGTTTCATCATCCTTCCTCCTCTTGGGCGTCTGAAAGGACGCGCGGTGCGGCAGCCGTGCTCCGGCGTTTGAGCGGCGCTTCCGCAAGCCCGTCCTCGATGGCCGCGAGCTGTTCGAGGATCGGTCCGTCGAGATCGCCGCAGAGATCCGCAACAGCAGCCGCGACGCGCGGCCAGATCGTCGCCTTCGAATAATCGACGAGTTCCTGTCCCTTGTCGGTCAGCGACACCAGTCTGCGGCGCTGATCGTCCGGCGCCGGCTGCATGTCGACGAAGCCGGATTCGAGAAGCTGGCCGATCGTCCGCGTCGCGCCGGGTTGGGTGATGCCTACCGACTGGGCCAGTTCGCCGATCGTCAGCGGCCCGGTCCGGTCGATCGCCGCCAGGAACGGATACTGACCGGCTTGAATGCCGAGCTCGGCCTCGTCGATGATGTGCTGGGTATCGGCCTGCAATCGTTCGCCGATGCGCCGCAGCCGGCTGCCCAGACATAGAAAGCCGAGCGTTCGGACCACATCTTCGACCATGCCCATCTCGCCATTTCGATTAAATGTTATATAACACTTTATATATTGCGGGGATGCGCCTATTCAAGGGCAGGGGATAAATGGAATCGGATCGCAGAAAAATAACGCGTATTCAGAGTATTACCGCGTCATCCTCAGATCTAAGACGAGGAGTATCGAGAGGACAGTGCTGAGCAGGCCGAGTGATAGTGTGAGCCCGTGATGCCCGATCAGCTGCATTGCCGATCCGGCAGCTGGTGAGGCCGCCATGCCGCCAATGCCCCATGTGAAGGCGAAGGCCGCGTTACCGGCGATCAGGGTCCGGCCGGTGAAACGCTCGCCGAGCTGGATCAGTGACGTGGTGTAAAGCCCGAACGAGACGCCGCCCCAGACGAATACCAGCGGCCAGATGAGCCATGTGGTAAAAAGCGGCGCCAGCAGCAGGCAGCCGGTGAGGCAAGCCAGGACGCAGAATAACATCGTCCGCGTCGCACCGAACCGTTCGGCCGCGCGCCCGAGCAGGACCTGCAGCATCGCATTGCCGGCGACGAAACAGGTGATGAGCGAAGCAATGCGCGCCTCGGCGCTGCCGAGGGCTGCGCCATAGACCGCGAACAGCGAAAGCAGGATCTGCTCGAAGGCGGCTGCCGCGAAAACCGCAAAGAGCAGCAGCGGCGCCAATGCGAAGAAGTCACCGACCGACATTGCCTCGCCTTCGCGAGGCATGTCAGGCAGGCGGGAAGCAACGGCAAGCACGATCAGGCCGCAGGCAAGAAAGGCCGTAACGCCGATGATGAAGGGCGGCCAACTTTCCGTGCCGACGACGCCGAGGGATAGCGGGCCGATGGCGAAACCAGCCGAAACGATCGATGAATAGAGGCCCATGATGCGGCCACGGCGCGCCGCCGGCGTGATCGAGATCAGCCAGGTTTCGCTGATGACGTAGAGAGGATTGGCAAAGAAGCCGAGCAGGAAGCGCAGCGGCATCCAGACCCAGGCGTGCTGGATCCAGCCAATCGCAACCAGGATGAGGGCGGCCAGGATCGAACAGAGGATAGCAAGCCGCGCCCCGCCGACGCGTCGCGAAAGCGCCGGAATGACGGGCGCCGATAAGATGAAACCCAGCGGCGTCATCGCTGCCGACAGGCCGATGAGCCCTGACGTCAGCCCCTGCCGTTCCAGGATAAAGCTCAGCAGCGGATAGGTCAGTCCCTGCGCCACGGCAAACACCGTGACCGTCGCAATGATGCCCGCCATCGCGGCCCGTGGGAGCTGATCCTCTTGCGGTGATGTCGTGCTTGCACTCGTCATGCTGATATCCTCGTCAGTCGGTATGGTCTGAAGGGCGCGGCCTGGCCTGAAAGAGGATGAAATCCTGCGGAATAAGGGGAGCGGCGTAATTAAGCCTCGCCAAAACGTTCTCAAAAACTTCCAAACGGACTATAGATCCGCTTCATGCAGGGATCGCGCTTTGCCTTTGGTCCGTTCGTGCTTGATCCGGATGCGGGAACGCTCCTTCGGAACGATGATCCCGTTGCCGTTAGCCACCGCGGGCTGAAGCTGCTTGCGGCGCTTGTCGGGCAAGCCGGCGACATCGTCGCCAAGGCCGAGCTGATGGACGCGGCCTGGCCAGGCATCGCGGTCGAGGAAGGCAACCTCACCGTCCAGATCGCGCAGCTGCGCAAGCTGCTCGGCTCGTCCACCGGCGGCGGCGAATGGATTGCAACGGTTCCGCGCGTTGGCTATCGCTTCATGGGAGCCGTGCATCGACTGAGCGGCATGAAGCGAAAGACCTTGCTGCTGCCTGACAAGCCGTCGATTGCTGTCCTGCCCTTTCTGAATATCGGCAGCGACCCAGAGCAGGAATCCTTCGTGGACGGGCTGACCGAAGACCTGATCACCGACCTCTCCAGAATGCCCGGCCTGTTCGTCATCGCCCGCAACTCGGCCTTCGCTTACAAGGGCAGGGCGATGGACGTGCGAGAGATCGCCGAGGAGCTCGGCGTGCGCTATCTGCTGGAGGGCAGCGCAAGACGCGCTGCCGGGCGCGTGCGCATCAACGCCAAGCTGATCGACGCGGTCAGCGGCGATCACCTCTGGGCGGAACGTTTCGATCGCAGCCTGGACGATATCTTCGCTCTTCAGGACGAGGTGACGGGCAGGATCGTCGAGGCGCTGCTCGGCAGGCTCCGAGCACTGCCGCCGCGCAATCGGCCGAAGAACATCGAGGCTTACGATCTCTGCGTGCGGGCGCGCAAGATGATGGACGATGCCCCGCAGGCGGCTGAGGAAGCGCATCTGATGCTGACACGCGCAATCTCCCTCGACCCGGACTATGCCGAGGCCTATCGCTGGCTTGCCGTGAACCACTGGATGGGATGGGTCCATAGCGGCGGACCGACGGAATCGAACCGCGGCATTGCTTTGCAACTGGCACGCAAGGCGGTTGCGATCGACCCCAATGATGCCGGCTGCCGCTGGGTCCTCGCCTATCTGCTTGCCTATGAACGCAATTTCGCCGAGGCGGATGCGCAATTCGCCAAGGCAATCGAACTCGATCCGAACGAAGCAGACACCTTTGCCGCATTATCCGACATCACGATCCTCGCCGGGCGGATTGAGGAAGGCCTCGAGCATGTTCGCAAGGCGTTCCGGCTGAATCCCTTTCCGGCGGGCTGGTATTATCTGGCGCTCGGCCAGGCGCAATATGCAGCCGGGCAATATGAGGCCGCTGTCGAGACGCTGCACCATCACGAAACCTATCGCACAAGCTCCCGTCGTTTCCTGGCGGCAAGTCTGGCACAGCTCGGACGGCTCGACGAGGCGCGGGCGGAGACCGCACTCTTCCTCGTCGCCAACCCGGATTTTTCGACAGCTCACTGGGCGATGACGGAGCCCTTCCGCGATCCCGCGACGCTTCAGCATTTCGTCGACGGCTTCCGCAAGGCCGGACTTCCCTGACGCAATGCTCGAGAGATTTCGAGCGTGTGCTCGGCAGATCGAGTTCGACGCACGAGCCATGCCAATCGGATAGGCCGCAATTGGTCGCCGAGCCTCCAAGCATATGATAGGATCGTGACGCATTCTCCGTGGGAGGGGTAAATGCGCCGATTCCTTCTGTCCTCGATTCTCATCGCACAGTCCGCATCCATGTCGGCGGCTTCCGAGCTTGCGGTGTTCCATACAACTTCGTTCGGCGGCAGCCGGTCGGTCAGCCTCAGTCTGGCGGAGGGCGCGGTCTCCCACGATTCTGCCTTTGATTTCGATGTCGTCATCACCCTGTCGGAATTCGACGGTGCTGGGGCCGTGCTCTATCGCGACGGGGGACAGCACAAGGCGAGCGTGCGCTGCGTTTCGCCCGCCACGGTGCGGATCAATTCCGCCGACTATGGGGTCGACGTTTCGGCGCGGCCGGGCGCCGACTGGAAACACGATCTGTGGGCGGCGCTGTGCAACGCTCCAGTCTCCTGATCGGCGGCTCACTGATCAATTGGTCGAAGTCTCAGCCCTTTCGGGAGCCGACCTCCATGAACAGGTATGGCGCGCCGGACCCCGTGGGGATCGCGTAGACGTCGTAGGAGGCCTGCGGATCGTCGCCCATTCCCAACGAGCCGGGCGGCATCCCCGGCACGGCGAGCCCTCGGAGCGGCGGCCGCTCCCGCAGCAGCCGCTGCAGGGCCTCCAGTGGCACGTGTCCCTCGATATAGTATTCATCGACGACGGCGGTGTGGCAGCCCTCCAGGTCGGCAGGCACGCCCAGCCGCGCCTTGGCCGAGGCAAGGTCGTCGGTGTCGCGGGCGTCGACGGAAAATCCCGCCGCGGCCATCGCCTTTGATCATTCATGACAGCAACCGCAATTCGGATCCTTGTAGACCGTCATCTTCGCCGGCGCGGCGGCGAGGACCGATCCGCCAGGAAACGCCAGCGCGGACGCCGCCACGGCGATGAAGCTTCTTCTGTACATCGTCTCCACTCCTCGATGTCCTGCCGCCCGGACGGGTCCGGGCGGCAGGAGCCGGCTATTTTACGTCGGTAACGGTGAGCTTGCCATTCACGCGTTCGGCAACGAACTCGATGTTCGAGCCTGCCTTCAGCTTTTCCAGCAGAGCCGGGTCTTCGACGCGGAAGACCATCGTCATCGCCGGCATGTCGAGGTTTTTCAGGTCCTCGTGCTTGATGGTGACCTTCTGCGCTTTTGCGTCCACCTTGTTGACGACGCCCTTGGTGAATTCCTGGGCGAAGGCGCCGAACGCGGCGCTGACGGAGATGAGGGCGGCGACGCCCATCTTGATCATTGCGGATTTCATGCTCATGGCTCCTTTATCGAGGGTTACTTGCCGGCGACGTTGACGTCGCCGTGCATGCCGGCTTCATAGTGGCCGGGGATCAGGCAGGCGAACTTGAATTCGCCGTCGGTGGTGAACTTCCATACGATCTCGCCGGACTGGCCGGCCGGAAGGCGGATTGAATTCGGATCGTCATGTTCCATTTCCGGGAACTTCTCCATGACCTTCTTGTGCTCCAGGATATTGTCTTCCTCATCGAGCACGAATTCGTGGTCGACGGTTCCGGCGTTCTTGATCTCGATCTTGACCGTCTGTCCCTTGCGGACGTTGAAGACCGCGGGCGTGAACAACATTTGCCCGTCGTCGGTTTCCTTCATTGTGACGCGGATCGTCTGCGTCGCTTTAGCCTTGTCGCCAGGCTCTCCGACCGCCATTTTCTCGCCGTGACCACCGGCATGGTTGCCCGAGGCGAAGGCGGGAGTTGCGAGCGCTGCGAGCGCCAGTGCCAGTACACAGTTCTTCATGCGTGCATCCTTCTTTTGAAGTGGTAGATTGAGCCTCAGCCGTTTGTCGGCTTCGGCGTGATTTGCGTCTTCGCGTCCTTGGCCTTGGTCGCGTCCGGCAGCTCGCCGGTCCACTCCCAGGCCTGCGTCCCGGGCGGGTTCTCGTACCAGCCCGGATCCGAGTAATCGTCCGCTTCGATGCCTTCGCGGACCTTCACGACCGAGAACATGCCGCCCATCTCGATCGGGCCATGCGGCCCCCAGCCGGTCATCATCGGGACGGTGTTCTCGGGAATGGGCATTTCCATTTCGCCCATGTCGGCCATGCCTTTGGTGCCCATGGGCATGTAGTCCGGCTGAAGTTTGCGGATCTTCTCGGCGAGCTTCGACTTATCCGTACCGATGAACGTGGGGATGTCGTGACCCATGGCGTTCATCGTGTGATGCGACTTGTGGCAATGGATCGCCCAGTCGCCGAGATACTTGGCGTCGAACTCGTAGGCGCGCATGGCGCCGACAGGGATGTCGACGCTCACCTCCGGCCACCGCGCTTCAGGTCGCACCCAGCCGCCATCGGTGCATGTCACCTCGAAGTCATAGCCATGCATATGTATCGGATGGTTCGTCATCGTCAGGTTACCGACCCGCACCCGCACCCTGTCGTTCCTTGAAACGACGAGCGGACTGATGTCGGGAAACACGCGGCTGTTCCAGCACCACATGTTGAAATCGGTCATTTCCATGACACGCGGCACATAGGAGCCGGGATCGATGTCGTAGGCGTTGAGCAGGAAGACGAAGTCGCGGTCGACCCGCATGAATGTCGGGTCCTTGGGATGGACGACGAAGAAGCCCATCATGCCCATCGCCATCTGCACCATCTCGTCGGAGTGCGGGTGGTACATGAAAGTGCCTGATTTCACGAGGTCGAACTCGTAGACATAGGTCTTGCCAACCGGGATGTGCGGCTGCGTCAGCCCGCCGACGCCGTCCATGCCCGACGGCAGGATCATGCCGTGCCAGTGGATCGTCGTGTGTTCCGGCAGCTTATTGGTGACGAAGATGCGCACCCGGTCGCCTTCGACCGCCTCGATCGTCGGACCCGGAGACTGGCCGTTATAGCCCCAGAGATAAGCGGTCATGCCGTCGGCCATCTCGCGTTCCACCGGCTCGGCGACGAGGTGGAACTCCTTGACGCCGTTGTTCATCCGATGGGGCAGGGTCCAGCCGTTGAGGGTGACGACCGGCTGATAGTCCGGGCCGGAAGTCGGGTGCAGAGGCGGCTGCATGTCCGCCGATTCCATTGTCGGGGCGTCGGGCAGCCCCATCGCCGAGGTTTTCGTCCATGTGCCCGCTGCCAGCAGCGCTGCGCTCGCACCGAACAATTGTCGTCTGTTGAACATGGTGGGTTCCTTTCTCAATGGCCGCCGCCGCTGCTGCCCGAGGCAGCGGCGACTTCGGTCTCTGCCGACGCGTTGGTCGCGCCGCCGCCGTAGATCGCAGGCGCGAGGTTGGCTTCGGCGAGCCAGAAATCGCGCTTGGCGTTGACGGAGAGCAGAATGGAGTTGATCTTGTCGCGCGTGTCGGTGAGCAGCTCGAAGGTGTTGGTGATCATGCCGTTGTAGGTCAGCAGGGATTCTTCCTCGACCTTGGTGCGCAACGGCACGACATTGTTGCGGTAGTGCCGCGCGATGTCGTAGTTCGAGCGGTACGCCTCGTATGCGGAGCGTGCTTCCGAACGGACGTTGACGGCCTTCTCCGCGAGCTGGTTTGCCGCGCGCATATAGGCCAGCTCGGCCTTGCGCATCCGCGCCTTGCCGGTGTCGAAGATCGGGATCGCGAACTCCAGCTCGACTTGGCCTGTGGTTCTGGTGGTCTTCTCCTCGTCCTCGATTTCCCGTTCCGTTTCGAAACCCGTCAGGATTTCGAGATCGGTTACATAACGCGTCGCTTCGGTGAGCCCGTAGGATCTTGCGGTTGCCTCCAGCTCGAGCTTCGCGACCTGAAGATCGATGCGGTTCCTCAGAGCCTCGGCCTCGATCGTATCGCGTCTGACGACGCCCTTGGGCAGCGGCGGCAGGCTGTTCGGAATCCGGTAGTCCAGGTCGGCCCCCCAGAGACCCATCAGCCGTGTGAGTTCCTCCTTGGCAAGGCGAGCTGCGAGGCGCGCCTTTGCAGTCTCCCCGGCGAGCTCGGCGACGAACACATGTTCACGCGCCTGGGCGCCCTTGCTCATCGCACCGGTCTCGCCAAGTTTCTCCGCAAGTTCGGAAGCGGCGTCCGCCGTTGCCTGGGCGCGCTGCAACTGCCCGACGTTCTCCCAGGCGGCCACCGCCCCAATCCAGGCGCGCCGCGTATCGGCGGCGACCTGTAGCGTTTTCACGGCAGCGGTCAGTTGCGCCTGGCGGAAGCGGGTGTCGGCGATCGCCACGTCACGATTCCTCGTCGCAAGCGCCAGGATGTTCGTCGTGAGCATCCCCTCGATGGTCTTGAAGGCCTCCAATCCCGGCGTGCCGATGCCTGTCGCGCCGATCGAGACTATCGGGTTGACGAACATCGTCGACTGCCAGGCATCGGCCGCACTGTCGCCGAGATCGGCGTAGGCAGCCTGAAGGCCCTTGTTGTTGAGCAGGGCGATCTGAACCGCCGTCTCGATATCGAGGGTTTTCCGTCGCGCGAGCAGATTTTTGACCTCCGCAGCGACAGAGCGCGTCTGATTCTGGTTCTGGATCCAAACCGTTTGCTTTGCCGTCGCTATCGCGGTCTTGTCGGCAACAGAAGCGAACCCTGCTTGCTTGCTGGAATATTCAGCGCCCGTGACGCAACCGCTCAGCACCAACGGGAACGCCAGCACGGACATCAATTTTCGGAGGCCGATCATGAGGCGTCTCCTTTCGTGGGAGACTGCAGATCGTTTTGTCTACGCCACGGCTTGGGATCGACGGGCTGCCTGGCGACAAAGCCCGAGACCGGTGACCGATATTGCGGCGACGGCTGTTCGACCGTGGCGGAAGACGCCACCACGTCGGGAGGAAGCGTGGATGTGCAGCCGCCGATGACAAGCGGCAGCCCCACCACAAAAAGCGAGGGTTTCATTATGAAATTTCCGAATGAGAGATAGCTACGGGCGCTCGCCCGGAGTCAGGCGGCGACCGAATGGACCCGATCGAGCGGGCGCGTCTCTATTCAGATATTCGGAGGGCGGTGGAGCGGCGGCTGTTCGCCGAAGGTCGTGCGGTCGTCCACGAACTGCCGGATCGAGGTTACGACTGGCCCACCGACGTCGGGGCTTTCACAAATGATGCCGAGCCCGCCGCAGAAATCCTTGCAGCATTCCTGCTTGACGAGCTTCGCACCTCCATCGTCATCGGGCATGTCGATGCGCGAATGGTCGTGATGGCCCGCCTCCGCCACGTCGTGGCCTTCATGGGACTGCATCATCTCTGCGGCGGCCACTTGCGGTTCGGGGAACGGTGAGCCATGCATCGCCGCGCTGGCGTTCGCCAACGAGTACCCCGCCAGTGATACGACGATCACCAGGCGCATCATCACGAGCAACGTGCTCACTGTGATTCGGTACATCTTGCCCATTCCCGAAGAGCTACAGGTAATGCAGCCCGTTTTCAATCGCGGACCTAGCAATTGCCGACATTCGAGTCCTCAATATGACGCATCCAGCGGGGTTGAAGCTGGCCACTTAGATGTTTTTTGCCGCCCGCTTCCGGTGCGGCAGCAGCATCCGGTCGACCGTCTCGTCACGGGCGACCAGTGTGTGCCAGGCCGCTGCGGCCAGATGCAACGCCACGATCGCCAGGATGATCTTCGACCCCAGAACGTGGTAGGGCGCGATTCCAAACCAAAAATAGCTGGCGACGGCGCCCATGCATGCCTGGCCGATGATTGTGGCGTAGAAGGCGTGATGAAGCGCCGTGGCGATCCATCCGGTCCATGTGCCGGGCGCGGTGGGCTCGGGCGGTTGAAATATGCGAAGTGCGAGCCGCACACCCATCAGCAGGCCGATGGCGATCCCCGCGTAGTTATGGAGCTGATGCTGGACGACATCCCACGCGGATGGCGTCATCCCCATGTGGACTACATGATGAATTCTCTCGATGCTGCCGCCAGTCAGATACTGCACCGGCACCATGAAGGCGACCAGCCAGTGAAGCCCTATCTGAGCGAGCGAATAGCCACTTTTCATTGATCCACTCCAATCGAAGCCGCAGATTATTCGGCTGCGGTTAACGCTTCCGCATCGCCCATTGCCGAGAACCTCGGGGAGGGTGTCCGCCCTGTTGTTGCCCAGATGAGAAGGGATATGCGTAGAGGCGGCATCACGCCGGTTTGGGAAGCAGCTCTATGAGACGGACCTTTTTCATGGCGACTTTTGGACTGCTCCCTGGCGTGGGAGCCGCTCTCTTGACGACAGTCCCGTCGCCGGCCGCCGAGGATGTCGTGGCGCTTCGACAGGCGGACATGAAGGCCATGGCCGCGGCGGCAAAGACAATTTCCGGCATGTTCAAGGATCCGGCAAGCTATAAGGCAGCCGAGTTCCGATGGGCAGCAGACACCATCCGCGACAGATCCGGCGTCGTTCTTTCCGAACACTTCGCATCCGAGGTGGCCAGCCCACAATCAAAGGCCATGCCGAACATTCTTGAGGAGCGCGAGCGATTCGACCGCATCGCAAACGACCTGCGCGACTATGCCGTCGCGCTCGACGTCGCCGCCCAGAATAATCCGGGACCGATGCCCGCCGGCATGCGCATGAAGCCTGGGGAGGCCATGGGTGGCGGCCCCCTCGGCACTCACGTTCGAAGCGAGCAGGAGCTGTCGGCAATGCCGGCGGAGCACGCCTTTCACCTCATGCTGCAGACCTGCACGACCTGCCACGCCCGCTTCAGGGCGCAATAAGCACAACAGGTTGTCACACAGCCATATTCGAAGCCGCCGACATTACATCGCGGGGGGCGGGACCGCCGAACAAGTTGCGGCCACCTTCCTCGACTTCCGTGAAACACCAACGCACGACGCCATCCCGATCGAGCAGGAATTCGCCAACAAGCTGGCCATGGCCAGTGGCGATCATTCGCGTGTCGTCCTCAGTGAATTCATAACCGTCGGCCTTGTCGAGATATTCCATCGCCGCCATCACATCCATGGGCTCTGGCAGCTCGCCCGGCATGTCGACCTGCATTGACGACATTGTGCTCATGCTGACCTTGTACGGCCATTCGTTCTCGGATTCGGTGAACTCGATATTCGGCAAGCCGAAAGCTCTGTGCGATACCCGTTCGGGGTCGGAGGCCGCGAGCAAATTGGGAAGCGGGTGGTAGCGGAAATAGAGGCGCGCTCGCTCGATCGGAGTATTGACGACCGTGAGGCTATCGATGCCTTTTTCCTGCAGCGCATCGGTGAGTTCGGCCATGGCGGCGATTTGCCGGCGGCAGAAGGGGCAGTGCAGGCCGCGAAACAAGCCGACGAGCACCGGCTTCTGACCGCGAAAATCATCGATGGCGATCTTGCCATGGCGGGTGATCGCATCCAGCACCACGTTGGGCGCGCGATCCCCAGGCTGTAATGGTTTATCGGCGTGGTTCTCCTGCATTGTTAGTTCCTCCCTTTATGTCTCTGAATCGCTTTGGCGAATTGATGCAGAGCGACGAGTGAGATGCGAAGCCTTCAGTCGAGAAACGGCAAGACGACGAATGTGCCGGGGTCAAGCTTGTGGCGGATGCACACATCCTGCGCCAGCGCGAAATACCGTTCCGCTTCATCCATGTCGTCGTGTTCAAGGCTCAGTGTCGCCAAGCCATCATAACACGGAAAGAGCAGTTGCGGCTCGTCAATTTCCTTCGCAACCTCAAGGGCTTCCTCGTAATACTTACGAGCTAGGTTCGGCTGCCCATGGCATTGGTGAATCTGCCCGAGTACGATCAGCGGTACGGACAGATGGTCGCGCTGATCGAGCGCCCGGTCGATTTCGACCGCCTTCTCCGCCGCCGGCACGCCCTCGGCTCCACAGCGATCGGTGAAGGTGCAGCAGGAGACCGCGAGATTGGCGAGAAGACGCGCCTGGAAGCCGAGATCGCCGATGCGGGTGGCGACCTCCAATCCGCGTCGGCAGATCCTGATGGCGTTGGCCGGATCGACGATCGTGTAGAGAACGCCGAGGTTGGAATAGGCGCGGCAGGCGGCGCTTTGCAGATCGGCCTTTTCGGCGACCGAGAGGCTGCGCTCCACTTCCTGCACGGCATCACGGCGGCGTCCGAGACGCGCGAGTGCTGCACCTTTGGTGTTCAGCGCCTCTGCCATCGCCCGCGCTGCCTCCCGTCCGGCCTCGGTCGTTCCATCGATCGGCAGTGTTTGCAGGCATTGCAGCGCCTGTGTCGCCCATTCGGCAGCAGCAGCCTGGTCGCCGGTGCGGAAGGCGAGGTGGCCGCGTTCTTGCAGGAGATGGGCATGTTCGACCGGCGCATCGATCGGCGCGATCATCGTTTCGGCTTCGGCACAATGGGCCTCCGCCTGATCGCGGCGTCCCGCATCGAGATGCAGGCGGCTGATCTTGCGCAAGATCCTCGCAGCGGCGATCCGATCATCTTTCGCGCGGTGGATCGCGAGTGCTCGCTGATAATGGTTCAGGGCGGCCTCACGCCGGCCGGCAGGACCGCAGAGATCGCCAAGGCGCTCCAACAGTGCCAATTGCTCCGGCGGCGCCTCCTGCTCGTCGGCGAAGGCAGCAAGAGCCTGTCGGTAAAGACGCATGGCATCGTCATTGGCGTATATCTTGCGCGCCATATCGCCGGCCGCCATGAGATAGCTGGCCCCCTTGGCCTTTTCGGTGGTCAGGCTGAAATGATGGCCGAGCTGCGCCAGATGCTCTGCTCGATCCGGCGCCACGCCATATTGGCGTTCCAGCGCCCGGCCGATCCGTCGGTGAAGCTCCATGCGGCGTTGCAGCAGCAGATTGTGGTAGATGACATCGTGCATCAAGGTCTGGCTGAAGCGATAGCCCGGCGCTGTCTCGGCGTCCGGTCCACGCAACTCCTCGATGATATTGGCATCGCAGAGATAATCCAGCGCTGCATCGATGCCGGCCGGATCGGTCGCGACGGTGCGGAGCAGGGCGGTATCGAACTTCGGGCCGACGACGGCAGCCTCCTGCGCCAGACGTCTGATCTCCTGCGGTAACCTGTCGACGCGGGCAAGCAACAGGGCTTGCAAATTGACCGGTATATCGACATCCGCGTCTTCGGCTGCGACATGCCAGCGCTGCCCGTCATTGTGCAGCGCGCCCATGTCGATCAGGCCGCGCAGGATTTCTTCGATAAACAGCGGATTGCCGCCGGCGCGCTCGAGGATGCGCTTGCGCATTGGCGCCGGCAACTTGCCGTGACCCTCGCCAAAAAAGGCGGCAAGCAGCTTCTGCCCATCGGCAGCGAAGAGGGGGCCGAGACGCTGAACAGTGACGCTGACGCGATCGGAGTTCAGCGGATCCGTCTGCGACGTCGGCCGGTAAATCGCAAGCAGCATCAGTCGGCTGCGCTCCAGCCGGTCCATCATGAAACGCAGCACTTCCAGTGAGGCGGCATCCGCCCAGTGGAGATCCTCGATCACAAGCAGGAGAGGGCCTTGTGCCAGCCGCCGCTCGAAGATGGTTCGGACCGCATAGAAGATCTGGCGACGCAATTGTTCCGGTTCGATGTGCCGGAGCGCGCCATCGGGATCGCCGAGGCCGAGAACATGGAAAAAGAGCGGCAAAAGCGCCGCGACGTCGTCAGGCCCGAGATCGAGGGCACGGAATCCCGTTGTCAGCAGTTGCCGTGTCCTGTCGGGATCGTCCCGCTCGCCGATTCCATAGGCGCTCCGCACGACCGCGGCGAGCGTGCCGTACGATTGTTCGCCGAGGGGAGAGCAGGTGGCTCTGCGGATAGCAAGCCCAGGAAAACGGTCCGTGTTGCCGGCGATCCCGACGAATTCGCTGGCCAGACGCGATTTGCCGATGCCCGCTTCGCCGATCAGGCGGACAAGCTGCGCGGCGCCGCCACAGGCAAGATCGAGGCAGGTCAACAGGCGCGACAATTCCGCGTCTCGTCCGACCATCGGCGCCTCAAGGCCGAAACTTTCGAGCCCGCGTGCCGTATGCGGCGCTTCCAGCAGTCCGGTCAGCCGATGCACGAGGACGTTTCCAACCTTACCCCGCAGGGTTTGCGCGCCGAGGCTGTCGAAGGCAAAGGCGTGGCGGGTGAGACGGTAGGTCAGCGGACCAACGAGAATATCGTTTTCGCCGGCCATGGATTGCAACCGTTGTGCGGTGTTCACCGTGTCGCCGGTCACGGAATAGGATTTTGTACTGGCGGCGCCGAAGCCGCCAGTGACCACAGGGCCGCTATTGATGCCGATATGCAAGCGCAGCGGAACGCCCGCACGCGACTGCCAGCGCTTGCCGACCGCAGCGGCCCGATCGATCATATCAAGTGCGGCGCCAAGCGCCCGCACCGGATCGTCCTCATGGGCGACCGGCGCCCCGAACAGCGCCAGCAGTGCATCGCCGACAAATTTGTCGACGAAGCCGCCATAGGCTTCCACCGCCCGGGTCATCTCTTCGAACAATTCGTTCTGCAGCACCCGCATGATTTCGGGGTCGATCTGCTCGCTCAACGTCGTGAAGCCGCAGAGATCGGCAAAGAGCACCGTCACCGGCCGCCGGTCGGCATCGCCATCGGATTCAGCCGGTGCCGTCTCGATGGCCGGCTTCGCGGCCGGCTGGGCTTTGCCTGAGATCGACGCGCCGCATCTCGGGCAAAAGGCAAAATCAGGCTGACATGGATAACCGCAGGCCGCGCAGGAGAGGGGTTGCCTTGCGCCGCATCGCGGACAGAAAGCAAAACCGCTCTGAATGTCGAAACCGCAGCCGGCGCATTCCATCGCAGGCATCTCACGAAAACCCGATATGCGACAGCGACATCGGCCGCTGCCGGCGGGCTTCTCAATGGGGATAAGAATGAACCTGCTTACGAAGACCCGCAAGCACAAACAGCCGACGGCCAACCTAGCGGCCTGCCTTTGCGGTTCCTCTATGCGGCTGATGGCAAAATTCGATCAGCTGCTCCGAGGTCATTGGCCGCGCCAGAGCGTACCCTTGCAGCAGATGGCAGCCGAGATCTTTCAGGATCTTCGCGTGCTCCATTGTCTCCACGCCTTCGGCAACGATGTCGATGTTCTGTGATCGGCCGATTTCGATGATTGAGGAGACCAGACGGCGTTGAGAAGGAGAGGCGAGGATCGGCTTGACAATCTCTCGATCGATCTTGAGCCTTCGGGGTTCAAATCGAAGCAAGCTGACGATACTGGCATGTTCTGTGCCGAAATCGTCGATTTCTATTTCTATGCCGAGCGCCTTGATGGCTGGAATCACCTCATTGAGAGCAGGCTGAAGCTCATCGAAGGAGATTGTTTCAAGCAGCTCGAAACACAGGCGGCCCCTCACTGCGGGAAGGGCCGAAAGCTCGGCAAGCAGATCTGCCTGCGCCAGTCGGCGCGCGGAGATATTGACCGAGACCCGGGGGATTTGCAGTCCCAAGCCGTCCCATCTCGTCAGCTCGAAGAGTGCCTTTTGCAGGATCAGTCTATCCATGTCGCCGCTACGCCCGAGCCTTTCCGCAGCATCAAGAAACTCGGTGGGGCCGAGCAGACCTCTTCGCGGATGATCCCAGCGGGCGAGGGCTTCGACGCCTGCGACCGCCAATGTGGTTGCGTCGAACTGCGGCTGGAAGAACGCGACGAACTCGTCGCGTTCGAGCGCTTGGTTGAATTCATCCGCCAGTTCTTTCGAATGGACTGCGGCGCTTCGAAGCTCTTCGGTGAAGATAGCCGCGCGACCGCGACCCGCCTTCTTCGCCTCGTAGAGCGCCAGATCGGCATTCAGGAGCAACTGGCCGAGGTCCTGTCGAGAAGGTTCAGCCTCCCAGGCGACGCCGACGCTTGCTCCGACCACATAGGCTGCTCCATCGATAAAAATGTTGCGCTGAAGCGCGTCGACAATCTGCTTGGCCAATTCGGTTGCTTTAGGCTCAGGATTGGCGCTCCAGCTGGCGAAAATGAACTCGTCTCCACCGATGCGAGCTGCGACGTCGTTCGGACCGGCCAAATCGGCGAGCCGCAAAGCCGTGGCCTGGAGGACGATGTCACCGCCGGCATGGCCCTTCGTGTCGTTGATCTCTTTAAACCGGTCAAGGTCGATATGGATGAGGATCAGGCAATCGTGCGGAGCCGGCCGCGGCGGCTGCGAGATCATCTGGTCGACGAACCGTCGATTGGGAAGTCCCGTCAGCGCGTCGTGCAGTGACAGGTATTCCAGGCGTTGCCGCGCGCGAACGAGCTTCTTCTTGTGCAGGCGAAGTTTTTCGATGGTTCTTTGGCGCGATCTGGTCAGAAAGCCGACCCAGACGATGGGGGCAACGACACAGAAGGCCAACAAACTTGCATAGAACTCGAAGGCGCCGATCCCGTTATTTTGGCCCCATCCATGCTTCGGACGCGCGGCGAGGGTCCATCGGCCGTAGGTCATATCCACGTTTGCGACGACCGGCTTTCTTTGAAAGGTCTCCAGGCCGCCGAGAAAAACTTGGTTGGGCGATTCCGGCTCCGGTTCGGTGCTGATGGCAATCTCAAGATCGGTCGAACGAAGGCCGCTATCTCCATAAAGCCTTGGAATATCGATAATCCCGGAAAGCAGCCCCCAAAAGACCTGGCTATTTCCGTCGGTGGTATAGACAGGGCACCTGACCACAAAAGCCATTCCGCCTTGGACAAGCTCCACCGGGCCGGTCAAGACGATGTTGTGGGTGTTGCGCGCCAGCATCGCGGCAGCCCGTTGCTTCTCGTTCTTCCGGTAGTCGAGCCCGATGGCTCTTTCATTTCCTTTTTCCGGATAGACCCAGCTGACCACCATGTCAGGCGCCGCGGCGAAGCTTCGCAATTGTGAATCAGGCTGCAGGATCCGTGCTGCAAGTTTGGAAAATCCGTTCTGACCCATTGCCGGATCGACGGAGATAGCCGCCGCCAGCCCTTGTAACAGTTTCACATTGCTATTCAGATTCGTCTGCAGCCGAGATGATATCGTGGCAAGCTCACCGGCGACAATCGAACGTTCATCGGCGAGAGCGCGCTCCAGCCGCCAATTCGTTGCCACCCAGACGACGATAGCTGCAATAATGGCCGCAAACACCGCTGGCGCGAAGGCGCTCACATGGCCGGTTAGGCAGCCCGCGCGGCTGCGCGCTATCTCTGGTTTTTTTCGAAACTTCATCAGCTCGCCGGTGTGGTGGTAAGAGCGTATCCTTGCACAGTTTCTTTAAGGCAACGCTAAACCGACCAATACGGTTCGAATATCGTCAGTCCGGATGCACGGATGCCTAGATTTTTGCAGGGCCACACCGCGCATCGCTGTCAGTCCCATCCGCAATCTCCCGGTATCAAAACCCGGGGAGAGTGACATTCTTACTTTGCAGAAACAGGACACTTTAACTTTGCTGGAGAAGCTAACCCAAGTGCATCATGCCTGTTTTGCAGGATAGGGGATCACCCATCTTCGCGCAAATGCGCCATAA
>NZ_NWSZ01000027.1:0-109369 GCF_002531885.1 Rhizobium sp. L9 | reverse complement strand
GCCGCTGCTGGGCGGGCGGCGCAGAGAGCGTCTCGCCAGCTCAGAAATGACTTCGCCGACGCTCCGGTGCTGCTGGGTTGCCATCGCTTTTGCGGCGATCAGGACATCGTCGTCAATCGCTAAGGTCGTTCTCATATCCGCCTCATCGCGCATCAATCATCACGCATCATATAAAGCAAGTGGTCGGCCGTCTCAAGGTGGATACCGAAATGACGCGTCATTGCGCCAATCTTTTCACCAGAACCTGCGATTTTTTGCTCGACATGATGACGGTCGCCAACACGACCTTGCAGGGGGCCGTGAACGATGAGTGCTACCTGCGAAAGGGTGATTTCCGATCTGCGCGAGCCATCGGCTCGCTGGAGGGCTTATTAGCCCGAAAGGCTGGCTGTCTTTCCTTTGGCGTGCCGGAAATCGATGCGGTCCTGCCTGGCGGTAGCCTTACCCACGGCTTTTAGCAGCTGCGTCGCTTAGCGGCGTGCCTCGCACGCCGAATATGACCAGGTGAGGTCAAGGAGCCGTAACGCGACCGCAGCGTCCGCTTTCCGAGCAATCGGAGGGCGTACTTTTTCAAGCACCTCCGCTAGAAGCCATGACCGGAAGTCGTATCACTATGAAGGTCGGTTGCGAGGGCTTCACGCTTGAATGATCTGCTCGCGTGGCCTCACTTCCACCATCGCCGCCATCCGTCCAAGGGGACGACGGGATCGGATCGAAACTCGGCGGTGCATTCGATGGCGAGGTGATCAGGCATCCCTCGGAGAAGGGGTGTCGTGTCGGGGTCAGGCTGAGGTAGCCCGCGAGATCGGTTGTCGGGGCAGGGATTCGAACCCCGCGTCACAGCTCGAAAGCTGGAAGCAACCTCGGACACCCAAGGGATGGGGAGAGCGCCACGCTCCAATTACGCTTACGCCCGACTGAAGCATTAACTCCCTGGCCTTGCGATTGTTCCTACTGCTGCGAAGATGATTGTAAGATTCCTTTCCATTATCGCCCCAGGTTGTCGAATAGCGATGCTATACAATTCAGCCTCCGATGCATAAAGAACGACGACGTCGTCAATGTTAATGGTGCGTAAGCCGTTTATACAGTTGATTTCTGAAGTATGGACGAATAGCCTCAGCTTATTCGTCAGGCGGACCAGACGAAGCAGAACTTGAGGCAGCCGAAACTGCCCGAAGAAACTCCAAGCGGCAACCAAGCCGCCCGCCAATTTCCCTGCTAGGAACCGAGCTTACGTCGCTGATGGCGTGTGCTCACGGCTGTTTGGAGATAACTATGAAGTTCGCCCTCGTAGAAGGAATCCGCCAAGAAGCGACGACTGGCACCCGTGGTATCTGTCCCGGTTGCGGCTCGCCGGCGCTAGCCAAGTGCGGCACCAAGCGCCTGCGTCACTGGCCCACGTGAGCACCGCCGTTTGTGACCGATGGTGGGAGCCCGAGACCGAATGGCATCGAGCGTGGAAGAACTTGTTTCCGATGGACTGGCAGGAAGTCCATCATCGGGCTCTCGACGGCGAGGTCCACGTCGCCGTTGTCGTTTGGCAGTACGTAAGAATGCGGTTGTTTCGAATTCTTTGGCAGATAATTTAAGACTCCTGGCGAGAGGAATCTCAAATTAAGTGCAACAGCTCAGGCTTTGCTATCGGCCTCTTTGATCCTCGATGTTGGGTCGTGTGTTCAGATCCCTTCAACTGCCCCAGACGACGACTTGCCATTGATCGTGAAATTGCCGCTACCCGGATGCCTTCGCCGCCGCGCCCTGCCGATAAGATTTTACGCCCCGGTCCAGATCAGCATCGGCGACTGGGATAATTGCGCCACGAGCAATAAAATGGAGAAACTATTGATGCAATTGTGACCAACGCGTTCTGACGACATTATCCACGTCAGACGAACTCAGCGTCGCCTGAAGCTATCAAAAACGAAGTTCGCAGGACGCGAAATGACCAAACCCCTTTCTTCCATGACCCGCAGAAATCATCCCACGCTGGAGCAGTGCTGCTATGGGTCGAGGTTGTGATTGCGCGGGCAGTATTCAATTCCACGGTTCATCCTCCAATATCGCTCGGATCCACTATGCCGCGGTATAATGTGCGTCACGTGTGATGTGCTGATAGAGTTCAAGCTTCAACTTATATTTGCCACGAGGATCCCGTGAAGGAAAAGCGACCAGAAGGCATCGAGCGCTACGACCGTCCGGCCGGCGGCTGGGATGCGTTAAAAGCCGTAGCAAAGACCCTTGCCCATCAACAAATCATCGCGCAGGGCACACGAACGCTGCTAAAGGCCAACCAACCGGAGGGTTTCGATTGTCCAGGTTGTGCCTGGCCGGATCCCAAACACACCTCGTCGTTCGAATTTTGCGAAAACGGGGCCAAGGCAATCACCTGGGAGTCGACCGCCAAAAAGACGGATGCCTCTTTCTTCGAACAACACACCGTGGCGGCGCTGTGGGAATGGACAGACCACAAGTTAGAAGACGCTGGCAGGATTACGCTTCCGTTGCTCTATAATCGCGACACTGATCATTACGAACCGATTGGTTGGGATACCGCGTTCGAATTGATCGCGAGTGAGCTTAATCATCTGGACAGCCCTCACCAGGCGGAGTTCTACACGTCCGGCAGAGCCTCGAATGAATCGGCGTTTCTCTATCAGCTTTTCGTCCGCGCATTTGGGACAAACAACTTCCCTGATTGCTCCAATATGTGCCATGAGGCTACGAGCGTTGGCCTGCCGATGTCGATCGGTGTCGGCAAAGGTACTGTGACGCTGGAGGATTTCGACCACGCCGACGCCATCTTCAGTTTCGGACATAATCCCGGTACCAATCATCCCCGGATGATGTCGACATTGCATCAAGCGTCGCGTCGAGGTGTGCCAATCATAGTGTTCAACCCGCTCAAGGAACGTGCACTCGAGCGTTTCGCGGCACCTCAAGATCCGCTTGAGATGGCTACAATGTCATCGACGCGTATAGCCTCCGCTTATCATCAGGTCCGTGTCGGAGGTGACCTGGCAGCGTTGAAGGGGATCATGAAGGCGATTTTCGTTCGCGACGCCGAGGCGATTGCGGGCGGAGGCGAGGGGGTCTTGGATCGTGCCTTCATCGCGGAGCACACGGTTGGATTCGACGCACTCCAGGCGGACATAGAGTCGACGAGCTGGGCTGATATCGAATCAGTTAGCGGGCTCACCCCCCAAGCCATCGAAAGCGCAGCCGATGTCTACGTGAAGGCGAAAAACGTAATCGTCTGCTATGGGATGGGGCTGACGCAGCATGCCCACGGGACGGAAAACGTACAGCAGGTTGCCAACCTGCTCATGTTACGCGGCAACATCGGTCGCGAAGGCGCTGGGATCGCCCCGATCCGCGGCCACTCCAATGTTCAGGGTGACCGCACCGTTGGGATTACAGAGATCCCGACTGAGGCGCTGCTGGAGGGAATGGAGAAGGCTTTCGGCTTTAGGCCTAACGGCGAAACGGGACACAGCGCCATTGAGGCTGTTGATGCGATCGCGGAAGGGCGTTCGAAAGCGCTGATCTGCCTCGGTGGGAACCTGGCCGTCGCCATGTCGGACCAACTTGCGACGTTTCAGGCGATGCGTAAGCTTGATCTCGCAGTGCATATTTCTACTAAGCTGAACCGATCGCATTTGCTTACAGCGCGAACGTCGTTGATACTTCCCTGCTTGGGTCGAACGGATCTCGATACGCAAGACTCGGGTCCCCAGGCCGTTACCGTGGAAGATTCGATGTCGATGGTTCACGCGTCGAGGGGCTTTCTAAAGCCGCCGGCGAAGATGTTGAAGTCGGAGCCGGCAATCATTGCCGGCATCGCCAAGGCCACGCTTGGTGGGCGTTATTCGATCGACTGGGATGGGCTGATCGCGGATTACAGCCGGATCCGAGATAAAATTGAAGCTGTATTCCCGGAGTTTTTCGATTTTAACAAGCGAGTCCGAGTTCCGGGAGGGTTTCGTCTGGATGTGGCCGCATCATTCCGTCGGTGGAACACCCGCACCGGGAAAGCAAACTTCCTGGTCGCTCGGGGCCTCCTTGAGGATCCCTTATTGACACGGCCAGACGCTCTCCTTCTGACGACGATCCGAAGCCACGATCAATATAACACCACCGTTTACGGAATGGACGACCGGTATCGTGGGGTATTTGGCCGACGGGACGTTCTTTTCATGAATCCGGCCGATTTGGCAGCTCTACAACTCAGTGACGGCGACCTCATCGATATTCGGTGCCTGATTGACGCGGAGGACCGCGATCTTAGGGTACAGCGGCTTACCGCGGTTGCCTACGACATTCCATCAGGTTCTGTCGCCGGATATTATCCTGAGTTGAATGCTTTGGTGCCATTGAAGCACTTCGACCGCACCTCCGGAACGCCCTCCTACAAAGGAGTTCCGGTCGCAGTCGCCAGGGCGTGCTAACATCAGGCGGATGACTCCAGCGGTATTGTGCGGTATTGGTGCGAGGGGGCAGTCTCTTGCACATCACGCCTTTGTTTGTCCGGTCTTCCCGTGAGACGTGTCCAATCGCTGCTTTCGCAAGCAGCTCTCCGTATTGCAGGAGAATTTGATGGCACCACGGCAACCGCCTGAGATAGTCACCTTCGGGCCTTTTCGCCTGCATCTCAAGCTCCGCCGTTTGTTCCACGACGAGGAAGAGGTGCGCCTTGGCAACCGAGCAATGGAATTGCTCATCGCACTGGCGCGTAAGAAAGGAGAGGTCGTAACAAAACGAGACCTGTTCGACGCGGTATGGCCAGGCATCTTCATTGAGGACGGCAATCTCAAGGTCACAATCGCCTCGCTGCGGCGAACCCTTCGAAAATACTCGGCGATGGGCAACTATATTCAGACATTTTCAAACCGGGGCTATTGGCTTAGCGACCAAGCCGATGGCGTTGCGCCTGATGATGGTAACCTGCAGAGCATCGCGAGCACACAGCTCCCTCACTTAGGTAACGTCATTGGCCGAGCTGACGAAATCGCCGAGCTGTGCAAGACCGTCGGGGTCAGCCGGCTAACCAACATCGTCGGGGCAGGAGGCATAGGCAAAACAACGGTGGCTATTGCTGTCGCCCGGATTGTTGAGGGCGAAGAAGAGGTTTCTGTCACGTTTGTAGATCTGTCGCGGATTACCGATGAAGAATATGTCATACCTTCACTTGCGGCCGTCCTGGGCATCAATTCAGGTAGTCAAGACCGACTTGATGCCATTTCCTCAACCCTCGCCAAACGAGCAACCCTGCTGGTGTTAGATACCTGCGAGCATGTGAGCAATGCCGTGGCGCATCTATGCGAAGTGGTACTCAAAAGAACCGAGAGCGTGAGGATCCTTTGCACAAGTCGACAAGCTCTGCGCGCCAAGCACGAGAAAGTCGTATGGCTAGCGCCCCTGGGGGTGCCGCCGGCAGGCGTAGCTCCCGCCGCGGAGGAAGTCCTGGCATATCCCGCTCCCAAGCTGCTGGTTGAACGGGCTTCGGAGGCGGGCCATTACAAACTGACGGACCGGGACGCAGAAACAGTCGCAGAGATCTGCCGGAGGCTTGACGGTCTGCCGCTTGCGATCGAACTTATCGCGCCCCGCCTGTTGGTCGAAGCGGCGGCCGATGTTCTCAGAGAACTCGACAACCGATTTGCTGGACTTACCGGCCGCGAGCTTGAGGCCCCGCCGCGGCAGCGGACCCTTCTCGCCACGCTGGAGTGGAGTTATGCAATGCTCACCGAAACCGAGGCGGCCGTCCTACGTGCCGCCTCGATATTCGCGCACCCATTCGAACCAGGTGCACTACTGCGCGTGATACATCACCGCCAGTTTGATCCCGCCCTTGTCTTCGACGCGCTTGCGGGCCTTCGCTCGAAATCGATGTTGAGCATCGAGCACTCATCCGACGATATGCGGTATCGGCTTCTGGACAGCACACGAGCATTTGCTGCCAGCCTGCTCGAGACTTCAGGCGAGGTTGAACAAGTTTCGGCGGCATACGCTCGATATGTTCTAGAGGTGTTTGAGAGGTCCATAACCGAGCGGGCACGACTCCCGGCTCAAAAGTGGTACGCGACCTATGCAACCCGCGCAGAAGAATTGCGCAAGGCCATCACCTGGGCTCTCTATCAGAATGGTGACACGTTGCTCGGGCTGAGGCTCGTGGCTATCGGCCTTCCCCTTTGGCATGAACTTTCCATGATCGAAGACGCAAGAAGGAACTGCGAAGAGGCTCTTACAGCGTATGACCGGATATCTTGCTCAGAGCGCGCGCTCCAGCTGAAGCTCCTCCTGGGGCTGGCCGCGGTCACCAGATTTATCTCGACTGATACCGATAAGGCCATTGCGACGTTCGAGAAAGCTATAAAGCTGTCGCGTGATGTCGGGGACAAAGACGCTGAGTGCCAGGGACTTGTGGCGCTGGCTAGCTATCGACTTTTGCCAGGATACCGAACGGCAGCGCAGGAGACACTTGCGCAGCTGAAGAACGCCGCGATGCAAAGCGGTAACCGCCCGGCTCTGTGGGAGCACGAGACCCTTCTCGCCGAGATGGATGTTATCCAGAGCGACTACCCGGCAGTTATCGCTCGACTTGAACGGCTCCGTGAGCAAATACGGAACGCTTCGGATGGGACCGCATCTCGTTTTGACGCCGACATTCGGATCAGGACCGAAAACACCTTGGGTGCGGCTCAATGGCTTGGTTCTCAGAGGCCGGGAACCGGATTACGTCGGGTCCAGACCGCAGCCCATTGGGCATTGGAGGCACATCATGGTTGGACGCTGATATACTGCTTCACTCGCGGTATTCTCTTCATACTCAGCGAATGCCGCGACTACGCACTCGGCGGGCACTGTCTCGCCAAATTGAGGGAAGCCATCGACAGGTATGACATGCCAACCTGGACCCCGGTTGCCGTCTGTTATGCGGAAGCCTTCGACGCACTTTCCGGGTCAAGAAGAGATCCTGATGCGATCATGCGGGCGTTCGATCAACTCCGCACTGGCCTCCCTCAGCACGGCAGGCATGTCTACTACGCGCTTCTGGCGAGAGCGCTTCACGCGATCGGATGCGTGGATGAAGCGGCTCGCATTCTCAATTACGTCTTCGAGATCGGCCCGCAACGCTCAATGCTTCCCGAATTGCTTCGTCTCAAGGCAATCGAAGAACGGTCGAAAGGTCGCGATGACGATGCACATTCAACTCTGTCGCGGGCTCTGGCGATTGCGGAAGACCATGGTTCTTGGGCTTGGCGGCTACGGGCCGCGACGGACCTCGCCTCGCTTCTCCTGGAAAAGTTTCAGGTTAATGATGCGAAAACAGTGCTCGAGCCGGTATATGGCCAATTCCTTGACGGTTTTGTCACGCCCGATCTGCAGCGTGCGAACAAAGTGCTTGATGATCTCAACAGCTCAAATCTCATGAGTACTGTGGGAGTCGCGGCTTCTCGATAACCGCTGATTACGGCTGCTCGAAAATGGCGACTAGCAGGAGCCTCAACGAGAGACTTTCCCCTTAGCTTTCCGTTATCCGCCTTTCTTTCTCGGACTCGGCCGCCAGCTGCTGCCAGTCCAGGTCCTCTTGCAATTCCAGATATTGCGTCGCGCCGATGAGATCGGCGTCTCTAAGTTCATCGAGGCGCTGGCGCTGAGCTAGGGTCGCAGCGCGCAATAGCCCGCGGCGTCGATCGTCCGACAGGCCGCCGGGGTCCGCTGCGGTCTTGGCATACTGAGCAATGAGTGCTGCTGCTTCGGGTCCTTCTTCTGAGGCCAACCTTGCGACCGCAGCTTCAGCAAGGCCGGCTCTAGCCACATCGGTCTCCTTTCGGACTGCCGTCTGGCGGCCTAGCCGGAGAAGGTGGATCATCGGAGCCAGCGTCCCCCCTTGGATGACAAGCGTCGCAAGCACAACGGCAAACGCCGCGAGTACTACCAAGTTGCGCTCGGGGAAATCTGGTGGGAGAGCGAATGCAGTCGCAAGAGTGACGAGGCCACGCATCCCGGCCCACCCCACAAGCATAGTCTCTCCATGTTGGAATGGTGCGAGGTAACCCCCTCTTTTGTGTCGGTACGCGACTACCGCGTGAAAGAGAAAAGCAATCGCCATTCTGCAAACGATCACGCTGATGACGACAATCGTGGCGAAGCCGACCGCGCGGGCTAGCTCATCAGGAGACATTGTCTGAACGATGCTTTTCGCCTGCAGGCCCATCAGCAAGAACGCTACCACATTCAGTAGAAAGACCACGGTCGTCCATACGGCAAACGAATGGACGCGCATCCGGGGGGAGTCGTTGACAGTCGCCAAAGTGGCGATAGTCATAGCACTTGATACGGTAGCCAATACCGCCGACAGATGCAGTCTCTCGGCGATTAACCAGGTTGCGAACGCGTAAACGAACTGGAGAAGCGTCCCGCCT
Organism: Rhizobium sp. L9; assembly: GCF_002531885.1. NCBI lineage: Bacteria > Pseudomonadati > Pseudomonadota > Alphaproteobacteria > Hyphomicrobiales > Rhizobiaceae > Rhizobium > Rhizobium sp. L9. The sequence continues at coordinate 100,940 of NZ_NWSZ01000027.1, read as the reverse complement.
ACCGTGTTTTCCGTAAGTGGCCTGAGTCTGGACAGAAGATAACCAAATGCTATACCGAAAACTATCCCACCCGGTGCCGCGATCGCAATCTTGATAACGGTCGCCGACCCTAGCCCGCCACTGGCATGGACGTTCAGAGCCGCGCTGAACAGCAAAAGGGCGGTCGCGTCGTTGAACAGGCTCTCGCCCTTGAGCAGCGTATCCACCCTGCGATCGACGGGTAGTCCTGACAGAACGGCGGTTGCCGCCGCAGCGTCCGGAGGAGCGACGATCGCGCCAAGAGTGACGGCAACCGCTAGGGGGAGGCCGGCGGTCATCGTGCCAATAGCAACGACGATACCCGTGGTAGCGAGAACGGCTACTACTGCGTAAACAAAGATCGGCAGGAGCATGCGCCTCGCAGCGCCGATAGGAAAGTCATAGGCAGAGTCGACGAGGACAGGCGCGATAAAAAGCGCCAACGCTGTATGGGGATCGATCGGGATGTTAGGTGCTCCGGGAACCATCGCGACCGCTACGCCAGCCGCGGCAAGAATGCCTGGATAGGGCAGGTGGACTCGCCTTGTGATCTGCAACAGAAACACGGCGACTGCCAGAAGCGCCACTAGGGTTTCGAAAAAGCTCATGATGTACAATAACAAAGATCTGTAGGCGTTATAGTCTCGGTAGCCCGAATCATGAGCATCCGGCGGCCAATTTCACCAAAATTAACGGAGCGCGTTATGGACTTCGAGGTGGCAATAATCGGCGCTGGGGCAGCTGGTATTTCCGCGGCCCGTATGCTGACCTCGCTGGGTCGCAAGGTAGTCGTCATTGAAGCAAGCAGCCGCGTCGGCGGCCGAGCCTGGACCAACGAGATCTATGGTCTCCCACTCGACATGGGTTGTGGCTGGTTACATTCTGGTGAACGCAATCCGCTGGTCGATATGGCAAGGGCTGAAGGCTTCGATGTCGTAGAAGGTCGCACCGCTTGGCAGGATCAATGGCGGGACCTCGGGTTCACTCCCGATGATCGAAAAGCTGCCCTTGAGGCTTGGGCGGGAATGTCTAAACAGATGGAAAGAGACCCACCGGCCTCTGATCGAGCTTCGGATGCCCTTGACCCAGGTGGGAAGTGGAACGCTTACTGTCAGTCTCTAAGCGGATATCTCAACGGTGCGCCGCTCGATAGTCTCTCAGTCGAGGATTTCCTTGCCTACGACAAGGCCGCGACCCAGTCAAACTGGCGGGTGCGTGAAGGATATGGAACGTTGTTGGTAAGGAGTATGCCGCCTGTTCCTCTCTATTTATCTTGCGCTGCCAGGAAGGTGCGGCAAACCCGAACTGGCGTTAGGATTGAGACCGATCGCGGAACAGTTGATTCCCGGGCGGTAATCGTGACTGTCTCGACAGCCGTGCTTGCCAGAGCCCTTATCGAATTCGATGCGGAAATGGACGACCACCTGCATGCGGCTGGGAACCTGCCGCTTGGCCTGGCGGACAAACTTTTCTTCCACCTTGAAGGCAATCATGGTCTGGAGGCGGAAACTCATCTTCTGGGCAATCCTGCAAACGACAAAACGGGCAGTTACTACATCCGACCGCTTGGTCGCCCGATCGTTGAGGGATTTTTTGGCGGCCCTGGCGCGATCGCGATCGAAGACGCTGGAGTTCTCGAAGCTTTCGCCTTTGCCATCGAGGAGTTGACGGCGCTGCTCGGTGGTAAAATTGAAAAATACCTCAAGCCAATTTCGTCCTCTTCATGGTGCAACGTTGAATGGATCCACGGCTCATATAGCCATGCATTGCCCGGCTGCGCTCGAGACCGCGAGACATTGGCAAAACCAGTGAGCGAGCGACTGTTTTTTGCAGGCGAGGCCACAAGTCGCTTCGACTTCTCTACAGCTCACGGTGCATGGGAGAGTGGCATCAGGGCAGTTCAAGAATTCGCGGCGTGCTATCCTAAAGCAGTCGCTCCCTAGTGGGCAGGACTGACCGCATAGCGAATGGCTTTCAAGATTTCGACATTTTCTTCTAAACCCGAACCCCGATCCGCTCCGAGGCTTCGCTAATTTGCGGCCACGCGGCCAGCGTGGACGGCCGCAGCGGCCATCGACCTTTGGAGACCTACGCCTTCTGCGAAGACGAAGCCCGGCTGACGATGCCAATGCCGTTTTCAAGATCACCAACAGAAATGGCGTCGATGCGCCCGCCGACCATTGCCAATCACTCCTCAACAAGAACGGCTTGGGTCTCTGACTTGGCCTGATCTATAAAATGGAGCCTTCCCGGATAGCTCCGAGTGGGATGCACCCCGTGAGTGTTAGCTTTCATTCGCCCGAGAAAATGTCCCCGCGCCATTTGCGGCAGAATCCCGGAATCTGCAATGACGGGGCATCCTGAGATCCTTTCTGCGTTGATGTTATCGTGGAGCTGCGTGTTATTCCGTCTCAAAAAGACCGCGATACCGATTGGGCTGCGAGCGAAGGTATTGGTTTGGTACACGAATTTTACCACCCAGCTCCGCTGCAGCGTGCCACGGCCAGTTCGGATCGAATAGGATAGTTCTTGCCAAGGCTACCATGTCGGCGTCACCAGTCCCGACGATCGCTTCGGCTTGATCGTAGCCGGTGATCAAGCCAACCGCGACCACGGGAACGTGCACGACCTTCCGCACCTCTCGAGCCAACGGGACCTGGTAGCTAGGCCCTACTGCGATCTTCTGGGCGGGATGGAGGCCTCCACTGGACACATGTATCGCGCCAGCGCCATGCTTTTCGAGTTCTTGTGCGAAAACAAGCGACTCTTCAAGCGTCAGGCCACCCTGAACCCAATCCGTTGCAGAGATACGCACTGAAACCGGCTTCTCACGGAATGCTGCGCTGACCGTATCGAAAACTTCTAAGGGAAAGCGCATTCGGTTCTCGAGGCTCCCGCCATATTCGTCCGTGCGTTGGTTGGCTAACGGTGACAAAAACTGATGGAGTAGATAACCGTGCGCGGCGTGAAGTTGCACGATGTCGATACCGAGTTTGTCGGCTCGCGCCGCGGCAGCTCCAAATGCATCGCGAACGCGTTTCAGTCGCTCTTTATCCAAAGCGACGGGCGGTTGTTGATCAGCGTTGTAGGAGATCGGCGACGCGCCGTATGTTTGCCAACCGAGTCCGTCGGTTGGAGCAAACTGGCCGCCACCTTTCCAGGGAACTTCGGTCGACGCCTTCCTGCCTGCGTGACTGAGCTGAATCGCGATAGGCATGTCCGACCACCGCCGGATGCTCTCGAGCGTCAAGCTCATAGCCGCGTAATTCTGATCGCTGTAGAGGCCGAGATCTCCATAGGTAATCCGTCCTTCCGGGAGAACTGCAGTTGCCTCAATCGTCAAGAGCGCTGCGCCTGAGAGGGAAAGCTTGCCAAGATGTATCAAGTGCCATTCGTTCATGTTCCCTTCTTCGGCGGAGTACTGACACATCGGCGCAATGACGATCCGATTGGCCAATGTGAGGCCCTTGATTTCAATGGGCGTGAAAAGCTTTGGCTTGGACATTGTTGCTGCTCCCAACACGGCTTCCTGTTGCCGTACGTTTGTCCTTATGCGCTAAGGTACCACGATGTGTGACGGTCTAGGCGGCTGCCAGATTAGGACGGCGAGTGAGCGTCATGGTGAAGATGACGAGACCGGTGAGCGTGAGGCAAAACCCCGCCCAAGCGGAGGAGAGAATGCCAAAGCCGCTCGCAATCGCGAGGCCACCCGACCATGCCCCGATCGCATTGGACAGGTTGAGTGCCGCCAAATTCATCGCGCCTACAAGGGTGGGCGCCTCGGGAGCGAATTTAGTCAGTCTGACCTGGATAGTCGGTATCGCGGTGAACATGGTTGCGCCGACCAGGAAGAAACCGGCGAATAGGACGGGAAGCTTGAACCCGAAAGTGGCCAGTGCTGCGAGTACGACGACTGCTACGCCAAATCCGAGCAGGAGACCGCGTGCCGGATACGTGTCGGCGAGGCGACCGCCAAGAAAATTGCCTGCAGTCATCCCGAGTCCGAAAACTGTAAGTGCAACCGGGATCCATCCTGCTTCCAGCATGGCGACATCCGTGATTAACGGTCCTACGAAAGTGTAGATCGCAAATATGCTCGCAACGCCGAGAGCGGCGACGAGCATGGTCATCCATACTGCTCCTTTACGCAGAGCGCTAAGCTCCTGTATGACGGAGCTACCGCTCAGAGCGTGGGTTTTCGGCACGAACGCCATTAGCGCCAGGAACGATAGCGCGCCGAGGCCCGACACCGCAAAGTAGGTGTTTCGCCAGCCGATGGTCTGGCCGAGGAACGTCGCGAGTGGGGAGCCGACGATGGTCGCCACGGTCAGTCCCATCATCACCAGAGCAAAGGCCTTGCCGGTATGGCCAGGGCCGTAGACGTAGGTGGCTACAACGGCTCCTGCCCCGAAATATGCACCTTGGGGCATGCCGCTGATGAAACGAGCGAGTACGAACATCTCCAAGTTGGCCGCCAGCGCGGACAGGATATTCCCCAATACGAACTGCGCCATGAGCATGAGAAGCAGGGTGCGACGGTTTAATCGTGCAGCCGCTAGCGTGACAAGTGGTGCGCCGATGACCACTCCGAAAGCGTAGGCAGTCACGGCGTTCGTCGCAGTAGGAATGCTTATCCCCAGGCTTTCGGAAAACAGTTGGAGGATACCCATGCTGGCGAATTCGGAGGTGCCAATGCAGAAACTGCCCAAAGCCAGTGACAGCAGTGTCAGGCGGCATCGCCCGCGCTCCACGGGATCGGAGGAATGAACGTAAACCGCGGCGCATTGAGCGTGATAGGCTTTGTCGAGCATCGGTCGCATCTTTAATGGGGTGGGAAAAGTGTTTCGGACCCGTCCCTGTAACTGGATGCGTTATCTTCACGCCGGATATCGATCGAGTGTAATTAAGCGTTGTAAAATGCAGTGAATCTCATGCTCATACGTCAATCACGTCGACGGCTGTCACGGTATAAACGGATCGATCCGCGAGTTCGCCGATCTTGCCCACGTAGTTTTGAAAATGAGGAGTTTCACGATGAGAGGAGTTGGCCTCCACGTCGATGTACATCTCGTCAAGGATGAAACGGCTCGGCTCCGAGGCGTCTCGCCAAAGATCATAGCGCAAGTTACCTTTCTCTCCCCGCGAAGGCGCAGCCATGCCTCTTAGCAAGTCTTCCAATTCTGCTTCTTTCCCGGATTTTGCCGTAAGAACCGCGTAAACTTTGACGTTTGTCATATGGTGTCCTTTGATCCGACCGCCTACCCATCACGGATGGGACGACAACCGACAGACACACTATCCGGTCGACTTGAGAGGCGTGCGTAAAACACAGTAAAAAAGCGTTAAACGATGCCGGCTTCAAGAGTTACGTCGGTAGAAGCCGCTGGGCCAAACCTCGGCCTAACGTCTCCTTCGGCGAGAGGACGATGGCGGCGTACGACGCGAGCTGCTGAAGCCAACCGCAGTCGAAGAACTGGAGACGGGGCCTTACAATAACAGGGCCGTCGTTTCTAATCCGTTCAACCGCAAAAAGAATGACATGGGTTCAGGTTTCGGGTCTTATTCAAGACCTTCGGAAACCGTCGGCTGCCAGTGCGGGCAACATCCAAACGTCACGGATCCGCCTCTTCTCGGTTGTTGCGCTTGGCGCGGAACAGCGGCTGTTTCCTCGACAGGATTGCACTACGCAGCTCACGCAATTAACTGCTCCGACCGCTTTCATTCCGTTCGCAATGCAATCAGAAGGGTGATCGCTGCGGTCCTCGACGACGAAGGATTCTGGCCGGTCACCAGAAGGCCATCGCGAACGACATAGCTGTTGAAGTCCTCCGCAGCTGAAAACTTCGCTCCTTGGCTCTTGAGCAGATCCTCCAAAAGGAAAGGCACCACCTCCCTGAACTGCATCACGGACTCCTCGGAGTTCGTGAAGCCGGTCACCTCGAGTCCCATGGTTATTGGTCGGTCATCCGGGGTCCTGACGTTGGTGAGAATGCCTGGAGCATGAGACACCAGCGCAACCGGCTTGCTCGTCGCCAGCATCGTCTCGATCAAGGAAAGCGCGTCGGGATCATTCGTCAGGTCCCAGAGCGCACCGTAGCCGCCTGAGAAAAACACTGCGTCAAACTCCGCTGCGGCGATCGACGACAGTCGACGCGTGGCTTTCAGCGACGCCATGGCGGACGCATCGCTTTCGAATCGCCGCGTATCATCCGTCTGATAGGCGGCTTCGCAACTCCTGGGGTCGAGCGACGGAATACCGCCCTTCGGTGAGGCTAACGTGATATCGACGCCGGCTTCTCGGAACAGGAGGTACGGTGCAGCAAGCTCTTCCAACCAGAAGCCCGTTTTCTTGCCCGTGTCGCCAAGTTGGTCGTGCGATGTCAAAACGATCGCAATCTTCACAGTGCCACCTCCTGCTCGGCTGCGGCACCACTCTATATTGCTGGACTAGCTGCGCACGGTCACTGCGTGCTGCACATTATTCCGTCTGTGCGCAGTTGAGGTCCTTTGCGGCACACGCGGTGATAACCGGTCGATCAGTAGTGCATCACTGGCGGGACATGCGCCTGAACTCGCCCGGTGTCATCCCGCCGACGCGTTTGAAGGACCGGACGAAATTTGACTCAGACGAGAAGCCGCAATCGAATGCGATCTGGGCGATCGAAAGGCCGGCCGCGAGTCGTATCTTGGCCATTTCCAGCCGACGGTGACCGACGAAGGTGCTGGGCGACTGCCCGGTTGCAATCTTGAACATGCGCGAGAAATGGAAGCGGCTCAGCGAGGCCACAGCTGCCAGATCGTCCAAGGTAATCGGTCCTGCGAGATTAGCATCGATATAGTCGATCACGCGTTGGAGGCGCCTTGAGTCGAGACCTGGTGATGCGATTGCGCTGCGCGCAGGGTCAATCCCAAAACCCGCGTGACTATTCAGGAGCCTCAGAGCTAACGCGTCCGAGAGGGCTTCGATGAGCAAACTCCCGCCCCAGGTCTCGCAAGTTAGTTCCCTGACGAATTCCGTCGCGATGCACTCGATGAGCGGGTCACGAAAGCCGGCATGATAGTCGATAGAAGGCGATGACGCATCGCTGCGGAGCGTTCCGGCGAGATTTGATAAAAACGATGCAGGCAGATAGATGTGTACCATCTCGTCTATCGTACGAGAGATCGATTTAAAGTCCTCTCGTATCCCGCAGGGGCTTAATCCGATCGTTCCCGGCGCCCCTACGATCCGTTCACGCACACCCTCGGCCTGACGGGTTACCACCGTCGTTCCGCGCATGACGACACAGATCTCGTTTACGTCGATTGTACCAGGTGGCCTCTCGCCCGCGGGATGGAAGCGAAGTTCGGCCTGGACACCCCGCCAGCTCCTGCCGGAGGAACTCAGGATCACGCGTCCTCTGGCATAAGAGGCAGGCAGCTTATTCATGCTTCGCACCCTCATCATCCGGTAGCGCATACGATCACATTCGTTTACTTGGCGCAATTGGGAAGCGACTTGGGAGCGGCCGAGGCAATGCGTTACCTCACCAACCAGGGACTCAGTAGAATTCTTCGCAGCATTTACCTTGGGGAGGCAAGTAGTAGTCTATCCGCCGTGAGTTCAGTGAGCGTCCAAGCCCACGTGAAAGGCAGGTTGGGACATGAGTGATAAAACTGTTATCGGCATCGATATCGGCACCACCGCCATTAAGGCAGTGCTGGTGACCGGGGCGGGCACTCAACTGGGGCACTATGTCGAGTCGTATCCCACCGCGCGTCCCGCTCCAGGGATCGTCGAGCAGGAACCTGATGATTGGATCAGAGTGGCCATTCAGGCTCTTGCCGGCTTCGAGCGCGATTTTGACCTCGGGGGGCTACAGGCTATCGGCATATGCTCCCAGGCCAATACTCACGTCTTCATTGACCGCAACGCAACGCCACTCGCTCCGGCGATTGTCTGGCAGGACCTGCGATGCGCCGACATCGCCGTCGAACTGGATGGGCAAGTGGGCGCTGAGAGTCGGATTGCATGGTGGGGTGCTCCATTTCCTATCGACGCCAGTCATTGTCTCAGCCGTATGGAATGGATGCGACGCAACAGGCCGGACATCTGGGGCCGCTCGCGAGCCGTCATCCTGCCGAAGGACTACTGCATCGCACGATTGACGGGAGAGGTTGCGGCGGACGCGATAGCATCTATTGGTCTGGTTGACGGACAACTTAATTACATCAAGGCGCTTCTTGATCTCGTGCCGGATGCAGTGCAACGCCTGCCCCCACTGCGTGATTTCACACATGTCGCGGGACGCGTCTTGCCGGGGTTGCCCTGTGCGGGTACGCCCGTCATTGTCGGGACTATGGACGCATGGAGTGGCATGTTTGGCGTCGATGTCGGGAAAGTTGGAAGCGCAATGTATCTCAGCGGTACGAGTGACGTGCTGGGGATCGTATCGCCAAAGCGCATCCCGACGCCGGGAGTTGCAGCATTTCCTACCTATCAGGAAATCACACTGCATGCCGCGCCGATACAATCCGGAGGCGCGTCGCTAGCATGGCTCAGCCGTCTCCTGGGTAGAAGCATCGACGAACTTTGTGTTCTGGCAGCCGCCATGAGTGGACAGGAACGCATTCCGCTTTTCATCCCCCATCTGGATGGCGAGCGGGCGCCGCTCTGGGACCCATTCGCGCGAGGTATATTCCTTGGGCTCGACTCCTCCATGGGTCCCGCCCACTTGGTGCGATCAGTTATGGAAGGCGTTGCATATTCGGCGCAATGGGCGCTGGAGACGCTTGAGCGCTCCGCCGACAGCTCTCCGTCGATCCTGAACTGCGGCGGCGGCGGATTTGCTTCGGACGTTTGGAACCAGATTCGCGCTGACGTGCTCGGTCGCACGCTTCGATGTGTACGAAGCGCGGATGCGGCGGCGACCGGGGCTGCGGCCATGGCCCTTGCGGGAATAGGTGCAGCGGGCTCGATCGCCGATGCTGCCAGCCGCATTGTCCAATTCGAAAGAGAGTTCCGGCCTGATCCGGCTCGCAGAGGTTATCACGAGGTCCGCATGGCGCTTTTTAAGGACTCGTACGCGGCCACCCAAGACATCAGCCGACGCCACGTAACATCCGTCCTCTGACTAGCGACCGACGGACGATCGGGTGCGCCGTTGCGTCAGGTGGTGGTCCGCTGCCCGCAGCATGCGATGTAGACCAGTCCCCCGCCGGACGCTGCGCAACTGCGTGGCGACCGTCAACGTTCCCGGCGCGCGTTTCCCATCCCATCGCGCCGAAGCAAAAGAGCAATATCTGAGAATCCTTCCGCAATAGCGGAGCATGCGCCATCGGCGCCCTTGCGATAGCGTCCGAGTGCCGTTGGTATGACGTGCTCGATCGGTTTGTGCCCAAACCGCAAAACAGGATTGCTCGCTGTCATGATCACAACCGCTTCACCATCGTCGGTCATCCAGCCGACAAGTCCGTCGTTTCCAGGAATGGAGAGTTACTTCCAAACGGTCGGCATTTCGTGCTCGCTGGGGTAGCAGCCGCTACTATTTACCGGTTTTAACCCCCGGCTTTTCTTAGATCGTATAGACTACTGATAGTGATAAGTGTGCAAAGCCTCGGTCGCCACACAGTTGCGGGCACCAACGGGGGTGCGTGACGTGAACGCTGTTTTCAAATTTGGCCCTTTCAGCCTTAATCCGGTCTCGCGGAAACTCATGCGGGACGGGCGTGAGCTGCTGATCGGCAGCCGTGCTTTTGATATGTTGGTAGCACTCGTTAATAAACAAGGTGAGATCCTTTCGAGACGCCAACTGATGGCTTGCGCTTGGTCCGGCCTGAGTGTTGAGGACTCCAATATACGTGTTCAGATGGCCCACCTTCGCCGTAAGTTGGGTTGCGGCGTCAACGGCGACCGATATATTGCCAGCATCGCGGGCAGGGGCTACAGCTTCGTGATGCCTGTCAAAACGCAACAGGACGTATCCTCTGCGCATTCCCACAGCATCTCCGACGAAGCAGTTTTCGACGATCCCGTCATCATTCAACGCGAGATCAAGATTCCGATCGCGTCTCGCTCGGACAAGTTTTTGGGTCGGGCTTCCAATCTTGAAGAACTGGAGCGTGCCGTCCAAGAGCGCCGGTTAATCACGGTGGTGGGACCAGGTGGGGTTGGTAAAACCACTCTTGTCACAGCCTTGGCGCGTAGCCTCCGGAACTTCGATGAGATCAGGTTCGTGGATCTCAGTGTTGTCACGGATGACGCTCTAGTCGCGGCCGCCGTCGCATCATCGGTCAATTCAAGTGTCCGAAGCAGCGATCCGCTTCGCGACGCGGTTACATGGCTTTCTAAAAGGCGGAGCCTGTTGATCGTCGACAACTGTGAGCATGTCATCAATGGGGTTGCCGATGCGGTTTCGTTCGTCCTGAAACATTCACTTTCTACGCACGTGCTTGCGACGAGCATCGAGGCACTACGGGTCACGGGGGAGGCGGTGTATCTCTTGCGGCCCTTGGGAACCCCCCCCAATACGGGACGGATGACTGCGAACCACGCTCTGGCATGGCCATCGGTTGAGCTTTTCATGAGCCGAGCCGTTGACGGTGGCCACAAAGGTGCCCTCGCTGACGAGGAGGCCGCCATAGTCGCTGCTATCTGCCGGCGGTTGGACGGGAATCCCCTCGCGATAGAATTGGTGGCCAGCCGCGTTGGCATGTATGGATTGGACGGAGTATTGGAGCTGCTGGATAATCAGTTAACGCTCCGTTGGCGCGGCGACAGGGACGCGACACCTCGGCACCAGACTGTTCAATCGCTGCTCGACTGGAGCTACGTTCTTCTGTCGAAGAACACCCAAACGGTCTTGAACAGGCTATCTGTGTTCGCCAGCGAATTCACGATAGATGCGGCGACGGATGTCGTTGCTGGATCCGGCATAAGTGACGCCGATGTTTCGATGGCGATAAGTGAGTTGGTCGACAAATCCATGGTGTCGTCGGGAGGGGTGGATGAGACAACCGGCGCGTTGAAACTCCGGGAGATCGTCAGAACATACGCGGCCTTCAGGCTGACGCGCGAACCTGGGCGGCACGAAACTCAACGAAGACATGCCCTTTTTTACCTAAGAAGAATGCGCGCCCGCGAGGGCGGATCGGGCAAAAACACCTCGCTGCACGATTTCGACATTGGAAACGTACGCACTGCGCTTGAGTGGGCGTTCTCTGAAGGCGGAGACGCCGAGATCGGAGTTGAGACATGTTGTCTCCTGCTCGAAACCTTCCAAGATTTGATGCAGTTCGATGAGTGTAGAAGATGGTGCCAACGCGCGTTAGAGCTTTTGCCGCCCAAACATCAAAACACGGAGCTGCACCTCAAGCTTTTGGAGAGTCTCACGATCGCAACGCTCTTTGGGCATGGCGGCGATACGGAGGTTGCGAACTTATTCGATATCGGACTGCCGCTCAGCCGTCGCCTCAAAAACCATCGCATAGAATCTCACCTGTTGGCGGGATTGGGAATGTATTATCTGAAGCAGGGCGATTTCCGTTCGGGCCTCAACGTTGCAGAAGCTTACGCGAACAAGGTCGATCACCACAGTGGCTCGTATGACAATTTTGTGGCGGGCTGGATGCTGGGAACGATGTACCACATGCTCGGAGAGCAATTCGAGGCCGCGGCCACTTACGATTATAGTCTCGCGCGAGCCACCGGATTTTCTCCGTCGAGATTGGGGTACTTCGAGCAGGCCCACCTTGCGCTAGCGAAGATCGCCCAAGCGCGCGTCACGTGGCTCCGAGGCTCGCCGGAAACAGCGTTGCAGATGGCCGAGAGTGCCATCGAGGAGGCAAGAAGCCAACCAGCCGCTTTATGTTTGAGCCTGCTAATGGGCATAACCGTTTTTCTGGACAGCGGCGAGCTAGATCGAGCGGATATCCTGACCGATGAACTGGCTGAACTAACGGCGACAAATGGCAATCTGTCCGGATACCGTGAAGCTGGCATGGCGGTGCGCGGCCAGCTTCTGGTCCTTCGTGGCGAAGCGGAACAGAGCATAGATTTGTTGCGCGGGAAATTACGATCGGTGAGTTCGATCGGCTTTCAGAGTTTGATATTCGGAACCCTTCGTGCCCTCGCAGAGGGACTTGCCATCGCTGGCGAGCATACCGAAGCGGTTTCGGCCATCGATACTGCACTGGGTCTGTGCGAACGCGCTGGTGGGACCTACCTTCTGCCGGAGCTTTTACGGACGAAGGCCATGATCCTCCTTTCGTCGCCACACTCGAACTTCAATGTGGTACATCGTCTTTTAAACGATGGTACCGCAATTGCGCGCAGAACGTCGGCGCTAGGATGGGAGCTTCGATTGCACCTCGCCCGCATAAAGGCCGACAGATCGATGGGTCTTAATACGACGGAGGAAGGCTTCAGCAAGCTTGCTGAAATCGTCCGAAGTTTTCAGGACGGTTCCGAAACCGCCGACCTACGAACAGCCAACTCGCTTCTACGACAGCGCCTAGACACGGCGCTCGCAAGCTGAACGTGATTTCCCGCGAAACAACCAGGCTCAACCCGCGGGCGCTCGAAGCAGCCGCTAGCGTATGCGCCAAGGGCCATTCGCTGCCGCCGGATCACCTGCCTCAGCTGTGGTGCCGATGGGCCGCCACCTCTACCGGAAGAGCACACAACAAATGCGCCTAACTTCGAGGCTCGTGTCATTTGTTTCGCGACGGACCTTGTGGTCTGAAGGACAGGTATATGCTGTCGTCCCTGAACAGTTGGACATTCTCGATGGGGTTCGAGCGGCAATTTCGATCGCTTTTTTGCTAGCCGGTGCAATCTGCCTTGATATACCAGACTTGGCATTCAGCGTTGTCGCCGCATTTTGGACCTCCCTTTGCGACCCGTTCGGCGGAGCCCGGTCTCGCTTCCGTGTCATGGCGAAATTTGCGATCCTAGGCGCGATCGTGTTTGCCCTCTCATCCTTCGGTGCTCACTTCGGCACCGTGGCTGCTACCGCAACGCTCTTCACTCTCGTCGCATTGTGCTGTCTAGGTCGATCCTACGCGCCCGCGTTCGGACCCGGACCCGCCCAAGGTAGCTTCATCTCCGCAATTGCAGTTGTGATCGGTGTGTCGACACCCCGTCCATTCGAGGGAGCGCTCCAACTTGGAGGTTGCTTCCTGCTCGGATCGACGGCGACAATCCTCATATCGACCTTGATATGGCCGAACCACACCAATGCCCCGGGCAGATTGTTGCTCGTGACGATCTACAGCCGGTTGCGGACGATGCTGAGCGCGCTGATCGATCTCGACCGATCTCCAGTTGGCGACAGCGCGGCCTGGCTGCAATATGAGACGCTGACCCGTAGGGCCGTGAGGATCGCTATTGAGCGAGGTCGCCAAATCGTTGCGCGACGTCTTTTGGGGAGCAAGCCGCACGGTCACGCGGTTGACGTAGCCTCGAGGTTACTAGGTAATCTGATCGCTCTCGGGCACCTACGCAGGTCAGGCGGGGTGTTCAGCGAAGATAATGTCACATTACTTCGCGATTTAGACGAGCTGTTGCGGGAAGTGATCGATTGCTTGGACTCAGGAGCCATGACCTCGGCTCGAATCAACGAAGACGCAAGGTCTCTCCACCGCGCGGCCGAAGACCAAAACAAGGCTTTCGGCAGGTGCATAGAGGGCGCGGCCATCGCACTGATGTCTCTGGGCGGAACAACAAGCCCGGAACAACGGCAAGATGTTTTATCCACGGGCCTATTAGCGACGATCTTCGAGAGGCCTGCGATGCCGTCTGTTGTGTGGCATCAAGCGTTAAGGGTGGCCACAGCTGTGACCGCTTGCCATCTGGTGGAGAGGTGGCTTGGAGTGACCTTGTCATACTGGGGAACGATTGCGACTTTGGTCGTGATGCAGCCGGCTTTGGGGAACACCTGGGCCCGGGTGTTGGAGCGAGCAACAGGCACTCTCCTCGGCGGGTTGGTCGCCGCGGGGTTGCTCATGAACAGCCCTGGCGACGGTGCGATGGCTCTAACGATCGTTCCGCTCGCGGCCGCGGTCATTGCCTTACGCACGGTGAATTACGCGCTATTCACGATCTTCCTGACGCCGATGTTCATGTTGCTCTCTGACCTCATCAGACCCGCAGACGATCTGATCTTTTTAAGAGCGGTGAACGAGAGTCTTGGTGCTCTCTTCGGTGTGGTTGCGAGCATATTGATATTCCCGACCGACGATCGTGTCGCGATTTCCGATACTCTCCGGACAGCCGTATCCGCAAACCTGTCATTTGCGTCCAGCGTGCGAAGGTCGCGCCACGGGCCGCATTCGGCGGAGATTGCGAAGGCACAGGCAGACGCGGGTGTCGGCAGCTCCAGGGCTGAGGTTGCGGCGATGGGACTAAGTCTCGGCAACGGTGCCATAGCCAGCTCAGATGCTCTGAATAGTGTTCTCCTGGCGCTGAGAAATGTATGCGGAGCGTCTGCAGTCTTCGAAACTCTCGGAGACCACGATCCTCAGGTCGATACACAGCGAGCCGACTACTACGAAGCCATGTCATCGGTTCTCGAGATGCAGCTCAGGACTTGGACATTGGGGGATCTACCCATGCCGTTCCAAAAGTCCGGCGACGAATTGGACCAGGCCGTTGCTGATCTTGCATTGACGGTGCAAGCCTTCATCAGGGCATACGGCCGTAGTGGGAGGGGCTACGGCGGGCAATAGTGAGAGGAGTGGGTTTCCCTCGGCTTTCTCGCCGTTTGACACCATTTCACTGACTTCAACGTTTTGTCATGGGGAAGCACGCGTAAAGTTAACGTGTCGAAACGCGAGAGGAAAAGTCAATGATGATTTCTACATCAAGGCGAGCAACGAGTTCCACTCGGGATGACGATCTTCATAATCTGGGGTGCGTTGCAGTCATCGAGGATGATCCCGACACTCGCATGCTGGTATCGAGCCTGATCGAGAACGTTGGGTTTCCGGTCGTGACTTTCGTCGGAGCCTCCGAGTTTCTCTCATCTCCACTTACCCTCGAACCCAGCTGTATTTTGCTGGACGTAAGGCTGCAGGGGATGAGTGGCCTTGATCTTCAGCAGCGCCTGTCGCATCGAGGCTCGCAGTCCCAGATCGTGTTCATGACCGGCTTCGCAGACGTGAACATGAGCGTGCGCGCGATGAAGGCCGGCGCATTCGACTTTATTCAGAAACCTTTCCGGGAGCAGGAAGTCCTCGACGCCGTTTGCGCCGCTGATCTGGCGTATAGGCAGCGTGCCAGCATCAATCGTTCCAAGGCTGCGATTGACCGGCGTTTTCACTCCTTGACGTCACGAGAGCGCGAGGTCTTGGAGGGCGTTGTCGACGGACTGTTGAACAAGCAGATCGCCGCCCTCCTTGGAATCACCGAAATCACCGTGAAAGTGCATCGTGCAAAATTGATGAAAAAAATGCAGGCGAAGACCTTGGCAGAGTTGGTAAAGGACGTCTCGCTGCACCTTTCCTTCGAACGGTCCCAAACTCTTGCGAACGCGGACGACAGCGCCTTCAAGGACACCCGGGAGCGAACAACCGACGCTCGGAGCCTCGTGATGCCGGTCTTTGCCTGAATGCGGCATTGTCCCGATAGAACGCCAAACCAGCTGATCCGATGTCGTTTCAATCAGGGCCGGCTGCATGAGGTCATCGTTACTGCGCGTCCGCGCGGTTGGGCCAAGCCATGACTATACCCCGGTATAAGGCCTCCAAGCCTCTCGTTGCACTCGAGTATAGTGTATTTAAACCATCGAAAGTTTCTCTGCGGGCGTTCCAGCGGGTAAACTTGCACTGGCTCTGTTGAGCTTCCTCCCCATCAAAGGATAACGCCATGGACAGAAAAGTAGCGCATCAACACCGAAGCCTTCCGCTTTCAACGCCGACGGACCTGGGGGAGGACGCAACCCGTGATATCGCGGCAGCGCTCACGGCTCTGTTGGCGGACGTTTTCGCACTCTACCTCAAGACCAAGAACTTTCATTGGCACGTGTCCGGACCGCATTTTCGCGACTATCACTTGATGCTTGATGAGCAAGGAGCCCAGATTTTCGCGATGACGGATGATATCGCCGAGCGTGCTCGAAAGGTTGGCGGGCCGACGCTGAAATCGATAGGTCATATCTCGCGACTTCAAAGGATCCTCGATAATGACGCGGATTTCGTGACGCCAAGAGACATGTTGTCCGAGCTTCGTGACGACAACAAGCAGCTTGTCCGTATCTTACGTCAGCTACATGAGCTGACCTCTTCACATGATGACCATGCGACAACGAGCCTCACCGAGAACTGGATCGACGAGGCGGAAGGCAGGCTGTGGTTCCTGTTCGAGGCAACGCGTCTCGAGCGGTAGCTCCTCGAGAGAGGTGGCTGGATCCGTTGCGATGAACTAGAAAGGCGAGCCGCCCCGGCGGGGGGCGGCTCTCTTGGAGCGTATCGCAGGCGGCGGTGGGAGGCGAGACCAGCAAGCCTTGGTCCTCGGTCGCCTCGGGAGGAGGTGGCGACGGACATGATGCTACCCCAATATTAGAAAGAACATAATTGAGCCGAGGTATCGGTTTGGTTACCCGGTCGGCTGACCTGCGCAGTGCTCTCCTCTGGGCGTTCCGCGAGGATGGAAACGCATTTCTTGGCATCGAAGTGACGGCAGCGTCACTTCCGCTTTGGTTTGAATCTTCGCTGGTCGCGGTGGCCAGAACCAGGGTCGAGTCCGTCTTGGCGGTCTCGGAGACAAACGGATTTGAACCGCTATCCACAGATGCCGAGGGCGAGGGCGGCAAAGGCGAACGTAGGAAACATTAGCATGCAATTTCTCCATCGTTGAAGTACTCATCGATGATCGCGCAATCTCGCAAAATTCGAAATTGTCCGAGTTTTTCGCACGCTAAGCTTCACGTCTGGGGGGTGCGAGCGTTGAAGGCAGCCAAAAATTGGCCGATCAGGGACGCGATCTGAGGGAGGCATTCCTCGAGCGCGAAGTGTCCAGTCTCGAGAAATTGTAGGTGAGCATTGGGGAGATCGTCCAGGTATGCCTGTGCTCCTGCCGAAGTAAAGAAGGGGTCGTTCTTACCCCAGACGATCAGTGCGGGCGGCACGTTGGCTCTCAGCCATTCCTGCCATTGCGGGTAAAGGGGCAGGTTGCTCTTGTAGTCGAGAAGCAGGTCAAGTTGTGGCTGTTTGCGACCCGGCTGCTCGATGTAGAGCAAATCGAGATCGTAATTGTCCGGCATTATACGTTCCGGCCGCGATGTTCCCGCGAGGTACTGGAAGCGAACTCCCTCTGCTGTGAGCAGCCCTGATAGTTCGGCGGTGACTGCGGGATCCTCTGGTCCAGCCGACATTAGCCTCTTTGCTGCCTCCGACAATCCGGCGTCATAACAGTTTCCGTTTTGAATGATCAGGCCGGCTATGAGTTCCGGCCTTCTGGTTGCGATCCTCATCCCCACTGGGGCACCAAAGTCGAAAATGTAAAGGATCACCCTGGTTAGGCCAAGGGCATCTATAAAAGCCTCGATGGCACGTGAAAGGTTGTCGAATGAGTATTCAAATGTTCCTCCCTCCTTCTTGCTGACAGGAGCGGTACTTTGACCGAACCCGGGATAATCGGGAGCGATCATGCGGAAGCTTCCTCCAAGTCGCTCCATAAGTGCTCTGTATTGATGCGACGTTGAAGGAAACCCGTGCAGTAGCAAAATGGGAGGAGAAGTCGATGCCGCATCTTTTGGATGCGTCTCGCGATAGAAGATCTCCGTGTCTTCGACGGCGAGCCGGCGGTAGGTCATTTCGTAATAGCTCGTCATCGCGCCTTCTCCCATCCACTTTACTTTGCCGCCTGAATTATCAGATCCGATACTTCCTCGGCATGCGATAGCATCGCGACATGGCTTGAAGGTATTTCGATCGCCTTGGCGTTGGCCGCCTTAGCCTGATCCTTCTCGAGCTGTGGCGGGATGATCTGGTCTTTGGTTGCCACCACCATGAAAGTCGGTTTCTCGCGCCACGCCGCTTCCGAGACCTTTGCGCTAAGGCATCTGACGTGGAACGGACCCTGCGTCGCAGCTACAACCGCTTTAGATTCAGGGTCGAGATCAGCTGCGAAGTACTTCTTGATGCCTTGGTCGCTGATCCTCAAGAAGCCGTCGTCGTCCTTCACGTATTCCTTGCGGCTTTCCAGCTGGGGATATTTAGACGTAACGTCCTCTAACGACTGCCCTTTATCGGGCGCGTAGGCCGCCACATAGACTAGAGACTTCACCTTCGGATCAGTTCCAGCTTCCGTTATGACAACGCCTGCCCACGAGTGGCCGACGAGAACTACAGGGCCTTCGGCGTTCTTGATCGCGCGCTTGGTAGCGATGACATCGTTTTCAAGCGAGTCCAGAGAATTTTGGACGGCTATTACTTTGAGGCCAGCCTTCTCCAGGCGCGGAATTACCTTTTGCCACGATGTCCCGTCGGCGAAAGCGCCGTGGACAAGTACGACTGTTTTTGCAGCCCCATCCGCGGACCAGGCCGCGGTCGATAACGCCAAACTTGAAAGCAGAAGTGCTGCGGTCGACAAAATCGTCATCATCTGAAGTCTCCTTTTTGCCGATTTTCGGCGTGAAAACTCGATCGATTGTTTGACTTTCCCGTTGCATCCGGGCGGCGTCGATGAGAGGCCGCCTAGTGGGAAAGTGGCAGCATTGGCCGTCGATCGTCATTTTTGCGTGGGATGCTCTCCCACGACATCCAGGCTAGAACACACGAGGTCACGCATCTCGTTAAATCCTGCTAAAGCACGGGAATTCCTAGAGATGGAAGAGCCTAAGGATCCGCATCCTCAGGTCGGGGACTGTCGTGGAAGCGCGGTCACTGCTGGCTTGGTGAAGCGCGTCCTCCGCCTTTGTGCGCGTAAGCAGCAAAGCTGCGAGGTCCTCAGCGATGGCGGGGCGTTCTCTAAGTATCTCTGCAATCTTGCCTTTGCTTATCTGATATAGCGTCACATCCGTAAGGCATTTGGTATCAGCCACTTCCTTACTACCCAGCAAAACGCCTCTTTCTCCAAGAACGTCTCCAGGCGAGAGCCTTGCGAACTCAATCCTTCCGTCCTCAACACCGTCTTCGACAATCGCGACGCCACGTGCCAACATCATAAGTGCGCTAGTCGTTGAGTCCTTCGTGGCGATTACCGCTCCTTGCTTCATCAATATGCGCTCGGCGGAAGAGGCCAGTGCGTTCGCTTCGTCGTTCGTGAGATTGGCGAAAATCGGTGCCAAGCTGATGAGGCTCTTAACGAAATCAGGTTTTCCAGCACCCGCCGCCGTTTTTTCCGCGGGAGGGTCTGAAGCAAGTGGCAAGCTGGCAGCGAAGGTGTGGCGATAAATCAGGTCGAATATTTCGTTCCTCGCCTTCGCAACAGATAACAAGGTGGGTACACGGAATGAAAGTTCCACCTCGATGCAGTCTCGGCTCATACCCGTTATCGAGACCGATGGGCTTGGCGATCTCAATATCTCCCCGCTACCAAGCAGCACCTGATGCATCATCTCTTCGATGGCTTTGGGTGGCACACTCGCTTGCATCTTAACAGTCAGGCTGGCTCCATGTGAGATGTCTGGGACACTCAGATTTGTTATCCGGCTCTTCGCTAAGATGCTGTTGGGGACAACAACGAGGTCGTCCGTTTTGTTGAGAAACTGTGTGGACCGCCAGTTGGTCTCCACGACCTTGCCCTGAACGTTATCGTCCAGAACGACCCAGTCCCCCACAGAAAGGAGCCTGTTGAGGTTGAGCGCGATGCCCGAGAACACGTCGTTTAAAGTGCTTTGAAGGGCAAGGCCGAGTACGATAGCGAAGACGCCGGATGTCGCAATTATCGTTCCGACCGGCAGGCTGAACACATAGGCTATGATGCATAACGCGGCGCTTACGTAGATAATTGCTATGACGAGATCTTGAAGAAGTCTGCCTTCGCGCGGCTTGTGTTCAAGAATTAGAAAGACGCGCGCGCAATTCGCTAAAACCATTGCACCCGCCAGCCACCATATGGTCTTGAGGCTCCCGTGCACGAAGCGCGACGTTACCGCAGACCCCAGGTCTTCCACAGAGTAGGGCGGTATGCCGTTCCAAAGCAGTAAGGCAGTCAGTGCCAAGAAAAACACGCAGTCGATGATCAGTCGACGGGTTCCAGGAGCAGGAGACACTATATGGGCGGCTGCTCTGGCTCCGAACAGTATAGCGAACTGTATCCACAAATCGGTCAGAACGGATGGCATTCGCGTCTCCCGGCCGTTGGTTGGCGGCACGTTCCGCCATCGCGGGCTTTCGACTTAATCGAGCAATACGACAGAAGTGGCCGCAACGCAGGTGAAATGATGTAAACATGCGTGAAACGCGGCGGCTGCGCGCGAGTGGGGATAGCAACTTTCCGATTTGACGGTGTTCAATACCCGTTTTTGGCCCGCCCTGTTACTTGGCTAGCTCAACGTCGCTGTAACTGCGGTTTGACTGTTGCAGTCCAGTTGCCGCGCCTGGGCGTCTTCGCCGGACCAACGCCCCATCCAGCGCCAGCGATGTTACGCCCTAGGTCAACCGCGATGCTCGTTTCCCTGGGATTTACGACGATTAACTCGTTCGGGGTTCTGCGGTCAGGCAATATCCAGCAACGAAATGAGCACTGTCCGATCGTAAGAAGGGAGAACGTGCATGCGCCGTTTTGTCTTAGCCTTGCTGCTAGCTATCGTCTCCGCGGCACCTATTGCGCGGACCGCGAATGCCGGTGCGCAGACCGCCCCAGAGATGCACGCTCCGGTCGTCACCGTGCACTACCGGTCAGCCAAGATCCAGGGCTTGAACGTCTTCTATCGGGAGGCTGGACCGGCGGACGCTCCCGTCGTGCTCTTGCTTCACGGGTTCCCAACCTCTTCACACATGTTCCGAAATCTCATTCCCCAACTGGTGGATCGATACCACGTTATCGCCCCCGATTTTCCCGGTTTTGGGCATTCCGACGCTCCGGATCACAAGGATTTCAAATACGGCTTTGGGGCGTATGCAGACATCGTCGACGAGCTGGTGTCCGGTATCGGTGTCCAGAGCTACGCGATGTACGTGATGGATTACGGCGCACCTGTCGGTTACAGGCTTGCACTGAAACACCCCGATCGTGTCACCGCGTTGATTATCCAAAATGGAAACGCCTACGATGAGGGTCTGCGAGAACTCTGGGAGCCGATAAAGGCTTATTGGGCGGACGGATCGAGCATACACCGGGACGCGCTATCTGGCCTGGTGACCCTCGAGGCGACCAAGTTCCTATATACCGACGGAGTGTCGGACGTCAGCCGCATAAGTCCTGACAACTGGGTCCAGGACCAAGCGCTCCTGGATCGGCCCGGTAACAAAGATATACAAATGGATCTCTTCTATGACCACCGTACCAACGTGCCGCTCTATCCAGCATTCCAGAAATACTTCCGCGACCATCAGCCGCCGACGCTAATTGTCTGGGGAAAGAACGATAAGGTTTTCCCTGAGGAAGGAGCGCGTGCCTACCTTCGGGATCTGCCACAGGCCGAAATCCACTTGCTCGATTCCGGACACTTCGCGCTCGAAGACAAGTTGGATGAAATGGTTCCGCTAATTCGCGGCTTCCTGGATCGTGAATTGGCCAAACTCTAGACGCCGCTCCACCGAGCCGGCGGTGACACTTTAAGTACGCGGGTGGCGTCCGCCAACGAGCAAGATTCCCGTATGCCAAGTATAAACAAACGGAGAAGCAAATGACAAAGCACGTTCTATTCATCGTCACAAATGCAGCAGTGATCGGTCCGCATAATCGTCCCACCGGTTTCTTCTTCGCGGAGGTTGCTCATCCGTTTGACGTCCTCGACAAGGCGGGCGTCGCCGTCGAGTTCGCGTCACCTGCTGGCGGATGGACTCCGTTTGACGCCTATGACGAGAAAGACGTCGCGCAGAAAGAGTTTCGTGGGAGCAAGGCTTTCCGCCGACTGAACCGCAGTCGTCGGCTGTGCGAAGTGAACGCCGCGGATTATGATGCGATCCTCATTCCCGGAGGCCTGGGGCCGATGGTCGACATCCAACGCAATCGTGAGGTCCAGAGTGCGATCGTGCGCGCCTGGACGACGAGCAAGATCGTCAGCGCGGTCTGCCATGGACCGTGCTCGTTACTTGGCGTTGATCTTGGCGACGGAACACCGTTCGTACGCGGCAAAAAGGTGACGGGCTTCTCGAAAAAGGAGGAATACGACTACGCCCGCGAGGATGTGCCGTTCGAGCTTGAAGATGCCTTGACGGGCGAGGGTGCTATCTATTCGTCTGCGGCGAACTGGGAGCCTCATGTCGTCGTCGATGGTCGCCTCATCACTGGTCAAAATCCGGCTTCCGCTGGACCTCTGGCGCAGGAGTTGCTTGCGGCCCTCAGAAAGCAGGGGTGATCATCGCTCCTATTGCTCGCCTGCCAGCGCATACTGCAGGCGAGCAACCCGTCGTTTGCGTTCAGCGTTTTATTTCCTTGCTATGCTGGCCATCGGATCGTCGACGTTGGTAAGCTCCTTCGCCACTACACTCTACGCGTTGTCCGCCGGGAGTGCCGACCTCAGATATGACAGTGGGATGTCGTTACTCGCGAACTTCGAGACGGTCTCCGTATTTGAGAGCGAGCCACCTGCAATCTTCGCAATCAAGCTCAATGCCATCGAGTGTGACTGTCGCAGCCGCCGTGCTGCGAACAGACTGATCCAACCTGGCGACACGAAGAATGGCGTTGCCAAGCAGCATCTCACATGGAGCCTGATCTACTTCAGGGCCGCCGACGCTGTGCGTCAATACCCCGCACCGGGGCAAGCCATTTGCGCATTCGGATGATATTTCTGTCCTCGACCATGAGCGTGCCTCTGCCGGAAACCCGGTCAGTTCACCTCGAACTGACCAAGTCACTGCTAGGAAAACCCGTTTGAGAAATCCTTTGGCAGATAATTTAAGACTCCTGGCGAGGGGAATCTCAGATTAAGTGCAACAGCTCATGCTTTGCTATCGGCTTCTTTGATCCGCGATGTTGCACAAGGAAAATCGTAATATCAGGGTCGTGGGTTCGGGTCCCTTCAAGGCGGCCAAGTCACGTGGAAGCGTCCGATTCGCAGGACTTCTGCTATTTTTCATGATCTTGGATCCAGCAACTGCGAGCATGCCAAAGCGGTCCTGGCGCTCTCGACGCCACGTTCCTGCGGACCCCCAGCGCCTGATTGCTTCAATCATGTCAAGTTTATTGCGGCCGTTTCATCTCCGACTATCCTTGTAGGGCGCTGGAGATTGAACATGCAGAATGGAAAACGCAGGCCTCACGGGATGTCTCCGAAGGGAGATTTCGCGCAATCCAAAACTGTTGCGACAGCGATCATTGAGGACAGTCTTAGGGCTGAAAGAATGAAGACGGAGAAGTTGCGAGCGACCCGGCTGAATGCCCTGAAATCGAATGAAAAGCAGCGAGGGCATCAGCTGTAAAGTCGTTAGTCGGAGCGGCGACTGTCTGCAGCTATGCAGATAGGAAATCGATTGGCAGGGTGAGGCCGACACGTGCAATCGCAGTTCCCCCCTACGTTTAGCAGTTCGACAGCGATGGTTTCATCGGGACCGCTTGGCAACCCGTCTCCGGCAATCTCTCCCAGAACGCGCTTCGCTTCATCGAGGGCAGCCGCCAGATCGACGAATTCATAACACTCTTCATTCGCCACTTCGCCGTCCTGATGCTTGAACCGAAACCTGTAAATCGTCATCAGATGCTCCTCGGGCTGGCGGCAGAACCGCATGCCCAGGATATGGTTCCAGACGATGTGAGACATCAGAGGAAGGCTTGGCCACGTGACAGCCAATCGATCATCATTTACATTGATCGAGGAAGAAGCGGACCATTTCTGTTGTGGCGTTCGGCCCTCGAGGATCTGTATATGACCCGTCGGCATGTCCGCCTGACCACGCATGCCCCGCGCCGTTCACCAGCCAGTATTCCAGTGCGGGCCTTCCATTCTCGTCCGTAAGAACGGTTGTTTCATAGGTCAGGCCGCCAGCAGAACGGCCGGGCTTGCTCACTGCGCCACCCCGCGCAGATGGGGTTGTCGTCGCGACGATCCGATCGGCGTTGGAGGGATGAACCGTCCGGTCAGCGTCGCCGTGGAAAACGATCGTGCGGACCTGGCACGCCGCGTCTAAATCTTTCGGGTCTCTCCTGCGAGAGATAGGACTGCCTTCCCCACGCATAGCGGTGAATGCCGAAACGACGTCGGTGGCCGATCCGCAGGCCAGCCCGGAATGGATTCCCACCGCTGCATAGAGATCAGGATAGGCCTCGGCCATCACCGCCGCCATCGCTCCGCCGGCAGACAGGCCCGCAACAAAGATCTGGCTGCGATCGAGTTCGAAGTCGCGAATGATCTCTTCCGTGATGCCGGCGATGATCGCAGGCTCGCCAGCGCCGCGTCTCTGATCCGATGGCTGAAACCAGTTCCAGCAAGATGATGCGTTGTTCGCTGCCGTCTGGCCGGGATAGGCCACCACCAGGCCATTTGCTTCGGCGGCGGCGTTCATGTCGGTTCCAATCGCGAAGTCGTCTGGATCCTGCTTGCAACCATGCAGCATGACGACGAGGCCTCGCGGCACGGCTGGCGCGGAGGCCGGAACGTAGAGCTTGTAGCTTCGCGTGCCCGCCGCACACGTGAACGAGCGTGCCAGATATTGTGCACCGTCCGGGATTACAGGCTTGAGGGAGCGTCGCGTCATGCCGGGAAGGCCGCCGTCTGAAAATGATGGCAGCTTCCCGGCCATCGAGCGTCCTTCACTGAGGATCCTGAGCGTGTCTCCCAGCGGCCGTCGCACCCGCGGCGATCGTTGAAAAGTATTCGTCTCGGCGAAAGTGGATTCCGGTTTTGCCGCAGGCTCTATGAGCTGGGCGTGAGGATCTATCGGAAATGGTTTCGGGCGCGAATTCGCGGGCGGGGGCATGATGTCGGAAACCGCCGTTCCAGGTTCGCCTGAGACGGTTCGCCCGGCAAGAGTATCCAGGATTACTCGGGTGGCTTCCGAAGGGTTCGAGGCACGCGTGAAGAGCGTTGCCCGGCGCATGGCCGCAGCAAATTCATCATTCATGGGTAGTATCCTTGTTGACGGTGCGATTAGCTTATCGGATGCGCTCTGCGAGCGCGGATTTCAGTTCCGGGCTGGCCTGAAGCGCGCCGAGCACGGTGATGGATTCGATTGTCGCAAGAGCGAGGTCTGGCGTTACATCCGACGCGATACGGGCGAGGCCCACCACTTTGATCTTCAGTCTTTCTCCAGCCGCTTTGACGGACTCCAAGTCGGTTCTGCTGTAGTCGCGCAGTCCAAGTTCGAGCGTGTGACGGACAATCGATTGCTTTACCGCCTCGCCTTCAATGCCCAGCTGGTTCCGGATCGCAGTGCGGATGAAATCGGTGCGATTTGAGTAGAATCCCTCCTGAACGAGGAGGTCGATGCGGCCGAGATCGACATAGCCAAGATTAATTGTGATCTTTTCCGATTCAGTCCCCTTGTCGGGAAGCCTGCGTATATTGTCCGCCATGATCGTTCTCCATCCATGTGGATGGTATATGGATGGTAAAATCAGGTATTCAAGAGCCGCAGTTGCGAGGATCCGCTTAAGATTACGCCATGCGGTTTGGGGAGGACGCAACCGACTGTTTTTTTGCGATTCCCATCACCCACATACGAAATTCTCTTCCATAGGGCTTTTCAAAAGCGGAACGATCCGAAGCAAGGTAGTAGCTCTCGGGAAGCGGAAGGCGGATGTCGAAAGGAACGACCAGGGTACCAGCCCGCAACTCGCCCTCGATCATCGATATTGGTCTGCGCCCGCAGGCGCTGCGCGAAGGTACGGCCGGAGGTGCCGGGCAGGTTATGGTCGACGAGCACGAGATGCACTGTTTCGCGCGAAAGCACGATCGCCGCTTCCTCCGCCGACGGCGCGGTGAGCGGCGTCCAGCCCTCCGCCTCCACGAGGTCGGAGATAAGCTCCGCCATGTCCGGATCGTCCTCGACGATCAGAATGCAGATCCTCTCATTCAACACATGCACGTCCTCCCGCATCCATTATAGGCAGGGCTGTCACGATCTTCAAAGCGGGCTCGTGTTATGCGCTTTGTCACATTTGTAACCTTTGTCATTTTTGAGGGGTTCGCCGCCGGCAAAGCTGTAAAAACCGTAACCATTCTTCGATTGCGCAACGCGGCAGATCTGACATCCTTATTGCGGAGATTGGGACGCAAGGTCCAACGGGAGGAAATCGTGAGAGGCATCACCGCTTTTAGCGCGGTCGCGGCTTTGTGGCTGGCGAGCACCGGCACCGGCATGGCTGCCCCGTCACTCACCGTTTTGTGCGGTGTGGACGAGATGTGGTGCGCCGCGATGAAGACGGCCTATGAGGCAAAGACCGGGCACGAGATTTCGGTAACCCGCAAGAGCACCGGCGATATTCTCAATCAGATCCGGGCGGAGGAAAGCAGCGCCGACCGTCGATGTCTGGTGGGGCGGCACGGGCGACACCCATCTGCAGGCTGGCTCTGAAAATCTTCTCGAACCCTATCAGCCGGCCCATGAGCGCGACATGCTGCCCTGGGCGCAGAATTTCTTCGCCATGTCCGGCGGCCGCTCGGCCGGTATCTATGCCGGGGCGCTCGGCTTTGCCTACAATGCCGATCTGCTGCTCGAGCTGAAGTTGCCGGCGCCGACCTGCTGGAAGGACCTGACGGATACCGCCTATCATGGCCGCATCCAGAGCGGCAATCCGAATTCTTCCGGCACCGCCTTCACCACGCTTGCGACGCTGGTGCAGCTCTTCGGCGAGGATGAGGCGTTCCGTTATCTCGCCGCGCTCAACCGCAATATCGAGCGTTACACCCCTTCCGGAGCTGCGCCTATCAAGGCGGCGGCGCGCGGAGAAACCCTTATCGGTATTTCCTTCATGCATGACGCCGTCACGCAGAAGCAAGCGGGCTTTCCCCTCGTGATCGTCGCACCCTGCGAAGGCACCGGCTACGAGATCGGCGCCGTGAGCATCGTCAAAGGTGCGAAGAACATCGAGGAAGCAAAGCGCTTCGTCGATTTCGCGTTGAGCCCGGAAGGGCAGGGGACCGGAGCGGCGTCCGGCCAGAACCAGGTGCCATCAAACGCGAAATCCAGTCTGCCGCTCGCAGCACCTGACATTTCGATGATCAAAATGGTGGACTATGACTTCGCCACCTTCGGCTCGCCGGAAGAACGAAGTCGACTGCTCCGCAGGTTCGATGCGGAAATCGCCGCGACGAACTGAACAAGCCCTTTAGACAAACAGCAATCCGAAATCGTGAACGCGCTGCCGCGGGCGGGCCGAAGGCCCCGCTGTGTCTCGTTCATGGGAAAATCTAACCCAGGCAACAGGAGGATGCCCGCATGAAAATCAACACCCTTTCCCTCATGCTCTTCGCCGGCACGGCGCTCGGGGCACTACCGGCGCAGGCCGCTGGCGAACTCAACCTCATCTGCTCGGCCGACGTCGTCATCTGCGAGCAGATGAAGGGTGATTTCGAGAAGGCGCATAGCGACATCAAGGTGAACATGGTTCGCCTCTCGTCCGGCGAAACCTATGCCAAAGTGCGCGCCGAGGCCCGCAACCCGAAGACCGACATCTGGTGGGCCGGCACGGGCGACCCCCATCTTCAGGCGGCATCGGAAAATCTGACGCTGGAATACAAGTCGCCGAAGCTCGATGAACTCAACGACTGGGCGAAGAAGCAGGCCGAAAGCTCCGGCTACAAGACGGTCGGCGTCTATGCCGGCGCGCTCGGTTGGGGCTACAACACGGAAATCTTCAAAACCAAAGGCTACAAGGAGCCGGTCTGCTGGGCCGACCTTCTGGCGCCGGAATTGAAGGGCGAGATCCAGATCGCCAATCCGAATTCTTCCGGCACCGCCTACACGGCGCTCGCCTCTCTCGTGCAGATCATGGGTGAGGACCAGGCCTTCGACTACCTGAAGAAGCTGAACGGCAATATCTCGCAATATACCAAGTCCGGCTCGGCGCCCGTCAAGGCGGCTGCCCGTGGCGAGACGGCGCTCGGCATCGTCTTCGTGCACGACGCAGTGGCGCAGACGGCGGAAGGTTTTCCGGTCAAGTCGATCACACCCTGCGAAGGCACCGGCTATGAAATCGGCTCCATGTCGATCATCAAGGGTGCGCGCAATCTCGACAATGCGAAGATCTGGTACGACTGGGCGCTGACGGCTGAAGTCCAGTCCCGCATGAAGGATGCCAAATCCTTCCAGCTGCCTTCCAACAAGAGCGCGGTAATCCCGAAGGAGGCGCCGCGCTTCGAGGACATCAAGCTGATCGACTACGACTTCAAGACCTATGGCGATCCGGCAAAGCGAAAGGCACTGCTGGAACGCTGGGATCGCGAAATCGGCGCCGCCGCCAACTGATGTCCTGACAGGCGGCGCCTGCCTCCACAGGCGCCGCCTTCCTACACTCAAAAACAGCGAGGTCAGCCATGAGACATGGCTATCGCAGGCTGGACGTGGTCCTGCTCCTGGGCGTGGTCGCATTGACCCTGTTGCCCTGGTATCGGATCGAGAACGGCTTCTTCGGGCTCGGTTGGCTGGCCGGTTTTCCCCTTTCCACGGAGGCCGCCCCCGGTCTCGTACAGATATTCGCCCACGGCCGACTATGGCTTGCCGCTGCGCTCGTGCTCCTTCTCCTGGCGGTCGCGGCTCGCGGCATGGCGGACCCGATGCGCCGTGGCGCCGTGCTCGCCTGGACCGGCGCGATCGGCGTCCTGTTCGTCTCGCTCCAGGGCCTCGCCATCGGCTTTTCCGGCTGGAACTGGACGGTGAGCGACACGCTCTTCGGCACACTTTCGAACGGCCAGCCGGCCATGGGGGCGGGTGCGGTCCTCTCTTCCATCACCTTCGTGCTGCTCTTCGCCTTCGGACTTGCCGAGCGCGGCGTCATGAAGGGCGATGCCTTCGTGGTCAGCGCAATCGCCCTGCTGGTCTTCCTCGTCGCCGTCTTCGTCTTCTACCCGATTGGCAGCATGTTCGTCGGTTCGGTGCAGGATTTCGACGGGTCGTTCAATGCGGATAACTTCATCCGCAACATCCAGGATCCGAGCATCTGGAGCCTCAACTGTGTCATCGGCGCCGGCCGCTGCGGCGTCGCCTGGCGCACGCTGTGGCTGGCCATCATGACCGGCCTCGGCTCGACCCTGCTCGGCCTTGCCTTCGCGCTCGTCGCCACCCGCACGCGCTTTCCCTTCAAGAAGGGCCTGCGGCTGCTGACGATCCTGCCGATCATCACGCCGCCTTTCGTCATCGGTCTGGCGCTGACGCTGCTCTTCGGCCGCGCCGGTGTCGTCACGCAGGGGCTGTCGCAACTGTTCGGCCTAGAGCCCGGCCGCTGGCTCTACGGCCTCACCGGGATCTGGATCGCGCAGGTGCTGTCCTTCACGCCGATTTCCTTCCTCGTGCTGATCGGAGTCGTCGAAGGCGTCAGCCCGTCGATGGAGGAGGCGTCAACGACGCTGCGCGCCGACCGCTGGCGCACCTTCCGGCGGGTGTCGCTGCCGCTGATGAAGCCCGGCCTCGCCAATGCCTTCCTCATCGGCTTCATCGAAAGCATGGCCGATTTCGGCAACCCGCTGGTGCTCGGCGGCAGCCATGGCGTGCTCTCGACGGAAATCTTCTTCGCCGTCGTCGGCTCTCAGAATGATCCCTCGCGCGCCGCCGTGCTCGCCATGGTGCTGCTTGCCTTCACGCTCTCCGCCTTCCTCGCCCAGCGCGTCTGGCTATCGGGCAAGAACTTTGCCACCGTCACCGGCAAGGGCGACAGCGGATCGCATATCGCCCTGCCCCGCGGGCTGTCGATCGGTGTGCATGCCGTCGTCATCCCCTGGATCCTTTTCACGCTCGTCATCTACGGCATGATCCTGATCGGCGGCTTCGTGAAGACCTGGGGCCTCGACAATTCGCTGACGCTCGACCACTACGCCAAGGCCTTCTCGATCAGCTTCGAAAACGGGGTTGCCTGGACGGGTGTCGCCTGGAACTCGTTTTGGACAACGATGGAGATCGCGCTGGTCTCCGCCCCGCTGACAGCCGCCGTCGGTCTGCTGACAGCCTACATCATCGTGCGTCAGAAATTCGCCGGCAAGAATGCCTTCGAATTCGCCCTGATGATGAGTTTTGCCATTCCCGGCACGGTCATCGGCGTCAGCTACATCATGGCCTTCAACCTGCCGCCGCTCGAAATGACTGGCTCGGCGCTGATCCTGATCGCCTGCTTCGTCTTCCGCAACATGCCGGTCGGCGTGCGCGGCGGCATCGCGGCGATGAGCCAGCTCGACAAGAGCCTGGATGAGGCCTCCCTGACTTTGCGGGCCAACAGTTTCCGTACGATGCGTAAGGTTATCCTGCCGCTCCTGCGTCCTGCCATCACTGCCGCGCTCGTCTATTCCTTCGTGCGTGCCATCACCTCCATCAGCGCCGTCATCTTCCTCGTCAGCGCCGAATACAACATGGCGACCTCCTACATCGTCGGCCTGGTCGAGAATGGCGAATACGGCGTGGCGATCGCCTATTCCTCCATGCTGATTGTGGTGATGATCACCGTCATCGCCGGCTTCCAGCTCATCGTGGGCGAGCGGCGCCTGCGCCGTGACAACCGCGTCGCCGGCCTCGCCACCTCCGCTTCCTCTCGTCAGGAGAAAATCGCATGATCAACCAGAAAGCCGGTTCCGTCGTCTTCCAGAACGTGCGCAAGACGTTCGGCGCCTTCACCGCCATTGCCGACCTGTCGCTGACCATCGAGCCCGGCACGCTCGTCACCCTGCTTGGCCCTTCCGGCTGCGGCAAGACGACGACGCTGCGCATGCTTGCCGGCCTCGAACATCCTTCCGCCGGAAAAATCCTCATCGGCGGCAAGGACGTCACCATGCTGCCGGCCAATGAGCGCGATGTCTCGATGGTGTTCCAGTCCTATGCGCTTTTTCCGCATATGAATGCGCGCGACAACGTCGCCTATGGCTTGGAATCCTCCGGCCTCAGCCGCAAGGAAGCACGCGAGAAGGCGGAGGAAGGGCTGGCGCTCGTCGGTCTTGCCGGCATGGGCCACCGCCTCCCCGCCGAACTCTCCGGCGGCCAGCAGCAGCGCGTCGCCGTCGCCCGCGCGCTGGTGCTGGAGCCGCAGGTGCTGCTGCTCGATGAGCCGCTCTCAAATCTCGATGCACGCCTGCGCCGCAAGGTGCGCACGGATATCCGCCAACTCCAGCAGCGCCTGGGCTTCACGGCCGTCTATGTCACACACGATCAGGACGAAGCGCTTGCCGTGTCCGACCGCATTATCGTCATGAAGGATGGCGAAATCGCCCAGTCCGGCGCCCCGCGCGATCTCTATGAAGCGCCGGCTTCCGCCTTCATCGCCGATTTCATGGGGGAAGCGAATGTCATCCCATGTGAGGTGGTCGGCATCGATGGCGACGATGCTGAAATCCGCATCGGTGGTTTCAAGCACCGCGTGCCTGCCGGTCGGGCGAGGCCGGGTGCGGCAAGCCTTGCCGTTCGTCCCGGCGCCATCGCGCTTTCCGAGGGACGTGGGCAAGGGCTTGCCGGCCGTATCTTGCATTCGGCCTATCTCGGAGATCATGTCGAGTACGAGGTCGAAACCGACGTCGGCACGCTCTTCATCGTCGACCACGCCGTCGACCGCATCCTGCCGGCCGCCGCCGACGCGACGCTCGGCTTTCGAAGCCGCGGCATCGCCCTTATCAGCGGGTGAGCCTCTAATATCTGAACATTCGGTCGGTGCGGGGCGCTCAATTCCCGGACCGACGACAGCCATTGCAAGGGGTACCAGCATTATGTTGCAAGAGACCGAATTTGATACACGCTTCGCTTTCGCCAAAGCGGTGGCACAGGAGGCGGGCGCCATGGCGCTCGACTATTTCAACAGGCGCGAAACGCTCGTGGTCGAAACGAAGCGGGATCTGCAGGATGTCGTGTCCATTGCCGACCGTAACGTCGAGACGTTCATCCGCAGGCGCGTGGCGGAAGCTTTTGGGGCAGACGGATTTCTCGGCGAGGAATACGGGTATCAGGAAGGGCAGTCGGGATTGACATGGGTAGTCGATCCGATCGACGGAACGGCGCCCTTCGTCAATGGCATGCCGACGTGGTGTGTGTCGATTGCGGTTCTGCACCGCGGTGTACCGGTGATCGGCGTCATCCATGTTCCATGCACTGATGAACTCTACGCAGCGGCAGCGGGCATGGGTGCGAGCCTGAACGGCAAGAATCTCAGCCTCGACCCGTCGAGGACTTTGCAGAATGCGATGACGGGCATCGGCTGCAATACCTATGTCACCCCGGAACGGGTAGGCGCGATTGTCGCCGCCGTGCTTGGCAAGGGTGGGAATTTTATCCGCAATGGCTCCGGTGCCCTGATGCTCGCCTATGTGGCCGCTGGCCGGCTTGTTGGCTATTACGAGCCTCATATGCGTGCCTGGGATTGCATGGCCGGCTACTGCCTCGTCAGGGAGGCAGGTGGAACTCATCTAACCTTCCCGGCTGAAGGCGAAGCTTTGCTACAGGGCCATCCGGTGCTGGCGAGCAATCAGACAGTCTATGCTGATTTGCTGGCAATCCATACCGGCTAAACATCCCAGCGCCCATCGGGGGTCGGGGCTCCGGCGACTGCGCTCCCATTCAGACGTATTCTCGGAGACCCTTGATTTTCACCAGAACGGAGCCGATCGCCAAAATTTCTGTGTGAATGCCGGTTGCCGAACGTCCTTTATATCACCGGGAGCGAAAATAGCTGGGTGAATAGTTCGAATACGTTCAACTGCGAGGGGGAACGGGAGTTCAATCGCCTCCATACGTTCGTCGCGAACAGACAAACACCAATAGAGGCGGCAAGTATAAAGCAGAGGCTGCCGGCGTTCACTAGGGACGAGGCAATTCATTCGTCTTATCGGCCGGGATCGCAGAGAATGTCCAATATTCGACGCGGCCCTCGGTCTCATCGAAATAGTCTGCCACCTGGACGGCGATTGCTTCTCCCTTGTCATCACGGATGTTCCGGAGGGTCGGAGGCAGGAAAACATGGATGAAGGATGGAGAACTGCAGAAATTCGCCCGGTTGAGCACGCGGCCGATTTCGGGGTGCACTTCAAAATCCACTAGAGCAACTCAAAACTGGATAAAACCTGGGGCAAGGTCAGCGGATCGTCGAACTCCTCAGACCGGCCAAACTTCGCCCAGCCGCCTGACCGAGTATTCGTCCGGCCAACACACGGCGGCTTCCCATGCGGCGGACGCTTGTGTGGCGATGTCATAGGCGCGGTCGTCGAGACCGGCGGCATTGCCG
The DNA here is from genome assembly GCF_002531885.1 of Rhizobium sp. L9. Classification (NCBI taxonomy): domain Bacteria; kingdom Pseudomonadati; phylum Pseudomonadota; class Alphaproteobacteria; order Hyphomicrobiales; family Rhizobiaceae; genus Rhizobium; species Rhizobium sp. L9. The sequence goes on along the minus strand of NZ_NWSZ01000027.1, from coordinate 67,486 downwards.
GGCAGCACCAGGTCGAGGTCGGGAACGTCGACATGTGACTCGTCCCAGTCGATCAACGCGACCCGGTCGGCGGTCATGCGGACGTTGGCAGCACTGTTGGGGTTGCCGTGGACAACGCATGTCTGAGGTCCGACGAGCCGCGCCCACGCGGCTCGACATCGCATAACGCCCTCGGGCGGCATCGCGGCAAGGTCGATCCTCGTTCCGGTTTCGGCGTGAAGGAGGTCGGTCGATGATCGCCAGCCCGGGCGCTGCGGCCAGCCCTGCGTCAACCGATGCAGCTCGCGGAGCGTATCAGCCATGCGACGCCAGTCGGATTCCGTTTCGGGCGGTCCGCGCTCGATGTATCTCATCACCACCAGACCGTCCACGAACAGCCGGCCGTCAGTCGTCGGGATCGGCACTGGAGCGTGCATGCCTTCACGGTCGAGGTATTGGATCAGTTCGGTTTCCCATGCGAGATCGGCGTCGGTTCTGCGTCCGAGACGACCGACGGCGACCTTCCCGTTGACGCGAACGCTCCACACGTCGTTGGCAATGCCGCCCGTCAGCCGTTCGATGCGAACCGCGTCTTCACCCCATTGCCTGAGTGCGTCCCATCCCATTGGCGATATCATTGGCTGACGTTCTTTGAATCAGTGGAAGCAGTAAGCCGCCATTTCGTCGTCGGCCACCGCTGCTGGGTGTGACCTAATCCCCGCATGCTCGGCGGCTTCGTTCGTCCACGCGGAGAACATGGATCGATCTGGGAAGTGCCCGAGCTTGACGACATCCACGACCTTCAGGTTGGGGTTAGTTTGTGTCCGCGGGTGGCAACTAACCCCTGTCGAGGGCATTAACCTCCGGCCCTGTTCAGAGCACGCCTGATGGCAACAAGGAACAGGTCGACGTCTCCGGATTGGCAGATGAGCGGCGGGCGCACTTTGAGTGTATCTTCATTGGCTCCTGTCGTGCTGATGAGCACGCCATCATCCCGCATTGCATTGACCAGATCCAGAGCCATTGCGCGCCTATCCAGCGTCGGCATCTCCGCGGGTCCGATGTCGATGCCAAAGAATAGACCTGCGTTGCGGATGGCGCGAATGCCATCGTGCTTCCTTGCTAACTCCTCCAGCCCGACTCTGAGCTGCTCGCTCATGGCAAGAGCGTTTTGAGGAATTTGGTCACGCTGCAAGATCGTTAGCACGGCGTCTGCAGTCGCAATCCCAACCGTATTGCCGGCAAAGGTATTCGAGTAGCGAGCGGTGGCGCCAAACCGCTCCATGGGCGCTTTGCGACCAACGACCGCCCCAATCGGAAAGCCGTTACCCATTGGTTTGCCGAGAGTTACAAGGTCGGGTACGATTCCGTGCCGTTCAAAGCCCCACATATGAGCACCAGTTCGTCCGAAACCCGGCTGAACTTCGTCGGCGATGACGAGGCCGCCCGCGTCCCACACCGCCGCAACTCCGCCCGCAATGAAACCGGGCGGATCTACCCACACCCCGTCACTTGAAAAGATGCTGTCGATGAGCAGGGCGGCAACGCCTATGCCGCGACGGGTCAGATCCGCTATTGCTGAACGCACCTGAGCCTCGAAAAAGTCGGCGGCTTGCGTTTCTGGTATACCTGCCGGGCCGGGGAGAGAAACCATCCGCACGAATGGGCTGAGCCTGACGGCGTCTCCCAAGTTAGGCGAAACCGCAGCCACAGCCGCGCTCGTGCCGTGATACGCATGCGAGGAGACGATCACCCCCTCGCCGCCACTCACGAGACGCGCGATCCGTAGGGCAAGATCGTTGGATTCACTGCCCGTGCATGTGAAGACCACGCGGTCGAGCTCGTCTGGGAACGTATCAACCAGCCGCTCAGCATAGTCGACAAGTCTTGGCTCGAGATAGCGCGTGTTGGCGCTGATACGCGCCGCCTGTTCCGCCATTGCCGCATTCACCTCTGGGTGGCAATGACCGAGGGAGGGAACATTGTTGTAGAAGTCGAGATAAGCCTCGCCGTCCGGATCATAAAGCCACATGCCTTCGCCGCGAACGAAATGCACAGGCCGTCTATATTGCAGTCGATAAGATGCTCCGAGAACTGCGTCACGGCGGGCAATGAGCTCGGCTTCGCGCGCTGGGAGGTCGGACTCACCTGGTCTGTAGCGATTGGGCATAAGGTCTGTGGACATGTTCTCCGCCTGTCTAAGGTTTCGGTGAAGGCTTTGACGCTGCCGAGAGGACTGCCGCCTCGCCTGATGCAGTGGAAAGAGGCGCCAGGATAGACAGGCCGCGCTCGGCACGAGCGACGTTCTTTTTGATGTACTCCGCGTCGGCCGGAAAGAGATAGGAGCGCCAGTAATTGACTAATATCAGTGCGCTTTGTCGTGCCCGCATCAGCCCGACCAGCAGCTTTGCTTCGAGAGCAGAAAGTGGAACGACCGCCGCATAGCCTGCAATGAGGTGCTCGGCTCCGCCCAAAGGAAGAGTTGGATCCGTCACGACGTGACTTGCCGCGATCGCCAGATCTTGGATCCTTGGGCTCCAACTGCCATCGCCGAAATCGATGAAACCCAAGCCATCGCTGGTAACGATTGTGTTGAACGGGCTGGGATCGTTATGAGTAACTTGCCAATCCAAATTCTGGATCTGCGGCTCGATGATCCGCATGTATTCCGCCATCGCTGCCCCAACGCTTTCAGCCACGCTTCCAGCCGGTAGGTATTCCTCTAGTTCCATCAATCGCGACCAGCACCCGATATGCCAGAGAATGGGGCGTTTGGCCGAGGGTAGGTTGACTTGCCCAAGCGCCATGTCCAGTCGGCCAAGAGCGCTTCCGGTACGAAAGAGGAGCTCAGGAGTTGGCGTCTCTTTGTGCAAAGAGATGCCCTCGATACGGGTCTGTAGGTAACCGCTAATACCCTCTTCCTCAAACATCAATGCGCCGCTACTCGTGCGAATAAGTGTGGGTGCAACAAATCCCGCGCTATTCTGTAATGCCGCCAAGGCAGCGCTTTGGAAACGGAAGCTGTCGATCGCCTCACGTCGTGCCGACGTCTTCAGGATCAATCGGCGACCGTCAAGCAGAGAGACCTCAGCAGTGCGTTCGACCTCAGACGACAAGACCGCGATCGATCCTTCCAACCCGTAGTGCCGCTTTAGCAGTGTTGCCGAAATGTCGGGTTCCGAAAGGTCTGGCGGCGTGGAGAGAATTGCGGTTGCGGCGCGAAAAAAAGCCTCTGTCGAGGCTGCAGCATGCGGTGGTTGACGGAAGGCCGCAGCCGCGGGGCTGCTGAGCCGGCCGAAGTCCCGATCGGCATCAAAACCACGATCGCCCAATTCGAAGATCCTCGCCGTTTATGGTGCTTTTCGTGCGGCCGAGCTAGAAGCTCTGACCTAGTGTGACTAGATCAGAGCAGGCACTCGAGCACCGCCAACTGGCTTGCGCGTCTTTCGATTCGTGAGCCGCGGTCGCCTTATTCAAGTTAGAGTCCGAAAACGCCGGGCAGCTGCGAAATATCGCGAATCTCGGTGTATTCATAATAGGGGTTGGCTGGCTCATGGCCACGATTGACCCACACCTTGCTCTTGATACCCAGATCATAGGCGGACATGAGGTCGTGACGGAAAGACGACGAGACGTGCGTTATGTCCTCCGGTCCGCATCCGAGCATGTCAAACATATATTCAAACGCCTTGAGGTGCGGCTTGTAGGCTCCTGCCTCCTCGGCAGTGTAGACAGCATGAAACGGCGCGCCGAGCTTTGCCACGTTCGAAGGGATCTGGGCCACCATGGAATTTGTCAGAATGACAAGGGGGATTTCCTTGGCGAGCTTAGCTAGTCCTTCGGGCACATCCGGATGCGGTCCCCATGTCGGTACGCGGTTGTAGATGGTTTCGGCGTCTTCGGGCCGGAAGTGAACCTTATTACGGCGGCACGTGCGCTCCAAGGCGTTGTGGACAACGTCGGCGTAAGGTTTCCAAGCCTGCATTACCTCATCAATGCGGTACGCCTGGAAGTTCTTGATGAATTCGTTCATGCGCGGCCCGTCCAGGAGATGACCGAACAGATCCCGAGCGGCTTCCGCCATCTGAAAGTTGATCAACGTACCATGGCAGTCGAATGTTACGTATTTAGGCCTGAAGCGATCCATGTCCTTGGCTCCTGTGAACTGTACGGCATGGACGAAGCATAGTTGCAGTCGTTTGGCAGAATGTGCCGGAATGTTTCATCTTTCAGCAGAAGTCTCTTCGGTCGCAGCAAATCCCGCACAACCTTCCGCTGGCGGCGGGTCTCGCATTTGGTTGTGTCCTGAGTTGAGTTGCTCCAGCGAATGCAGCGGTTCGCGAGGCCGCGTTGTGTTGGAACAATTGCGTCTGCCTTTAACGGCAACTGACGAGACGGAACTAGCTGGAATACTGAAAAGGCGCCATTTCGAGCGTCGGCAGTCGAAGCGAGAGCGATCCAAGAGCTGGCATTCCGAGGCTCCTTTGCACAGGCTTCCTGCGTGTATGAGCCGATTAAAGCTAGCAATGCCGTCATCGGGACGGGCTATGGTTCACCCGAGTGCGTGACCAGCCAGGCCATAAATCCAAGGTTCGCCGGCCTTACGGTTCAAAAGGAGTTGGCCCCGCGACATAGTTGTCACTCGTTCGGCCACTTGAAGGTCGCACGCGCGTAGAAAGTTCACCAATGGTCCTGTTTCGCGCGTGTCGACGCGCGCAAACTGGCCCTTCAGATTCCGTAGATGGACCGCAATGAGCTGAAGCGCGTCATCGTCGTTGCTAGCTACAACAGGGCCGATCACATGGCCGCGGCCGAACTCCCTGCATATGGAATAGCCGACGATCCTCCCATCGCGGCGGAGGGTTTGGATAGTGGAAATCGGAACCAGTGCCGAGATCAGTTCCTCGCGCTTCCAACCGAACGCCTGGGTATCAAGTTCGATGATCTGCCCTAGTGCATCGATCCCCGCTTCAATCAAATCACCGTTCGGAGCGGGCAAGTTGGGCAGGGAGGAAGCAACTGTCCCCTGGTGCATCCATACCGTCGCCTCGTTTGCAAAACCCAACGAGACATACAGATTGTGGGCCGCACGAGTTGAATTGAGATACAGATTTCTGCCGCGACATTCTTCGAATACCTGCTCCATGAGCCAACGGGCATTACCCTGGGCTTGCGAGCGCGGGGTGGTGATCACTAGGCCAATCATCGCAACTTCTTGGCCGTAGGGGAACCACATGGCGCTCCCGAAAACCCGCCCGATGCTATCTACTACCGCTATACCCCGACCGAACTGGCGAAGCCAATCCCAGTCCTTGGTACGGTGTGGCCATCCGACCGCCACGGATAAGGCATGGAGCGAGCCGACATCAATCTCGTTGATATCCCGAGCCACCAACTCGAATGATTTAAGTCGAACAGACTTCGGCATTGACTTTGAGCTCCTTCGCCCGCCACCAGTGGAACGGCCTTGGCGACGCTACTACCAAGCGCCAATGACCTCATGATTGCACGTCAGACTCGGCATCTTTCACTAATTTGCCCTCGGGTGTCGAAATCTTATCCCGAAATTTGCGGCGTCGGGATGACAACGCAACTTTGCTAAACTTAGATAAAGCAAAGTTCGACAGACTGCAGGGGGCCGCACAGAAACCGCAGCATAAATCAGCTCTGCGAGGCGTCAAGAAATGCCAAACGAGCCAAGCATTTTGGAATTTCGTGCTGTTGCGGCAGCATAATTCGGTGACTCCTTCGGCAGGAGAAGACCATACTAACATCATTCCGTCGTGGCATGTCGGCATGTTTCGGTAGGAGCTCGGCAGTTTGTGTCAGTGGATTGGGGGCGATTCGATTGTCAACGCCACCCTGTTGGGCCTTGTAGCATTTCGCGACACCGGGAGTGTGAAACGGCCTCGTCGTTCGGCCGAGGCGTCGAAATTCAGCAAGATCGGCTTCAACAACTGGTGCGATCACGACCGAAGTGACCACAAGCGATCTGGTTTGGGCGCGAAGGCGGCCAGGCAGGCCTCCAATAGCCGGGCTTAAGTTTGCAGGCCCAGCGTGACGTTTTTGCCTTCGTACCAATGATGGGAGAAAGTTCGTGAAAACTCTGCTTCTCAAGAAAGAAGAGGTCGGCAGATTGATCACTATGAGGGACGTGATTGGCGCCGTCGAAGAGGCGTACAAAGCTTTCAACAGCGATCAGGTGGAGCAACCCGATTATATAGGAATGCATCTCCCGTCACCGGGTAGCGAAATCGACTTCAAGCTCAGCCACTACAAAACCAATGAACTTATTTCGATGAAGACGTCCTCGGGAGGGTTTGTCAACAATCCGACTGCATTTGGGGTGCCGAGCGGGATGGGAACCATTCTGCTGTTTGACGCCAGAAACGGGGCGCTGATCTGCGTCATGGACGGCAGCCTGATCACGGGCTTGAGAACCGGCGCCGCGGGAGCTGTTTCCGTAAAGGTGTTGGCGAGGAAAGATGCTCGCAGGATCACATCCATCGGGACTGGAAATCAGGCAAGAATGCAGATCCGAGCGATCCGGGAGGTCATCAATATCGAGGAGATCCATGCCTGGGACAATAGCGCGGATACGCTTTCCCGTTACAAAGCAGATATTGAAAGCGAGTTCGGCATTCCCGTCGTCATTGCGCATTCCAAGAAGGACGCGGTCGAGCAGGCGGATATCCTCGTTACGACGACACGCGGTAAAGGCTCACTCGTGGAAGCCGATTGGGTAAAGCCGGGCACGCATATCGTCGCGATCGGCACGGACCAACGAGGCAAACAGGAACTGGATCCAGAAGTATTCAGAAATGCCAAAATCGTCGTCGACTCGATCGCGCAGTGCAGCGAGAAAGGCGAAACATGGCATCCGCTCGATAGGCATGTCATCACCAAGGAGAGGATCCATGGTGAAATCGGAGAGATATTGCTGGGAAGGAAACCAGGAAGAGAACACGACGATGAGGTGACCATTTTCGACTCTACTGGAATGGCAATCCAAGACAACACAACCGCATCGAAGATCTATAGCAATGCGATAGAGAGAAGCGTTGGAACCTTCTTCGAATTTTTCGAGTCCTGACCTCCGGTACGATCTTGGCAAAGCGGCTGGAAGGTTCCAGCACGTGCGGGCACATCGTTTGCTCGCGATCCGGCGCCGAAAAACAAGCAGTCTTCAGGCCGATCCTTTCCATCAAGGAAACGCGAACTCCAATATACTAAGGCGAGCAGCATCATGCTAGACTATCCAACTATTCAGGACATTTGGGAAGCCCGGGAACGATTGGCGCCCCATATCAGACACACTCCGTTGCTGCGGGCGGACAAGATCGAAAAGGCTGCAGGTTGTCAGCTCTATCTCAAACCCGAAACGCTGCAGATTACCGGCGCATTCAAACTTCGCGGCGCTCTCAACAAGATGCTTTCGCTCCCGCGAGAAGTCATCGCAAATGGCGTCATCGCCAGTTCCTCGGGCAACCATGCTCAAGGACTCTCATACGCGGCTCGAATGCTCGGTGTGAAGGTTGTCATAATTGTTCCGGCCACCACGCCTAAGATCAAGATTGCCAATACCGAAGCATTGGGCGCCGAGGTCATTGTCTTTGATGGCGACACCGCCGCGAGATGGAAGCGGGCCTATGAAATCGCCGAAGAGAACAACTACGCGACCGTCCACGGCTTTGAAGACCCGCTGGTCATGGCCGGTCAGGGCACAATCGGCTGTGAAATTCTGGAAGATTTGAAGGACGTGGAGACGGTCATAGTTCCCTTGGGCGGTGGAGGCCTGATCTCGGGAATTGCGACCGCCATCAAAGAAACCAAACCGTCGGTTCGAGTCATCGGTGCTGAGCCTGCTCTGACACCGAAATACTATCAGAGTCGGATCAACGGCCAGCGCACCTCGTTGCCCCTGAAAAACACGATCGCGGATGGCCTGAGAATTAGTGTTCCGGGCCAGAACCCGTATCCAATAATTGAAAAATACGTCGATGAAATCATTCTCGTCGAAGACCACGACATCATCGCGGGCATGCGCGCACTTGCAAAAGATGCCAAGCTGATTGCGGAGCCGGCGGCTTCGATCGGCATCGGGGCTCTGCTCGCGGGCTCCATAAAGGTCAGGTCGGATGAAAAGGTCTGCGCAGTGCTGAGCGGTGGCAATTGGAACTTGCCGGACCTTGCCGAGATATACAAGGACGGCTCGGAATGACCTTTTGTGATACTTGCTGGATGCGCACGGCGCCTGGACGAGGTGGCCGTACCGACCATGATGCAGATAGCACGCTGCCGCAACATAATACGTCTCTCACTTCGGAGATGTGCGCCAAACTTTCTGCTTTGAGCTAGCTGGATTCAATAGATCCTGCTGCTCAACATGGAGCGTTCGGCAGGAAATGGTCCTCAGCAAGCCGTAATGTGGAGATCAGAGCGCCGCTTGGGCGGCTACGTCAAGGAGACCTGCGATGAACGCCAAGGAAATCCTCGAGCGCCTGGTCGGTTTTCCCTCCGTCGTCGGAACGCCGAACGATGGCATCGTTGCATGGATCACGGACTACGCAGAGCGCTGCGGTGCCAAGGTGACGGTGTTGCCGGGGCCGGAAGGTGACCGCGCCAATCTGTTTGCGACGATCGGCCCCAATCATGTGCCCGGCTATGTTCTCTCCGGACATATGGATGTCGTTCCCGCGCTTGAGACGGCCTGGACATCCGATCCTTTCCGCCTGCGGGCGGACGGTGATCGGCTCTTCGGCCGGGGCACGAGTGACATGAAGGGCTTTCTCGCCGCACTATTGGCTGCTCTGCCCGCAATCGCCGACATGCCGCTCGCGCGCCCCCTGCATTTTGCATTTTCCTATGACGAGGAAGCCGGCTGCCGAGGTGTGCCTCATCTCATCCGTCAGTTGCCCGAGCTTTGCGCCAAGCCGATCGGCGCGATCATCGGCGAGCCCAGCGGCCTGCGTCCGATCCGCGGCCATAAGGGCAAGGCCGCTGCAAGAGTCGAGATCCGCGGGCGATCCGGCCATTCGTCGCGACCTGATCAGGGTCTGAATGCAATCCATGGCTTCGCCTGCGTCCTGCTTGCCGCCGTTCGTGCCGGAGACGCGTTACAGAGCAGCCGATTGGACCCGTGCTTTGAGCCACCCTATTCCTCGCTCCAGGTCGGAACCGTGTCCGGCGGACAAGCCGTGAACATCATTCCGGATTGCCTCACGGCGGAAATCGAGGCCCGGGCGATCACCGGAGTGACACCCTCCGATCTCCTCGAGCCTGTGAGGCTTGCCGCACTCGGGCTTGAGCAGCGAGGATTTCAGACAAAGTGGGAGCTCCTGAGCAGCTATCCGGCGCTATCGCTCGCAGCCGATGCACCACTTGCTACGCTAATGGAGGGCCTGACAGGGGTCGAAACGCTCGCCGCCGTGAGCTACGGCACCGAAGCCGGGCTTTTTCAAGCGGCCGGCATCGATGCGATCATTTGCGGTCCTGGCGATATCGCGAGAGCCCATCGGGCCGATGAGTTCATCCGTGGCGACGAACTCAGTGCATGTCAGACGATGATCGAGCGGCTCGCTGAAACACTCCGAAACTGAGGCATTCCAATGACGTTCTGGTTCAATTCTGATCGAGAGCGAGGGCGCATCTTCGCCGAAGCATTCGCCCGCGACCTGCCCGATCTCCCTTTCATCATGGATGCAACGCAGGTCGATCCCGATGATATCAGTTACGTCCTGACGTGGACCGCTCCGCCGGATCTCGACCGCTTCAAAAACCTGGAAATCGTCTTTTCGATCGGCGCCGGCGTCGATCAGTTCCGGGTTGAAAACCTCCCTTCGGGGGTGAAGCTCGTCCGAATGATCGAGGATGGCATCGTGCGCATGATGCAGGAATATGTGACGCTTGCGGTGCTGGCGCTCCACCGCAATCTCAAGGCCTATCTCATGCAGCAAACTGAAGGGAAATGGCAGGCGCTGCCCGCCCGGCAGGCGGCAGACCGCCGGATCGGTGTACTTGGTCTCGGGATGCTCGGGCAGGCGGTGATCGCGCGGCTGATGCCATTCGGCTTTCCACTGTCCGGCTGGAGCCGTGCTCCGCGCCAGATCGATGGGGTGCGCTGTCATCACGGCGCCGAGTCGCTGGCGTCCTTTCTCGGCGAGACCGACATTCTGGTCTGTCTGCTGCCGCTCACGGAAGAGACGCGTGGCATACTCGATGCACGTCTCTTCGCGGCCCTTCCGCCCGGCGCATCGCTCATTCATGTCGGCCGCGGCGCTCAACTCGATCATGATGCGCTGATCGACGCACTCGATATGCATCAACTGTCCGGTGCGGTGATCGACGTCACCGAACCGGAGCCGCTTCCGCCTGAACATCCGTTTTGGCGCCACCCAAGGATCATGCTCACGCCGCACATCGCCAGCGTGACGCAGCCCGAAACCGCCGCCCGCTCGGTCATCGAGAACATCAAGCGCCATCGCGCCGGCCTCGACCCGATCGGACTGGTCGACCGCACCCGCGGTTACTGATCCACAGCAGGACACAAAGGAGAAACCATGTCACTACTCAAGACCATCGACCCGAACAGCACAGAGGCCCCGCGCGAATCCAAACCGGTTCCGGAGCGGCTAATCTCCGGCGACCCCTCATTCAAGACCTGGGCTCAGGATGTGGCACGCGATGGGCTCGTCCATACCGGTGTCTGGGAAGCAACGCCAGGCCTCACCCGCTCGATCAAAGGCGAGACCTTCGAGTTCTGCCACATCCTCCAAGGGGTCGTTGAGCTCACACCGGATGATGGTGAACCGGTTACCTACAAGGCAGGCGACAGTTTTGTCATGAAGCCGGGCTTTACCGGCACATGGCACACCATCGAAACCGTCAGGAAGATCTACGTGACGGTGATGTAACCGCACCACCGACCACATCCCCACGAGTAACGCACGAGCCTATCGACAGACATAGTCGTCACAAAGGCCTCGTGCGGTCTCGCCCATATATCCGCAAGGACACGGCCATGGCTCTGAGTTTCAATCCCGACACAATCGAGTTGCCGAGAGGTCATTTCATCGGCGGGCGCTACATCGACGCCAAGGGCGAGCTACCGATGCAACGGCCGTCCGATGCCATCGCCTATGCCGACTGCCCCGTGGCCGACGCTGCCCTCGTCGATCAGGCGGTATCCGTTGCAAAGAGAGCGCTCCGCGAGAGCGGCTGGGCCACCCGCCGCCCGCGCGAGCGGACCAATGCGATGCATCGTTGGGCGGACCTGATCGAGGCTGAAGGAGAGACCCTTGCCCGGCTGGAAGCCGTTTCCTCCACGCGTCCGATCGGTCAACTCATTCAGGGCGATGTCGCGGTCACTGCCGAGCAGATACGCTTCTTCGCCGAATTCGCCGACAAGGAAGGCAGCGACCTCGTGCCGACGGACGACTTAAGCTTCGGCATGATCATGACCGAGCCCTATGGCGTCGTCGGCGCGATCACGCCGTGGAATTTTCCACTCTCCATGGCGGGCTGGAAACTGGGTCCGGCACTTGCTGCGGGCAATGCCATTGTCTTGAAGCCCTCGGAGATGACGCCCTTTTCGACGCTCTATCTTGCTCAACTTGCCGTCCGCGCCGGCATTCCGGAAGGCCTCATCAATATCGTTCTTGGCGACGGGCAGACCACGGGCCAGGCGATGACCGGCCATCCCGATATCGGAAAGATCAGCTTCACCGGCTCGACGGGGGCCGGGTCCGCGATCATGGCGAATATTGCCAGGACAGGCGTCAAGCCGATGACGCTGGAACTCGGCGGCAAGAGTCCGCAAATCGTCTTTTCCGACAGCGATCTGACGCTCGCTGCGAATGCGATCGCAAACAGCATCCTCTCCAACGCCGGACAGGCCTGCGTCGCGGGCTCACGGGTTATCGTTGAGGAAGCTGCGATGGAGCCGCTGGTCGCCGCCCTGCGCGCCCGAATGGCAACGATCGAGCCCGGCCCGACCTGGGACGAGCGCTCTAACTACTCGCCAATCATCTCCGAGCGTCAGATCGATCGGATCGACGCAATTGTGCGCGCGGCGCGCGACGCCGGCGCCGAATGCCCTGCCGGCGGCAACCGCCTCGAGCGGGAAGGCTATTTTTATGCTCCGACGCTACTGTCGAATGTCGACCAGGTCTCCCCTGCGATCACGGAGGAAATCTTTGGGCCGGTGCTGACGGTGCAGAGCTTCACCGATGAGGAAGAGGCGCTCGCACTGGCCGATCATCCCTCCTACGGGCTGGCGGCGGGGCTCTTCACCCGCGATCTCAACCGCGCCATCCGAACCACGCGCCGGCTGCAGGCCGGCACCGTCTGGGTCAATCGCTACAGCCGCTCCCGCGACCATATCCTGCCGACGGGCGGCTACAAGCGTTCGGGCATCGGCAAGGATCTCGGACGCGAAGCCTATCATGCCAACCGCAAGAGCAAGAGTGTGCTCATCAACCTCCAGGATCAGACATGAAGACCTATTCCATCGCGCTACTGCCCGGGGACGGCATCGGCAAGCCGGTCACCGAGGCCGCCTGGGACGTGCTGCAAGCCACGGCGAAGACTTCAGGCTTTTCACTTGAAGGGACGGCCTTTCCTTGGTCCTGCGACTTCTACAAACAAACTGGCGCCATGATGCCGACGGATGGGATCGAAACACTCAGTCGTTTCGATGCGATCCTGCTCGGCGCCGTGGGTTGGCCGGCCGAAGTGCCGGACTCGGTTTCGTTGCATGGGCTGCTGCTGCCGATTCGCAAGGCTTTCACACAATATGCTAATATTCGCCCGCACCGGCTGCTGCCGGGCGTCTCGGGTCCGCTGAAAAGCGGTGCGTTCAATATCCTCTGCATCCGCGAAAACACCGAGGGCGAATATTCCGGCGCTGGCGGCCGCATCCATCAGGGGACAGATGACGAGGTGGCGGTGGAGACCTCCATTTTCACCCGAAAAGGCGTCGAACGCATCCTGCGCTTCGGTTTCGAGCAGGCTCGCATGCGGCGCGGCAAATTGGCCTCGGTCACCAAATCCAATGCCCAGCGATATTCCATGGTTTTCTGGGACGAGATCACCCGAAGACTGGCGGCCGAATATCCCGATGTCGAGGTGACGAGCTATCATATCGACGCGATGGCGGCGCGCATGGTCATGGCGCCGGAATCGCTCGACGTCGTTGTCGCTTCCAACCTGTTCGGCGATATCCTCACCGATCTCGGTGCCGCAATCCAGGGTGGGCTCGGCTTTGCGGCGTCCGCCAACATCAATCCGGATCGCTCAGCGCCGTCCATGTTCGAACCGGTCCATGGATCGGCGCCCGACATCGCTCATCTCGGAATCGCCAATCCAATCGCCACGATGTGGTCGAGCGCCATGATGCTGGAGCACATCGGAGAGACGGCCGCTGCCGCTCGCACAGTGTCCGCCATCGAAGCGACGACGAAGGCCGGGATCGGCGTCGTTCCCGGAAAAGACAAGACCGAGACGATCGCGAGGGCAGTGCTCGAACGTCTTCTCTGAGGGGCCGCTTGAGTTCTTTCGCCGGAATCCGCGGAGCTATTCTCCTGGTTCCGACTACGTCAGCAAGCGCGGCAAACTCGGCCTTGATCTTTCATCTATTCTATCGGCGAAAAAGAAGGCGCGGATCGTGAGATCCGCGCCCTAGTTGGCGGCAGGGGAGGAGGGGCCGCTTATTGAAATCTGTCGAGGGTCTTGTAGTAGAGCCCGACGAGTGGCAGGAACCAGGGCTTGCCGAAATGGCCGGGAACGGCGGGCCATTCCAGACCTTTGAGCGGATTGCGATCCGCCTTGCCGAGTATGGCGTCTGCCATAATCATTCCCAGGTGGGTCGAGAGCTGCGCGCCATGGCCCGAATAGCCCATTGCATACCAGACACCATCTACATAGCCCGCCCGGGGAAAACGGTCCTTGGTCATATCGACCAGCCCGCCCCAGCAATAATCGATCTCGACATTGGCGAGCTGCGGGAATATCTGGGCAAGGCTCGCCCGCAAAATGGCGCCGCTCTTTTCGTCCGAACGTTGATCCGATGTCGCGGAAAAGCGGGCGCGGCCGCCGAAGATCAGCCGGTTGTCAGGCGACAGACGGAAGTAGTTACCAATGTTCATGGAGGTGGCGCAGGTCCGGTTGCCCGGCATGGTGGCGGCCACCTCCGCCTCGCTCAAAGGCCGGGTCGCGATCAGGAAACTGCCGATCGCAATGATGCGGCGCTGGAAATAGTTGAAGGAAGTTCCTGACCCATAAGCGCCGGTCGCGACCAGGACATGATCGGCTGTTACCTCTCCCCGGAAGGTCTCCAGACGATGCTTGGACCCTGTCACTGTGTGCCGTGTTACCGAAGCCCTTTCGAATATCGTGGCGCCATGTCTGACCGCAGCATCGGCCAATCCAACGACATACCTGCCCATATGCATCATGGCGCTCTTTTTCGACAGCATCGCGCCATGGAAGGGAGAGCCAATTTCCGTCTTAAGATCACGCGCCGTCAGCAGCGCGGTATCCGGATCGACCTCCCGATGCACCGCTTCGAAATTCCGGGCGATCGTGTCGAAATGCTGCGGCTTTGACGCGAGTTTGAGCTTGCCCGCGCGCCGGAAATTGCAGTCGATCTTTTCTTCGGCGACGATCCTTTCGATCGTGTCTATCGAGTCGTCGAGGGCACGGTAGAGCGCCACCGCGCGTTCGACGCCGAGTTCACTCTTGGCAGCGATGAAGCTGTGGGCCAGCCCATTGTTGAGATGTCCACCATTGCGACCGGATGCACCCCAGCCAATATGGTTCGCCTCCAGCACGGCAACGCGCGCACCCGACTTTGCGAGCTGCCGCGCCGCGGCGAGCCCCGTGAAGCCCCCGCCGATAACGACAACATCATAGTGGCCATCGACGGGGCCAATGCAGGCGCCCGCGAATTTCAATGCGGTGTCGTGCCAGTAGGATTCAAACTTCATCGCCTTGCTCCGCTAGAGGCCAATGCCGGCTGAAATGCTCTTGATCTCCACGTAGCCGTTGATCGGCTTGCGTGTACGATCAACTTTGTTCTGGATGTCGATATTGATTGCCGACATGAACATTGGGACTGCACGCCCGTAATCTAAGCTAGTGGATTTCGATTGGGGTCGAATCATCGAGTTGGTCCTTGGTTATGCCCGAGGCGCGTTCGTATGAGCAATTCTACGAGGGTTATGCAGAGTAAGTGGCCGCAGTTGCCACTCTACGAAGCAGATTCTTTCGTATTTCGTCGGTATTTGGCAGAGAGTTCCGACCGCGAGCCGCTGAGGCACCGAGCCATTCGCGGATTTGCTGTCAGCATAAGATGCGGTGACCGCACGCCAACACGGTCAAAGATGTCGCCAGTCTCCATTTGTCGGGACGATCTTCTTTTCGGCCGACGTTATTCTTCCCTTTTAGAAAAGCAGGGATCCAGACAATGCATATGACCCAACTCCACATGGTTCCGTTTGGCGCCGAACATCTTGCAGGCGCGCTGGCGCTTTCGCGACAGGCCGGATGGCCACACAGGCTGGCGGATTGGGAAACGGCACTTGCAATGAGCACAGGCGTCGTCGTGCTGGATAACGAACAGGTCGTCGGCACTACGCTCACGACACGCTTTGGAGGCTGCGCCACAATAAATATGGTCATCGTCGCCGAAGCCATGCGCGGACGTGGCCTCGGCCGCCGCTTGATGGAAGCGGGTCTTGATGGTGCTCGCGGTGTGCCGTGCAGACTGGTCGCGACCCAGGAGGGCCTGCCGCTCTATGAAAAGGTGGGCTTTCGCCAAGTTGGCGACATCTTGCAATGTCAGGGCATCTGCGCGGCCGTGGAGGCGCCGATGGATGTCGAGTGGATGCAATCCGGCGATCTCCCGGAAATAGCCGCCTTGGACAACGTCGCCTTCGGTGCTGATCGCAGCAAGCTGATTTCCTATATCAAGGATATCGGGCGGTTTGCGGTGATCCGGCGCGATGCACATGTCGTAGGTTTCTCAGCAACGCGTTCCTTTGGCCGCGGTGAGGTCATCGGTCCCGTGGTGGCCAAGAATGCGGAGGATGCCCGCAAGCTCATCCTGTTCCAAATAGCGGCTCGAAACGACAAATTTCTTCGCATCGACACACCCAAGGACCTCGGCTTGTCGCAGTGGTTGGCCGAGTGTGGACTCGTCCATGTCGGTGGAGCGACAGCGATGCAGCGCGGCGGCGAGACCAATCCATCTCCCCATGTCACAACCTTCGCCCTGGCCAATCAGGCTTTCGGCTGAACGGAGATAACGATGCACAGCAACTCCCTTATCGAACTCGACCGCGCCCATCTCGTTCATCCGGTCGCCTCCTATCGCACCCACGAAACGCTCGGTGTGCGCGTCCTGTCCTCTGCGTCCGGCGCGAGCGTAACCGACATGACCGGCCGCCAGCTCATCGACGGCTTTGCCGGCCTCTGGTGCGTGAACGCGGGCTACGGACACGAAAGCATCGTTGAGGCTGCCGCACGGCAGATGCGAGAACTGCCCTACGCCACTGCCTATTTCGGTCTCGGTTCGGAGCCGGCGATCCGCCTCGCCGCGGCGCTTGCCGAGCGGGCGCCGGGCAATCTCAACCATATTTATTTCACCCTGGGCGGATCGGATGCGATCGATAGCACGGTTCGCTTTATCCGTTATTATTATCACGCCAGGGGAACCCCGCAGAAAGACCAGTTTATCTCCCTCGAACAGGGCTATCACGGCTCCTCGACCGTGGGCGCCGGGCTCACAGCTCTTCCCGCCTTCCATGCCGGCTTCGGCATACCGTTCGAGTGGCAGCACAAGATCCCCTCGCATTATGTCTATCGCAATCCCGTGGGTACCGATGCACAAACGATCATCAATGCCTCACGGCACGCCCTGCGGCGGAAGGTGGAGGAAATCGGCGCCGAACGGGTGGCGGCTTTCTATGCCGAACCGATCCAGGGTTCTGGCGGCGTGCTGGTGCCGCCGAGGGGCTGGATGAAGGCGATGCGCGATCTCTGCCGCGAACTCGACATCCTGTTCATCGCCGACGAGGTGATCACAGGCTTTGGCCGCACCGGCCCGCTTTTCGCCTGTAGCGAAGACGATGTGGTTCCCGATTTCCTCACCGTCGCCAAGGGCCTGACCTCCGGCTATGCGCCGATGGGCGCGGTCTTCATGACGGACCACGTCTATAACACCATCGCCGACGGCGCCGGCGGTTCTGCCGTGGGCCATGGCTATACCTATTCCGCCCATCCGGTCAGCGCCGCGGTGGCGCTCGAGGTCCTGCGCCTCTATGAGAGCGGTCTTCTGGAAAACGGCCGGCGGGCAGGCGCTCGCCTTGTCGAAGGGCTGCAAGGCCTTGCCGATCATCCGCTCGTCGGCGACATCAGGGGCCGCGGCATGCTGGCCGCCGTCGAGCTTGTCATCGACAAGGCAAAGAAGACGCCGCTTCCGGCAGCGGCGGATCCTTCACGCCGGATTTTCGACCGGGCTTGGGAAAACGGGTTGATCATTCGTGCTTTCGGCAATGGCGTGTTGGGCTATGCGCCCCCGCTTTGCTGCACTGATGGTGATATTGACGCGATCATTGCCCGCACGAGAACGACGCTAGATCAGACGCTGGACGACAGGGACGTCAGGGCTCTCATGCCATGACGCGGAGTGCATTGCTCGATCTCAGCTCACAGCTCTCGCTTACGAGGAGGCGCAGCTCGAATATTGCTGGCGTTTGCCGGCCCAATAGGGAATGAGGCTGCGGCCGTCGTTATCTCTCCAGGGAGCGGACGTTGGAGGCTGGGCACGCTGGCAGGACGTCGCCGGCACTGTGGTGCTGGCGGGCGGCTCACCCCTTGTCAGCCAAAAGGGCTCAATCCGGACGATGATCGCTGTGCTTAGCGGCAGCGCGTGATCCTCACCTTCTGCGACTACTCGGACGAGCGCTTTCCTCAGGCCTTGGTGCCAGCTTCAATTCCGTCCTTCGAACCTAGTGTCGACGGCCTGCCGAGTGCGCTCCATACGACGGAGTTTCCAGAGAACGGCGTGCCGATGGTGCTTATGGCGATCAGCGGCCGTGTCAGGTCGACGTTACGGCACAGCAGTTCCGGTTCGCTCGCTATTTCGTGCCGATGTTTGCCGTCGCTGGCCAAGCCGGCGCTAAGGGGGCTGAGGATTGGCGCTCCGGCCGTGAAGCTTCGGCGCTAGCAGCTTGATGAACACACACCAATGGAGCGGATGCGCAGTTGCGAGAATTATTTGCCCCTCGCTCGGTAGTGGGCCATTAATCAAGAGGCGCCGTATTGCGTCCGCCGACGATTAGCTCACGTCGCGGGTCTTTGTGGGCAGGCCGGCCGAGCGCAACGACGATTACTGTTCGATGCGTGCGAGAATGTCGCGGCATTTAGATCACCGCTCCAATGTATACCCCTACTGGCATCAAAGGAGGGAACTTTCTAGGGCTGGTTTGTAAACGACACAAATAATTCCAGGAGCGACGGTCGGGCAGTTAAAGTTAATCCTAAATTAGCACATCAGCCGAATTCTTGCGGTTATCTGAGCTGCACAGCCCGCCCTAGAGGACTGGAGAATTCTATGAAACGCCCGACCGTCAAGCAGACCCTCATTGCCGTTTTGTCTGTCATCTGTGCCTTCCTGATTGCATTGTCGTACAATTCTCTCAGTTCAATTTCGACACTGAACGACAGTGCTCAGCAGATTGGCGGTTTCTGGATGAAGCGGATGATCACCGCCAGGGATATCCAGGGAAACTTCTCTGATCTGAAGCTGGCTTATGCGCAGTACTTGCTGGAGGCGTCGCCGGAGAAGCGGGCCGCCGAGGTGAAGCTGATCGACGAGACGAACGCCGCAGTCGAGCGGGCAATCCAAGAGTATGTGGCGGGCGTCCGGACGGAGAAAGGTCGCGAGCTGATCAATGACGTCAAGTCAGGGCTCAAGAAATATAGCGAGCTCGCCGGGCAAATGGTCCAACTGCAGGACAACGGCAAGACCGCCGAGGCGGCCACTCTCTTTCGGGAGAGTATGGAGGCGCAATCTAATTTGGTGACACAGGAGATTGCAGACCTCGTGGGCTTCATCCTGGGACAGACCGAAACATATGTGACCACAAGCGACGCAACCGCGAGCTACGCGTTCAGGACCACGGCATTGATTGCCACCCTTTCGATTCTGGTCACCTCGGCTGGAGCGCTCTTTGCCGTTTTCGGCATCGCCAATCCGATCCGCCGAATTGCCTCTTCAATGAAGATCCTCTCCGACGGAGATCTGCAGAGCGAAATCCCGTACGCTGGCCGGGCCGACGAGATTGGGGCTATGGCAGGAGCGGTGGAAGTGTTTCGACAGAACGCCATCAATGTTCTTCGACTGGAGCGGGAAGCAGCGATATCGCGAAGCGAGTCGGAGGCGGCGCGCGCCGCCGCTCAGGAGCGCGCCGAACGGGAGGCACAGCAGTTGCGCTTTGCAACAACGACCCTTGGCGATGGATTGAGACGCCTTGCGGATGGTGACGTTTCTTTCCAGCTCGCGGAGCCTTTCGCTCCGGAATACGAGAGGTTGCGTGCGGATTTCAATGCTTCGCTTAGTCAACTCGGCACAACCATCGGCGCTGTACTGCAGACGGTGCACAGCATCGACAATGGAACACGCGAGATCGCATCCGGCGCGCAAGATCTCTCCAAGCGGACCGAACAGCAGGCCGCCTCCTTGGAAGAGACTGCAGCAGCCCTTGATGAGATCACTGCCAATGTGACAACTGCCTCGAAGAGAACCGACGAGGCTCGCAATGTCGCCCTCGAAGCCAATGTCAGTGCAGAACGTTCTGCTTCCGTTGTCTCTCACGCCGAACAGGCGATGAGGCGGATAGAGGAAAGCTCCGAGAGGATATCGAGCATCATCAGCGTCATCGACGACATCGCTTTTCAAACCAATCTACTGGCGCTGAATGCTGGCGTCGAGGCAGCACGGGCCGGGGAAGCCGGCAAAGGTTTTGCGGTTGTCGCTCAGGAAGTTCGCGAGCTTGCACAACGCGCAGCGACGGCGGCGAAGGAAATCAAGGGACTTATCGAAAAGTCCTCAACCGAAGTCGGCACCGGCGTGAAGCTGGTTCTTGAGACCGGCCAGTCGCTAAACAAGATCGGCGAGCAAGTGTCTCAGATCAACCAGTTGATGGACGCAATTGCTACGTCCGCGCGTGAACAGTCCACTGGGCTGGCGGAAATCAATACGGCCGTCAATCAGATGGATCAGTCCACTCAACAGAATGCTGCGATGGTCGAGCAATCCACGGCGGCGGCCGCGTCATTGTCGGCTGAGGCGACCAGGCTGCGCGAACTCGTCAATCAGTTCACTCTCGACCGTGAACCTGCTCAGGCGGCTCAGCCTAGACGTAACCTCCGAACCATGGCGGCGTGATGGCGATCAGGGACTTGTCCTCACGCAACCGGATAGGAGAACCAACAGCCTGCTCTCTCCGCGGCCAATTTCTAGAGGAGTGCAAGGAGTTCTTAACACGCGATCTCCAGCTTTAGGACCCTTCCTTTAAAGCATGCTTAACGCGGAGGATGGTGGTCGCAACAGCTCCCACGACCACTGGAACAGCGCCAAGCATGATCACCGGATCGATGTGGAAACCTGCATAGTCAGCTGTCTCATATATGAACTTCAGCAGGCCCAGGAGATAGTAGCTGATCGCGATTATCGAAAAGCCTTCAACCGCGCGCTGGATCTTGACCTGTGTCGCAGCCCGGTCCGCCATTGCCTGGATCTGTAGTGCTTTCAGTTGTCCAGCTACGTGCTCTGCCCCGTAAATCGCGCGGACGGAGGGATTAATAGCTTGGCCGTCCATGATCACAAGCGCCTTGTTCCTGACCGTCTGCACCCGACTGGTCGGATCAGTCATAAGGAACTTAATCCTCGCTTCGCCTTATCGAGTTCCCAGCGGTTCCGATCGACTTGCGCGACGACGTTGACGTCTGGATCGGTAGCGATGATGCGTTCCCGGTCGAGGGCTGGCGATTCAGCTTTCGTGGTTATGGCGTTTGTCCCGCTGAGGACGTCGGCAATAAAGCCGGCGGCGCTATTTTTGCCTTCGAGATCGGCATCGGCAGATGCCGACGGACTGGAGAACCAGAAACGTAAGACAGCTTCGTTCCATCTTTGGGTGCCTCGGCACGCAACGCGGCTTCAACGTTTTACTTCTCTTTTGGAGCGCCGGAATCGCTCAAGCGCCTCGCACGGAGAACCCACGAAGGTACGGGGTCGCGGCATTCCAGGCAGGGGGTGACGGCGAAATGCCAGCAACGGCAACGACAAGTTCGATCCTGGAGGCCACGCTGTTCAGGTGTTCAGGCGGCTCGAGTGACTCTGTGGTTAACACCTCTCTTAAGCAAACATTCAGCCCTCCTAAATGTCATCTTCCGGTCTTTCCGGGCATCTTATGCAGGGCAGGTCCAATGGCCCCAATGTCGTGAAGCGAGGTGAAATGATGCTGACCGGACGCGAGAGCCAGTTCTACATTGGTGGGAAGTGGCAGGAAGCGGTGGATGTAACCCGTTTGCCTGTCGTCAATCCCGCCTCCGAGCAGGTTGTTGGGCAAATCGCTGCGGGCGGTGCTAATCACGTCGATCTCGCGGTTGCAGCTGCGCGCAACGCATTCCCGCTTTTTTCTCAAGCATCTGTTTCCGAGAGGCTTGGTCTGCTCGGCAGGATGCATTCTCTCCTGAAAGAAAGAGCGGATACGTTCGCAGAAGCCCTCGTTATGGAAATGGGGGCGGCGATCAGCTTCGCGCGCGCATCCCAGGTTCCTTTCGCTGCCGAGCACATCCGTGTTCAGATGGAGATTCTCGAGAAATACCAATTCACCATGGTTGATGGGCGCACCGCAACCGTCAAGGAAGCGATCGGGGTTTGCGCGCTAATCACACCCTGGAACTGGCCACTTTACCAGATCACGGCTAAGGTCGCTCCCGCGATCGCAGCAGGCTGCACCATCGTCTTGAAGCCAAGTGAGTTGTCCCCTTACAGCGCTCTGCTCTTTGCCCAACTGATGCATGATGCCGGCACTCCGCCGGGGGTATTCAACCTGGTCAACGGCACTGGCGAGAGCGTAGGCGCAGCGCTCGCCAGCCACCCCGACGTCGACATGATCTCGATCACCGGTTCCACCCGCGCAGGGGTACTCGTCGCGCAGGCGGCCGCCCCGACTGTGAAGCGGGTGGTTCAGGAACTCGGCGGCAAGTCACCGAACATCTTGCTCACCGATGCCGATTTCAGCGAGGCGGTAGCGAAGGGCGTGCTCGCCGGAATGCGCAACGTCGGCCAGTCGTGCAGTGCGCCGACGCGCATGCTGGTACCTGCACATCGGCTCGGCGAAGTGGAGGAACTGGCAAGCGCGGCTGTGCGTGCCATCCGTGTCGGCGCGCCGCTTGATCCTGCGACGGATATGGGGCCCATAGCCAATCGTGCCCAGTTCGAGCGGGTACAGGTCATGATCCAGGCCGGTATCGATGACGGCGCTAAGCTGCTGTGCGGCGGTTTGGGCCGCCCGGCTGGCCTTAGTGGCGGCTTTTTCACGCAACCGACAATCTTTTCCGAGGTGACGCCCCACATGCGGATTGCTCGTGAAGAAATCTTCGGACCCGTACTTTCGATCATGCCCTACAAGGACGAGGAAGAGGCAATCGCGATTGCTAACGACACCGTCTATGGATTGGGCGCTCATGTTCAGTCTTCAGACCCGGAGCGTGCGCGCCGGGTCGCCACTCGCATCCGCGCCGGCCAGGTCCATATCAACTATCCGGCTTGGGATGGAGCGGCCGCCTTCGGTGGCTACAAGCGGTCGGGCAACGGGCGCGAGTACGGCGTATACGGGCTTGAAGAGTATCTCGAGACGAAGTCGATCCTCGGTTATTGACCAGGCTTCTCCGCAGGATCGGCTCTCCATGGCAGTGGTTTCAGCGACTGACGAAGCATTGTCAGGAAAGCGGCAGTGCGCGCACTTCGTCCGTGCCGCGATCCGAGGATGGCGACGATATCGGCCGACGGCAGCTTCCAGTTGGGAAGTACCTGCCTCAGCCGTCCCATCGCCAGGTCTTCTGCAACGGCCCATTCGGAGCGCATCATGATGCCCTGACCCGCCAGCGCCCAATCCCGAATAACGGCGCCATCATTACTCGACATGACAGGGTTGACGCGCACTGTCGCACTTTCCTGCCGTAAGCCCTTAAACCGCCAGAGCGTTACGTCCTCCTCGTTCTCGCGAACGACAAGGCAGCGATGTCGCGCCAGATCGGCGGGCGTAGTAATGGGCGCAGCCGAAATTAGGTATTCGGGACTTGCGCAGAGAATCCGGTTGTTCGGCGCCAGCGTCGTCACGACTTGATCCAGATGCGCGGACGCCCCGATGTGAACAACCACCTCATAGCTGTCAACGATCAATGCCGTGGGATGGTCGGACAGTTGCAGGGTAGCGGTGGCACCACGATGCTCTCGAGCGAAAGCCTCCACGACCGGGGCGACGTAGATCCTACCAAAACCGTGAGGTGCTGCGACCCTGAGGTGCCCGCGGACCGTACCCTTGCGATCAGCAAGGGCTTCGGTAAGCGAGTCTAAAGCATCGCTGACGATAACGCTGTGGGCAGCGACCAATGAGCCCTCTTCGGTAAGACGCAGGTGGCGTCCGGAGCGGTCGATCAGTCGTACCCCGACTTTCTCTTCAAGAGCGCGCAGGCGCTGGGTCACCGCCGGAGGGGTGACGTTCAGCTTTCTCGCGCTTTCAGCGAGGGATTTGGAGGCTGTGAGGACCGAAAAAAAGGCAAGATCGTCGGATGTGAGCATTAATCTGCTCCTGAAGTGATCGTTCATAGAGGATTAATTGCCATCTTTATGGTTTCGCGACAAGGTGAGATCAGGTTGGTTATTGGGTTCATGGAGCTGGCGACGTTGACTTATCAGCCCGATGAGCTGGCCTCGGCAGTATTCAGCGGGTGCGGGGTGGAAACTGAGTGAGGGAATGCGCGGGCCGATTTGGCCGCACTTGAACCGGAAGGGATCCCCTGAAAGATAACGCGCGACCGCTGCTCCGGACGGAGCTGCTATGCGGGCAATGGTGGGAGCGTCTTCATTCGAAGCTCCATATGTGAACCCAAAGCTCGGATGGGCCTGCTCGCTGATAATCCACAATCCGTTCGCATAGAGCGGATAGTCCGCCGATTAGGTTCGGGGCGAACACCGCCCGCATCTAACCAATCAGATTTATCTTCGGATTACGGAGGAGAGGGCGAACGCGGTCAGTGTATCGCGCACGCCGGGCATCTCGGCAATCAATTGCCAAATCTGTCGGATGCGGTCGGCCTCAGGGGACTCGACCCGCACGAGGAGATCGAAATCGCCGGTCATAACGTCGCAAGCAACGACTTCTGGGATCTTGCGTAGCGCCTGAATGACTTCTCCGCCCCTCATGCGATCGTGACGATAGACGAAAATCAATGCGGTTGTGACGTTTTGGCTATTCCCACCATCCCCGGTGAGGATTGTATATCCCTTGATGAAGCCTTCTCGTTCGAGACGTTCGATTCGCACCCGCACGGCGTTGCGAGAAAGGTTCACCTTCGCCGACAAATCCGCATGCGAAATTCGGGCATTAGCCTTCAATTCGATAAGTATCTGTTCGTCAGTTCGATCGAGAAGATATTTCATGGATATTGAGCCGGGTCGCTTAACGTAGAATGTCGGAAGTTACGGACCGATAAGCTAACATGGCGATTTCCGGTAGTAATGTTCTTTCCCTCTTGCTCGCAAATCGCTTTGATGTCGAAGCCATTACGAATCCTGGCAGCGCCTCCTTTTCCCCATCAGTCAGGCAGCGGACGTCCTGATAACCCTGCAGCAGCGCACGGGCCCGGTCTTTATTCAGCTCTCCGTTGATTTCGCCCGCCCAACCGACAAGCGCATCAGCAAGCTCCGACACGAGCGCGTCGTCGTGCCGAAGCCTGAAATTGATCACTCCGCTGACTTCCTCTCCGAGGAAAAAGACGTTCTCCTGGACCAATGCGCCATGAATTGCGCCAATGCGAAGATCCGTCGATTTGCACTTCGCTTTTTGTTCTAAGACGGTGTGCATTTCAGCCATCACACGGCCCAGGCTGAGGCATTTTGCCGGGTTTGCAAATGTGGGTGAGGCGCCGGGTACGAAGCTGACGATGGCGACCAATCGACCTGCGGCCCGAGACGTGGCGTGGCCATCGACAGTGCGCAGCGGCTTAGGGCAGGGGACGCCATGTCGATAAAGCGCCTCCATGGTTTCGAAGGCCCTTTCCAGATCTGAAGGTTGGGCTCCGCTCTCGAAAAGGGTAACGATGAATTCGCCTTCCCTCGTCCGGAACAGATAGGTCGTCTCGGAGTCGCCGTCCGCAATGCCAATCACAGACAGAAGCGACGTAAAACCATAAGCTGCGGTAATGAGTTGGCGATCTTCGTCAGAAAGCTCGGTAAAAACAGCCATTTCCTACCCTTATGCGGCCGATGAACCCATCAGAAATTTGCGAAGGCGGTGGTACCTTCGAAGAGCTCTTCAACTTGATTGGAAGTTAAGATCCCTTCCTCTTCCACGACCTGCCGCAGCCCCCGCTTTTCGACCAGCGCTTTTTTGGAAAGTTGCGCTGCCTTACTGTAGCCGATTAGCATCGCCAACGGTGTCGCAAGGACGAGAGACTGATCGAGGAGGTCCTTGCAACGGTCGACATCAACTTCAATGCCGACGACGCACCGCTGCTTAAAAATTTCTATACCCCGCGTCAACATCCGCATGGATTGAAGGATGTTGAGGATGATCACCGGCTCCATCGCATTGAGTTGCAACTGCCCCGCACTTGCCGACAGGGTGACAGTGAGATCATTTCCGATAACCTGAAATGCGATTTGGTTCATCATTTCCGGAATGACGGCGTTGACTTTGCCGGGCATGATCGAGGAACCGGCCTGGACGGGCGGAAGTCGGATTTCTCCCAGGCCGCCCCTCGGCCCACTGCTCAAGAGCCGCAGATCATTGCAGACCTTTGTCAGCTTCACAGCAATTCGCTTGAGGACACTGGAGATGGAAACGAAGCCACCGGTGTCGGAGGTGGCCTCGATCAGATTTCGAGCTCGGATGAGCTGGATACCGGAAATCTGTGTCAGGTGGGCGCAAGCCGCGGCTGCAAAGCCGCGGGGTACGTTGATCGACGTTCCGATCGCAGATCCGCCGAGATTAACCTCCTTCATCAGCCTCGAAGCAGCCTGCAGTTGGTCGATATCTTCGTCGATCAGCTCGGCGAACGCACCAAATTCCTGCCCGACTGTCATTGGGACCGCGTCCTGCAACTGAGTGCGGCCGACCTTCAGCACAGTCGCATATTCATGCGCCTTGGCGCGAAATGCATCGCGCAGCCCGACCTGGGACTCGATTAGCCCTTCGCAAGCACGAAGAATGGTCAGACGCAGTGCGGTCGGATAGACATCGTTTGTCGATTGAGACAGGTTCACGTCATCATTTGGATGAAGCTTGTCATAGTCGCCCACATTCGCGCCGAGCTTCAAGAGCGACAGGTTCGCAACAACTTCATTGACGTTCATGTTGGTGGACGTTCCGGCGCCACCCTGCATCATATCGACCGGGAAGTTCTCATCAACGCATTTCAACTCGATGAGCTCATCGCAAGCCTCTGAGATTGCCGACGCCTTTTCCGCTGACAGCAGGCCAAGCTCAGCGTTCGCACGCGCGGCCGCTTTCTTGACCATAGCCATAGATTGAATGAGTTCGGGGAAGTCTTTCAGGCGAAGGCCTGAAACGGTGAAGTTAAGTTCGGCTCGACGCGTATGGACACCGTAGAGAACGTCACCGGGGATAGGCAGGGGGCCGATCAAATCGGTCTCTATGCGTTCGGTTCCCATTTGCCGTTCCCCCTAGTCCAGAATTCCGGCGTGGCGCATGGCATGAAGGATTACCTCTTTGACAGGATCGCTCACCTCCACGAGAGGAAGGCGCAGGTCCCCTCGAATCTTTGAGAGTTGCGCCAGCGCGAATTTCACGCCAGCCGGGCTGGTCTCGAGGAATAGCGCGCGATGCAGGGGCATCAGTCGATCCTGAAGAGCCAGTGCCGCCGCGAAGTCGCCTTTCAGGCATGCCCGCTGGAAGTCTGCACACAGCCGGGGAGCAACGTTCGCGGTCACGGAAATGCAACCGTGGCCGCCATGGGCCATATAACCCAGCGCGGTGCCGTCTTCGCCGGTCAGAAGATTGAACTCATTGCCGCAGGCCATACGCTCCAGCGAGGGTCGCAGGAGATTGCCCGTCGCATCTTTGACACCCTTGACGTTCGGACAATCCTTAAAAATTCGGGCAAGCGTTGCGACTTCAATGTCGATTACACTCCGACCCGGGATGTTGTAGACAATGATCGGAACCGTAGCTTCAGCATCGATGGCCTTGAGGTGCTGATAGATCCCCTCTTGGGTGGGTTTATTGTAGTAGGGCGCGACGATCAGCAAACCGTCCGCGCCGGCCTCCTGTGCATGCCGCACGAAGCTGATTGCTTCCTCCGTGCTGTTGGAGCCGGCGCCGGCTATGACCGGAACGCGACCATCCGCTGCCTTGATCGCGATTTCCACGACTCGCTTGTGTTCGGCATGGCTGAGGGTCGGGCTTTCCCCCGTTGTTCCGCAGGGGACAAGCCCTGACGTGCCCTCGGCGATCTGCCATTCGATGAGGCTGCGAAGCGCAACCTCATCGACTTTCCCATCGGCAAATGGGGTGACAAGGGCAGTGATGGATCCTTTGAACATCTTGACTTCCAAAAACGACGATGGGTTCACACTGGCGCCGGCGATCAGTGCTGCAGCGACGTGATGCAAACGACCTTTGGCTGTGTCATGTCCTCATAAGCAAAGCGAACGCCTTCGCGTCCCATGCTGCCGTATTTGAATCCGCCAAACGGCATGGCGTCGAACCGATAGTCGGACGACTGGTTGATCATGACGCCCCCGGCGTCGATCCGCTTTGCTGCCTCCAGGGCGGTGGCAAGATCGTTGGTAAAGATCCCGGCATGGAGGCTGTATTCCGGCTTGTTAGCCATCTCTATTGCCTCTTCAAGTTCATCGAACGGCTGCAGTATGACGACCGGGGCGAAGACTTCCTCATTAAGTACGTCGCACGCGGCCGGCACGTTTTCCAGGACGGTCGGGGGATAGAGGGTGCCGGCCGGCTTGTGACCGCAAAGCAGCATCGCGCCGGCAGCGATTGCCCGTTCCACCATAGCGGCGGCTCGGTTCACCGCACTTTCGGAGATCATCGGGCCCATGTCAGTCTCGGATTTCATCGGATCGCCGGTCTTCATCTGGGTAGTCCGGGCCACGAACTTGGTCTTGAAGCGTTCATAGATCGTGCGCTGCACCAGAATTCGCTGCGTTCCGATGCAGTTCTGGCCCGCCGCCCAGAAGGAACCTGACACGCAATCTTCCACGGCGGCGTCGACATCGCTATCTTCCATCACGATAACCGGAGCATTGCCACCGAGATCCATTGCGAGCTTCTTGATGCCTGCAGATCTTGCGATGGTCTCGCCCGTGACAAAGCCGCCTGTAAAGGAGATCATGCGAACGTCTTTTGCCGAAACAATCGCCTCGCCCAGATCGGCGCCGCCGACAGCGACCGTGACGACCTCTTCCGGCAATCCGCTTGCGATCAAGACCTCCACCAGCTTGATGGCCGATAGAGGCGTAAGCTCCGACGGCTTCAGGACTACTGCATTTGCGCCGGCGATGGCAGGGCCAAGCTTGTGCGCCACGAGATTGAGCGGGTCATTGTAAGGCGTGATCGCCGCGACGATCCCTAGCGGCTCCCGGGTGTACCAGCCCTGCCGAGATTCCGATCCAGCATAGGCATCAAACGGGATCACTTCGCCAGCATTCCGCTTGGCCTCTTCCGCAGAGAGTTTCAGCGTGTTGACACAACGTGTCGCCTCCTTGCGGGCCTGGGCAATTGTCTTCCCCGCCTCCCGCACGATCAGGAGCGCAAACTCCTCCTTACGTTCTTCGATGGCGGCTGCGGCCTTTTCGAGAATCGCAGAGCGCTGGTGGCGGGGGAGCGATCGGGCAATCTGCGCGCCGCGCCTGGCGCGTTCGAGCAACAGGTCCACAGCGTCGGCACTGGTCTCTCGGATGGCGCCGACAAAACTGCCGTCGAAAGGATTACTGACGATGATCTCGTTGGAAGAGGTGGGTTTCAAGGCTAGACCGGGCATCACGCTGCCTCCTTCGCGAAATTTGCCGACTGGGCATTGTGTATAGCCACGATGTCGGACAGCAGTGCGTAGGCGGTTTCGACTCGACCGGCGCCCGGGCCGCTCACGGTGACGGGACCGAGAAGCTCTGTGTTCAACGATACTGCGTTGGTAGCGCCGTTGACGCCGGCGAGCGGATGTCCGAGGGCAAGCTGTTTGGGCGTGACACTGCCAGTTATCGTCCCGTCGGCATTGCGAACTGCTGACCCGACCAGTTTCCAACGACTTTCAGCCTTGGCAGCTGCTTGAATGTCGGAGGGAGAAAGCTTGGAGATGCCGTTGCAGGAGACATCCTCCGGCTTGAGATTTGCGCCCAGCAGCTCATTCGCCAAGATCACGACTTTCAGGCGAACGTCGAAACCTTCGACGTCGGCGGTCGGATCGGCTTCGGCATAGCCCAGGGTCTGCGCTTCCGCGACAGCGCTGGCGAAGTCGAGACCGTCCTCCATGCGACCGAGGACGAAGTTCGACGTGCCGTTAAGGATCCCTTCAAACCCTTTCACCTCTGCTCCGGCAAGGGTCTTCTCTGCCATCCTTATGACGGGCGTGCCGCTCATGACGGAGCCCTCATATTCGAAGTGAACACTGTTCGCCTTGGCAAGTGCCTTCAGTTCGCGACCAGCAATCGCTATTGGCCCCTTGTTCGTGGTGACCACGTGCTTGCCCGAGTTGAGAGCCCAGCGGCAGTGCGAAACCGCAGGCTCGCCGTCCTTCGGGTTCGTAAAAGTCGCCTCCACGACGATATCGGCGGGCGCCGTCTTGATAATGGCTTCGTTGTCGGCCTCGGCGCTGCCGCCGGAGAGCTCGCCAAAACCGCCCTTCGCGAAATTCGCCTCCACGAGGGTCTTCGCATCCAGACCGTTGGGCGAAATGACGGAGCCCAGATGGAGATCACTGACCGCAACGATGTTCAGGCGGAAACCAAGGTCTCGTTCCCAAAGCGGGCTCTTGGTCGCGATGAGCTCGGACAAAGCGCGGTTGACGCCACCGAACCCGATGAGAGCAATATTATAGATCTTCATGTGGTGTCCTCCGATGAAGCGATTTGTCCGCCTATCATCAGATGCGAATCGCTCAGTCGGAACGGCACAAACGGACCAATCTGCTGTGCATTTTGCTCATGATGCTGACCGCTTGCCCGTCCTGCCAGATCCCAGCGCTCGGTCGACATTGGTTCCGGCCAGGAAAACCGACATGGCCATGCACTTCATCGAAGTGTCTATCTTTGCGCAAAGAGGGCGTGTCTGATTGGCTGTCGGCGGCAATCTCAGGAGAAGTGATCAAAATCGATCGGAACTGAAAAGCCTGTCTTGACGCGGTCCATCACCACCATTGTCTTGAAGCCCTTGATGTCGGGATTTTCATAGAAGAACTTGCGGGTGAAGACCTCGTAGTCCTCCATGCTCTCGGCAGTGACAATCAGGACGAAATCCGCATCTCCCGTTACATAGTAGCCGTTCATCACTTCCGGCGTCTGCCGGATCGATTGCTTGAACCGGTCTACGATGTCGGCTCTTTCGCGCTCGAGCGTGACAAGTACAAGCATTGCGATCGGCCGGCCGACAGATTTAGGTTTCACAACCGCAACCTCCGCCTCAATCACTCCGGCCTCACGAAGCCGCTTGAGGCGGCGCTGCACCGCAGTGGCCGAAAGACCAACCATGGCACCGATGTCTTCGCTGCTGTGCCTGTTATGAACCTGCACGATACTGAGAAGACGAGCATCTAGGCGGTCGAGCTGCATTGGGAAACTCCGCAGGATTTCATCGTTCAATGGCCATCAAAAGCAGGAATTCCTCGTTCAAGCAACACCTACGCCGGAATTCATCGTCTCAGTGCTCCTAACCTTCATGGACCAGACAGAGGCGGCGGAAACGTTCAGCCCGATGATGACCTCGCTGCATGAGGAATTGAGAATGACCGACATTGCTGAAATAGCTGAGATGGACCGCAAAACGGTTCTGCACCCGTTCACCTACCTTAAGAACTACTCAGCCGGGGAAACTGATCCTACCATCGTCGAGACGGGAAAGGGCGTTCGTATCCGCGACGCATCCGGCCGAGAATACCTGGACGGGTTTGCGGGCCTCTATTGCGTGAATGTCGGCTACGGCCGAACCGAAGTGGCCGAAGCAATCGCCCGGCAGGCCTACAAGCTCGCCTATTACCATTCCTACGCCGCACACACGACGGAGGAACTCGCGCGACTTTCGGATCGACTGGTGCGAATGGCGCCAGGCAACATGTCCAAGGTCTTCTACGGGCTGTCCGGTTCGGACGCGAACGAGACGCAGGCGAAGATCGTCTGGTATTACAACAATCTTCGCGGGAAAGCGCAAAAGAAGAAGATCATCTCGCGTGAGCGTGGCTATCATGGATGTTCTGTGGTTGCCGGTTCCATGACAGGCTTGAGCTTTTACCACGATCATATGGATCTCCCGGTTTCGGGGATTCTGCGTACCGGCGTGCCGCATTTCTATCGCGGTGCGATGCCTGGCGAGACCGAAGAAGCCTTCTCACAGCGCCGCGCTGATGAATTGGAAGCGCTTATTCTCGCAGAAGGGCCGGAGACTGTCGGCGCCTTCATCGCGGAGCCGGTCCTTGGAACGGGAGGCATTACACCGCCGCCGGCAGGATACTGGCCGAAAATCCAGGCCGTGCTGAAGAAGTACGACGTGCTGCTGATTGCCGACGAGGTGGTCTGCGGGTTTGGCCGCACCGGTGCCATGTTCGGCTCGGATCTCTACGGTATGGATCCCGATCTGGTCACCGTCGCCAAGGGCTTGACGTCAGCCTATGTGCCGTTGTCGGCGGCCATCGTTTCGCAGAAAGTCTACGAGGTCATGGAGGAGGCGACGCCGCGCGTGGGCTCCTTCTCACACGGCTACACCTATTCCGGTCATCCGATCGGCGCCGCGGCGGCGAACGCAGTGCTTGATATCGTCGAGCGCGAAAATCTGGCCCGACAGTCCGCGACGAAAGGCGCTTATCTTTTGCAACGGTTGAAGGCAGAGTTCGAGCAGAACCCGATCGTCGGGGAAGTTCGTGGCGTCGGCATGCTGGCAGCGATCGAGTTCGTTTCCGATCGTGGTAGCCGGGCTTCGTTCGATCCGGGCCTGAAGGTCGGCGCGCGCATCTCGCAAGCCGCTCGAAATCGCAACCTCATCGCGCGCGCAATGCCGCACGGAGACATTCTGGGCTTTGCACCGCCACTTGTGATGACGGAAGCGGAAATCGACGAAATGGTTGCGATCGCAAGGGCCGCCGTCGACGAGGTGCTGCGGGAGCTGGACGCTCAAGGATTGGTGGCGGGATAACGAATGGACGATCGTCTGAGGCTTTGCGCATGAACGCAATTCTAAAGGTTCACGAACTCACCAAGACGTTTGGATCGACGAAGGTGCTGGATGGTATCAGCTTCGATATGAGAGAAGGTGAGGTCATTTCTCTGATCGGGTCCTCCGGGTGTGGAAAGAGCACCGCACTGCGCTGCATCAATTTTTTGGAGATGCCGACATCGGGTCGGATCGAGTGCATGGGCCAGTCCGTCTCCGTCGTCAATGAGGAGCGCGGCGGAAGCCAGATTGTCAACGCTCGCGATATCAGGAACCTACGCAGACAGATCGGCATGGTGTTCCAGAATTTCAATCTCTGGCCGCACCTGAGCGTCCTGTCCAACGTGACCGAGGCACTCGTTTGGGTGCTGAAACTCGGGAAGAAAGACGCCGAAGAGGTTGCGCTGTCGGCCTTGTCGAAAGTCGGCATGGCGAGTTTCCGCGACCGCTACCCGCAACAGCTTTCCGGCGGGCAGCAACAACGCGTCGCGATCGCACGTGTTCTGGCAATGAGACCGAAACTGATGCTCTGCGATGAGCCGACATCCGCACTGGACCCCGAGCTCGTGGGTGAAGTGCTGAAAGTCATAAGGGCGCTGGCGGAAGCGGGGGCTACGATCCTTCTCGTCACGCATGAAATGCGGTTCGCACGCGATGTGTCGAACCGGATGATATTCCTGCAAAACGGCCGCCTTGAGCAGGATGACGAGCCGAAGGAACTGTTTCGAAATCCGGCAACGGAAGGGGTGAAGCGGTTTCTATCGACAGTGATGGCGGCCAACGCCTGAAAGCGCGCTACAACGAAAACCAAAAGGGGTAACAAATCATGATCAACAGCAATCTCATCAAGTCAGCATTCGCAACCAGCCTTCTCGTCTGCGCACTGGCGACGGGCGCGTCGGCAAAGGACGGCGTCCTGCGCATCGGGACGGAGGGTGATGCGCCGAAGTTCAGCATGGCCGATCCGAGCGGCAAGGTAACCGGGTTCGACGCCGATATCGCCAACGGCATCTGCGCCGAGCTGAAACTGAAGTGCGAATTCGTCGTACAGACATTCAGCTCGCTGGTGCCTTCCATGGATAAAGATCGCTTTGACGTCATCATTTCCGGCCTTGGTATCACCGCCGAACGTCAGAAGAAGATCGACTACTCCATCCCCTATGCGACAACACCGCTCTATTTCGCTGTCGCCAAGGACTCCCCGCTTGCAGGCCTCAAGAGCCTCGCCGAAATCGAAAAGGCCCTCCAGGGCAAGAGTGTCGGCGTCGTCACCGGGACGACCTACGCCAGGTTCATGGAGAAGCGGATGCACGGCGCCGATCTTAAGACATACGACGCCGTCACGCAGCTGACCGCCGATCTCGCGAGCGGCCGTATCGACGCCGCCTTCGCGGATTCGCCGACATGGATGGATTTTTTCGCAACGCCTGACGGCGCCAACTTCACCAGGATCGACCTGAAGATCATGGCCATGGATGACCCAGACGTTCTTGGCCATGGCATGGGAGTCGGCATGCGCAAGGGCAATACCGAACTCAAGACCAAGGTCGATGCCGCCCTTTGCAAGATGATCAACGATGGCAAGGTCAAGGAAGCCTCGATGCATTGGTTCCAGGACGACTACACGATTCCCTGCAAGAAGTGATTGTTTCGAACATGAAGCCTGCCTTGGCACATACCAAGGCAGGTCACGGGGATTGTTTCCATGTTGGGTGACCTCTGGGTGTTGATGGTGGAGCAAAGTTGGGCGCTGGCTCTGCTGAAAGGAAGTGTCGTCACGATCGTCATCGGTTTGACCGGAATGGCACTCGGTTTTCTGGTTG
The DNA here is from genome assembly GCF_002531885.1 of Rhizobium sp. L9. Classification (NCBI taxonomy): domain Bacteria; kingdom Pseudomonadati; phylum Pseudomonadota; class Alphaproteobacteria; order Hyphomicrobiales; family Rhizobiaceae; genus Rhizobium; species Rhizobium sp. L9. The sequence continues at coordinate 32,997 of NZ_NWSZ01000027.1, read as the reverse complement.
CGACCCCCTTGGCCATCATGCGCTGGCGGAAGGTCGTGTTTGTCTCGCAACTTGTCGACGGGTACAGCGTTCTTGTTCGTGGCGTCCCGGGCTTGCTGGTCATCTATCTCCTGTTTTTCGGGTCGATCGAGTGGGTGAAGGAGATTACGGCTGCGTTCGGCTACCAGGACTCGGCTGATGACGCATACCCCTACATCGTCGGGGTGATCGCGATTGCCGTCATCTCGTGCGCCTATTCGATCGAAGTCATCCGGGGTGCGCTTCAGGCGGTGCCGTACGGTCTGCTGGAAGCCGCTCAGTCGCTCGCCTTGCCAAGAGGGGTAACCTTTATGCGCATCACGTTCCCACTGGCACTGCGGCTGGCGCTTGGCGGGATCAACAACGTCTGGCAGATGACGATCAAGGATACTTCGCTCGTCTCGGTCGTCGGCTTACAGGAATTGATGAGGACGGCTGCCATCGGTGCAGGAATCACGCGATCCCCGCTGCTTTTCTACTGCATCGCTGCAGCACTCTTCTTCTGCATGACCGCAGTCAGCCAAACCGCGTTTTCGAGCGCAGAACGTGCGCTCGACCGCGGCTTCCGAGGAAGCTGATATGGATATCGGAATAATTGCATATGCCATTCCGTTCCTTGTCATAGGTGCCAAGACGACGTTGCTGATCGCCGTATTCGGCGTCGGTATCGGGCTTCCCTTTGGTGTCGCCGTCGGGCTCGCGCGCTGCTCCAGGAGCCGGGCATTGCGCCGCGTATGCGACGCCTACTGCGCGATCTTCCGCGGCACGCCAATGCTGGTGCAGGTCTTCGTCATCTATTACGGCTTGGCCCAGGTGAGCTTTATTCGTCAGAACCCCATTCTGTGGTGGATGATCGGAGATGGGCTGAACGCTGCAATCCTTGCCGTGGTGCTCAACACCGGTGCCTACACGGCGGAGATTTTCCGCACGGCTTTCCTCTCCCTGCCGAAAGGACTTATTGAAGCGGCAGAAGCCTGTGGCATGCACCCGTGGCACGTCTTCAAGAGGGTGAAGTTCCCGCTTGCCGTACGCCAGGCACTTCCCGCTTATAGCAGCGAGGCGGCGATCATCGTGAAGGAATCCAGCCTCGCATCCACGATCACCGTTCTGGAAATCACCGGATATGCGAAGCGGCTCATGAGCGAGACTTTCGCGATCATGGACATCTTCATCGTCACCGCAGCGTTCTATCTCACCATCAACGTCGTCGTTCTGACGGGTTTGAAACTCCTCGAACGGCGCCTGTCGTTTGTCCGATAAACAGATCCAAGAAAGGTCTTTCAATGTCCAAACTCACTTTCGTCGATTACGGCAACCTGCCTGAACCGCGTAAAGGCCAGCCCGCGCCTGAAAGGCTGGTCGAGGGAAATCCGCAGTTTCTCTCTTGGGACATCGCGCAGACCGCCGATGGCGTCGTTCGCTCCGGCGTCTGGGAAGCGACGCCCGGCGCCTACCGCTCGATCAAGGGCGAAACTTTCGAATTCTGTGTCATTCTGTCGGGTGTGTCCGAACTGATTGAGGATGGCTGTGAGCCGCGACGCATCGTTGCCGGCGACGCTTTCGCCATGCATCCGGGTTTCGTCGGAACCTGGAGGGTGATCGAAACGACGCGCAAGCTTTGGGTCTGCCGAGACTAAGCCATCATCACTTCAAATCATCTTTCCGGAACGTAAGCTCTCATGGCCCAGGCTCAAGCGCATCCCATTAAATCCACGCCCTACTGGTGGGAGGACAGCACATTTCCTTCCCTGCCAGCGCGGAACGTCGAGAAGACATGCGACGTGGCGGTCGTTGGGGGAGGGTACACGGGTTTGTCGGCAGCGCTCGAACTTGCCCGTGCCGGCAAGCATGTCCAGCTGTTCGACCGTCAGGCTCTTGGCCTTGCGGCATCGGGCCGCAATGGGGGCATGGCCAGCGGAAGCATCCGCCCGGGGCGGAAGGATTTGGTCAGGCGGTTCGGGCAGGAGAGGGCGCAAGCCATTCTCCTGGAAGGTAAGGCGGCGCGAGAGGATCTCTGGCGCTTCCTCAGAGACGAGAATATCGAATGTGACTTCTCGCTGTCTGGCGCCTTCAGCGGGGCCATGACGGCTGATCAAGCCGACGAACTCCGTCGTCAGGCAGACTTTCTCCATCAGAATCTCGGCATCGAGGCATATCCGGTGGAGAGGGCCGATGTTCCGAAGTTCATCGGAACTGACCTTTATGTCGGCGGCCTTGTGCGCAAAGATATCGGTGGGCTGCAGCCGGCCAAGCTTCTTGCGGCCATGGTCCATCTGGTAAGTTCGTCGACGGCAGTAATACATGAAAATACCGCAGTCATTGGATCGACTAGCGAGGCGGGAGGCGTGCGAATTCAAACGCGGCGCGGAGAGGTTTTCGCCAGAAAACTTCTTGTCTGCACTGATGGCTACACCGACGGTTTCGACCCGTGGCTGCGTCGCCGGCTTGTTCCTGTCCGTAGCAGGATAATTGCAACCGAGCCGCTCGACAGGGAGGTGATGGATCGGCTGATGCCGCCACGCATGATGTATGGCGACCTGCGTAAGCTCAGCTACTATTATCGGCCGTCGCACGATGGATCTCGCATCTTGTTCGGCGGACGCGACGGGACGACTGAAGGGGACTCCGCTGCTCCGATTGCACATCTGCAAAGCGAACTTGCTCGGCTCTTTCCCGAACTTGCAGGAATAGGTCTTACACACAGCTGGTTCGGCTTTGTGGCCATGAACCGCGACATGATCCCGCGCATGTTCACCCGCGGAAATACAGTCTATGCGACCGGCTATTGCGGCTCCGGTGTCGTATGGGCCAGATGGCTGGGCAAGAAGGCGGCGTTCAAGATCCTCGGTGACGGGGAACAATCGCGCTCTGCGTTCGATTTCGATGCCGCTCCGAGGGCCGTCCCATTCTTCAACGGCAAACCCTGGTTCATTCCTATCGTTTACTCGATGTATGCGCGGCACGACAGGAAGATGCTCCTCAGACGCCTTAAGGGCTGAGGATCAGTTGTCATACTCGTTTGTGCAAGTCCGCCACGGCGCCGAAGTTCGTGCCGTCCGCTTGCAATCAAGTCCCTGCGTTGGCGCTACGCTCAGCAGGCAACAACTGGCAAAGGCCGGAGCTAAGGTGAACAGACATGATTAGTCTGGAAACGATTGAGCAGGCGCGCGAGCGCATCAGCAAGCACATCCGCATCACGCCTGTCGTCATGTCGGCGACACTGTCCGAACTGGCCGGGACCCAAGTCAGCCTGAAGCTGGAGCATCGCCAGTTGACCGGAAGCTTCAAGCTTCGTGGAGCCACCAATGCCGTGTTGCAGCTCACCCAATCCGAGCGGGATAGAGGCGTTGTTGCGGCTTCCACTGGCAATCACGGACGCGCGCTCTCCTATGCTGCCGGCGCGATTGGCTCCCGAGCGACCATTTGCATGTCGCACCTCGTGCCGGAAAACAAGGTGTCCGAAATCCGCCGGCTCGGCGCTTGCGTACGGATCGTCGGGTCATCCCAAGATGAAGCGCAGGTCGAGGTTGATCGTCTCGTCGCGGAGGAGGGCCTCAGCATGATCCCGCCCTTTGATCACCCCTGTATCATCGCCGGCCAGGGCACCGTCGGACTTGAAATCGTCGAGGCGATGCCTGACGTCGCCGCGGTTCTTGTTCCCCTGTCCGGCGGCGGTTTGGCAGCAGGTGTCGCGTCGGCGGTCAAGGCGGTGCGCCCGGATGCCAAGGTAGTCGGTATAACTATGGAAAGGGGAGCGGCGATGAAGGCTAGCATCGATGCGGGGCACCCGATCCAGGTCGAAGAGCATCGAAGTTTCGCCGACTCGCTCGGAGGCGGCATCGGATTGGCCAATGCCTGGACGTACCCGATGTGCAAAACCCTCCTCGACGACGTGGTGCTCGTCAGCGAGCGCGACATAGCCGCCGGCATACGTCACGCCCATGCGTATGAGCATGAGATAATCGAGGGTGCTGGGGCAGTCGGCATTGCTGCGCTGCTCTCAGGTAAACTGGCGCAGGTTGAAGGCCCGATCGTTGCCATTCTTTCGGGTGGGAACATCGACATGGCGTTGCACATGAAGGTGGCCAACGGCCTCGACACAATTGGTGAGGGAAGCTGATGCCGAAAATAAGGATATTGACCGAGTCAGAGCTTCGAACCATCGTTCCGCTCGACATGGATGCGGTGACTTGCGTTGAAAACGCCTTCCGCGCACTGGCCGTGGAAAACGCGGTTCAGATGCCGCCGATTTTGCGCCTCGACGTGCCCGACAGCAGAGGCGAAGTCGATGTGAAGACGGCTTATATTCATGGTTTGAGCAGCTTTGCCATTAAGGTCAGCCCTGGTTTCTTCGATAATCCGAAAATCGGACTTCCGAGCACCAACGGTCTGATGGTCTTGCTGTCGAGCAAAACGGGCTTGGTGCAGGCGCTCTTGCTGGACAATGGCTATCTCACCGACGTTCGCACCGCGGCCGCCGGCGCTGTCGCGGCAAACCATCTGGCACGGAAGGACGCGTCGATTGCAACGGTCTTCGGGGCGGGCGTTCAGGCCAGGCTGCAACTCGAGGCCCTCATGCTGGTGAGACCTATTCGAGAGATCCGCGTTTGGGCGCGTGATTATCGACGGGCGCAAGCGCTTGTTGAGCAGCTCGGAGCAAGACAAAATCTTTCCATTTCCGCATTTGAGGATCCGCGAAGCGCGATCGCCGGGTCACAGATCGTCGTCACGACGACACCTGCCGACCGACCGATTGTCGACGCCACGTGGCTCGAACCCGGACAGCACCTGACCGCCATGGGTTCGGACGCAGAACATAAGAACGAGATTGACCCCATTGCTATCAAAGCGGCAGATGTTTACGTGGCTGACAGCATCAAACAAGCGCGAAGACTGGGTGAATTGCGCCATGCCATCGAAGCAGGTCTCGTCGCAAGCGATGCTGATTTTCCGGAACTAGGTCAGATCGTTGCAGGCGCCAGACCGGGCCGCAGAAGTGCCTCAGACATCACCATAGCCGATCTTACGGGCACCGGTGTTCAGGATACCGTTATTGCCACGCTGGCGTTTGCGCGCGCAGAAGAACGAAGTGCCGGCACGTTCTTTGAAAGTTGACAGTCGTTGGCTCTTTGCCGCCGACCTCATGACGCAGCATGAAAATCTTCTTGGATGGTGGCGAGAAGCCAAGACACGAATTGATCGATTCCAGCTGTCCTCCTCGCCAGTGCCGAACGAATAACCCCGTAATGTGAACCATCAGGCTGAAAGCCGAATGGTGCGGTCAGGCGGCCTTTGCGGATATCGTCAATGGCAATGATCTTTGGGCACATGGCCACACCAAGACCGCTGGCTGCGGCCTCCACCATCAGGAAATGATGGTCAAGAACGCGAGTCGAGCGCGGCTTTGGCGCGTCCGGATGAGCGGTGGACCACTTCTGCCATCCATCCGGTCGGGTCTTTGCAGCAAGCGCGACATAACCGCCGGCAGCAAACCGATCCGTCATGGCGGGATGCATGACGGGACCGACTTCCTCCTCGATCAACCGTTCGACCTGCCAATTCGCATCGATCGCGAAATCAAGCCTGCGGATCGCAAGCGTAATACGGTCGCGCGCGAAATCGAAACCTCCACCACCGACAGAAAGATGAAAGTCGATTTCGGGATGGCGATCCTGAAATTCCGAGAGGCGCGGGATCAGCCATCGCATGGCGACGGATCGTTCGCATGAAACGACGATCGGCGGTGACAGATCGACCTTGCGGATATCCTCCAGCGCCGCCGAAACGAGGGACAAAGCGTCTGTCGTCGCCTGCGCGAGCCGTGAACCCTCTCCCGTCAGCCTTAGGCCACGCCCATCAACTTCCAGCAAACGAATGTTTAGGTGTTCGGAAAGTTTCGAAACGCGCCGGCTGACAGCACCGTGCGTCAAATTCAACTCAGCCGCAGCCGCACGCACGGAACCAAGGCGCGCAACGACCTCAAAGGCACGCAGGTCATCGAGGGATGGAATGTCCGAACGCTTCATTGGTGACAAACTATCACCGGTATGTTTGAAATCATATCAATTTCCGTCTCGAACTAAGGAGGAACAGTCGAGGCGGGCGCTCTCCTGAAAGCGCGGCTCCTCGAATCTGAAGAATAGTACAGACGGCAACGGTTCGCACGCTGTCTCCATCGAAGAGGGCTGCCGCATGTTGTGAATTCGATGCAGCATATGTGATGTCACGGCGCGGCAGCCGCTTGCAGACAGGCCGCGAAAGATCGAGCCAAAGTTCGATGTCGGAGGTGGTGGTCAAAGGCAGTTGCAACACCACATTGATATGGCGCCATGACTCAACGCGAAAGATCGTATTATTGGTGATCCTATATCACCAAAATTCGTCAGTTTATATTGATAGTCCGAGCCTATCCTTTCGCTAGTATGGCCGATACAGCCAAACCGATAAGGTCTCGATCATGCAAGCCAATGCTATCCGCCTGGACTTCCGCTCTGATACGGTCACTCGTCCCACCCGTGGCATGCGTGCGGCGATGGCTGCCGCCGTGGTGGGCGACGATGTCCTTGGCGACGACCCGACGGTCAAGGCGCTCGAGGCCCGACTTGCCGCACTGTTCGGCAAGGAAGCGGGACTGTTCGTGCCAACCGGCACCATGTCCAATCTCGCTGCGATCATGAGCCATTGCCAGCGCGGCGAGGAATTTCTCTGCGCAACCGGAGCTCACACCTTTCTGTGGGAAGCCGGAGGCGCTGCGGTGCTGGGCTCGGTCCAGCCGCAGCCATTGCCGGTCCGCGCCGACGGCACGATCCCCATCGAGGAGCTTCACGCCGCGGTGAAGGACGATGATCCGCATTTTGCGATCACGCGACTGGTCAGCATCGAGAACACGTTCGCCGGGCGGGTCCTGCCGCGCGATCATCTGGCCGAGGTCGTCGAATTTGCGCGGGAGCGGAAGCTCGCCACCCATCTCGATGGTGCGCGGCTGTTCAACGCGGCTGCGGCGCTCGGCGTTGATGTCGGGTACCTGGCAGAGGGCTTCGATAGCGTGTCGCTGTGCCTTTCAAAGGGGCTGGGGGCGCCGCTCGGATCAGTGCTGGTCGGCGATGCCCCATTGATCGCCCGTGCGCGCCGGTGGCGCAAGATGCTCGGCGGCGGGATGCGGCAGGCAGGGATAATTGCAGCGGCTGGGCTGTACGCGCTCGACCATCACGTCGACCGGCTGGTCGAGGACCACGCCAATGCTCGGGTCCTCGCGCAAGCATTTGCGGAGATTGAGGGGCTGAAGGTGACTCCGCCGCAATCAAACGTGGTCTTTGTCGAGCTCTCGCCCGATCTGGCGGCCCGGCTGTCCGAGGCGCTACGTGAACTCGGCATCGCGGCGAGTTTCTGGCCCGGTGGGCGAATGCGCTGGGTCACCCATCTCGACGTCAATCGTGTCGCCGTTGACGAGGCAATCGCAGCGGTGCGCGAGATCACTGAGGGCCGGACATGAGAGACGTCATCGATTCACAATTGATCGTCAGAATAACAAGCGCCACTGCCGCACCAAACAGCCCTTTCGCCGTCATAGCCCAATGACTGCGCCGCTCTGACGTGGAGCAGGATTGCGTGCAGACCGGATGGGCGGTCGGAACTGGCGGAAAGACTGCCAAGGCAGGGGCGCTTCCCATATTTACCTGGAGAAGCGCCGATATTGTAGGCAGGGTCTGGTGGAGATGCCGTAGGTGGCAGGGAGACACCACCGGTGGTCACTCACCATGTCCTTCGGCGCGTATGTGGCTGTCCAGGATGTCAATCTCAGTGTCTCCGATGGCGAGTTGCTATCGTCGGACGCACCGTATGCGGCAAGAGCACCATACTCAATGCGATCGCCGGCCTCCTGAAACCTGCTAGTGGCATCGTTTCCAGCGATGGTCAGCCGGTGCGCGGGATCCAGAACGACATCGGTTACTTGTTCCAGCAGGATGCATTGCTTCCGTGGAAGACCGCGATCAGAACGTGGAGCTCGGTCCCATGTTCAAGGGTGTCGGCGCTGCCGAACGTCGCAAGCGGTCGATGAGATGGCTCGCGCAAGTTGGGCTAAAAGGTTTCGAGCACCGCAATCCGCATCAGCTTTCCGGCGGTCAGCGCAAGCGCGTGCAAATGGCGCAGTCGCGGATTACAGGGCACCGGGATTTCGGAAGATTGAAAATAATCCGCGAGACCAATTTGATCTATATTGACACCAATCGCTAAACCAATTCTATATTGATCGCACAACGATCCTGATTGGTAGCGAATGGTGGTGAACGTGAAAGCAACTCCGACACTTGAAGCAAGCCGTGCGCCTTCGCAGGCGGCTGTAGCATGCGAAGCTCCCACGCAACTGTTTATCGGCGGCGAATGGGTTTCGGCAAAAGGTGGCCGGACCTTCGATGTTATTGATCCTTCGACTGCGGAAGCCATCGCCACAGTTTGTGATGGCGACATCCCGGATGCAATGGCGGCCGTCGACGCGGCAGAGAAGGCGGCTGCGGTCTGGAAGGCAACGTCGCCGCGGCGGCGCGCAGATGTCCTGATGAAGTGTTTTCACCTCCTTCTCGAACAAGCAGAGTGGCTGGCGCAACTGATCACGGTGGAAAACGGCAAGGCGCTTCCCGACGCGAGATCGGAAGTCGCCTATGCGGCCGAGTTTTTCCGCTGGTATGCCGAGGAGGCTGTGAGGGCTCCCGGAGAATTTGGATCAGCACCTTCGGGCGCAAACCAGATCATCGTCAGCCATGAGCCGATTGGTATCGCCGTATTGGTAACGCCTTGGAATTTCCCGGCAGCGATGGCGACCCGAAAAATTGCGCCGGCATTGGCTGCAGGCTGCACTTGCATCTTGAAGCCGGCAGCCGAGACGCCTCTGACCGCGCTCGCCATTGGAGAACTGATGCGGCAGGCAGGTGTTCCCGCCGGAGTGGTCAATATAGTTCCGACGAAAAAGGCTGGTCCTGTGGTTAGTGCAATGCTGCACGACAAGAGGGTCCGGAAGCTGTCGTTCACCGGCTCGACCGGCGTTGGCAGGATACTGTTGCGCGAGGCCGCGGACCAGGTCGTCAGTTGCTCAATGGAATTGGGCGGCAACGCGCCTTTCATCGTATTCGACGATGCCGACCTGGAAACGGCGGTCGCCGGCGCAATGGTTGCAAAGATGCGCAACGGCGGTGAGGCTTGCACGGCCGCAAACCGCTTCTACGTCCAAAAAGGAATTTCTGCTGACTTCATACGCCGCTTCGCGGAGGAGATGGCAGCGCTCAACGTCGGGCCGGGACTGGCACCGGATACGCAGCTTGGACCACTGATCACCGATGCCGCGGTCGTCAAGGTGGAGCGCCTGGTAGACGATGCGATAGCCAAGGGAGCCCAGCTGGTGACAGGCGGTAGCAGGTTGAGCGGCGAGGGTTTCTATTATTTGCCAACCGTTCTCGCCAATGTCTCTCCGGACGCCGAGATTCTTCGCGAAGAAATCTTCGGTCCGGTTGCGCCGGTGATTGTGTTTGATACCGAGGACGAGGTCGTCGATCTGGCCAACGACACCGAATACGGGCTTGTATCCTATATCTTCAGCCGAGACCTCAAGCGTGTGCTTGCGGTCGCCGGCAGGCTGGAAAGCGGCATGGTCGGGATTAACCGCGGTGTCGTTTCCGACGCTGCGGCGCCGTTCGGCGGCATGAAGCAGAGTGGCCTCGGCCGCGAAGGCAGCCATCACGGCATGCTCGAATACCTGGAAACGAAGTACATCGCCGTCACCTGGTAGGTCGTTGCGAGCACCGCCGGTTACTGGTTGACGATCAGGTGCCGAGGTCAGGGAGGCTCCGAAGACGGAACAATGACGCAGGTATATGTAGCAAGAATAGGAGAGATGAATGTCCCTACTGAAAACCATCGACCCGGATCCATCCTTCGAGCCGAAGCATAGAACTGCCGAGCCGGATCGCCTCATTTCGGGCAGCCCCGCTTTCAAGACGTGGCTGCAGGACACCGCCAAGGACGGCAAGGTCAATATCGGTGTTTTCGAGGCGACGCCCGGTGAAACGCACTCCATCAAGGGCGAAACCTTCGAATTTTGCCATCTTATACACGGTGTGATCGAACTGACGGAGAAGGACAAGAACCCGGTCATTTATCGAGCCGGCGACAGCTTCGTGATGAAGCCGGGCTACGTCGGGGTCTGGAAGACGATCGAGACGGTGCGGAAGATTTTCGTCACCGTCACCTGATCATTCGAGCAAACGATGCCGTCATAACGTGCATCTTCGCATCTGCAGGCGGGACGGGGCGTGGCGGCAGGCAAGCCGTTTCGGTCGCCGAGATTTGAACCTGATGGGCGGTTTGTCCGTCGCTCTTTACTCGTCGTCCGGTACGGCCAGGAGTCTCGCTTCTCCGCCGCGGCTTCATAGATCCTTCGCTCTTATCAATGGTGAGCAGGAGACCTACGAATGGATGAACTCATGCAAACGGAATCGATCATTCTTGCCCCTTTCGAGGCTCATCATGTGGGCGGAGCCCTCGCGCTGTCGCGTGCAGTGGGTTGGGCGCACAGGAGGGAAGACTGGGAAATGATACGGTCTCTGAGCGAAGGACGCGTTGCGCTCGCCGGCGACCGGGTTGTGGGTACCGCCCTCATGACTCCCTTCGGCGACACCTGCTCTGCCATTAACATGATTATTGTCGATGAAAGCCAGCGAGGCCTGGGGGTGGGAAGAAAATTGACCACCGCCGTGTTGGAACTCGCTGGTGAGCGTGAATGCCGATTGACGGCGACGAATGACGGCTTCCCTCTATATGAAAAACTCGGATTCGTCGCGACACACCAAATCATTCGCCACCAGGGGGTCGCTAGCCACGTCGATGCTCCTGAGAATGTTGAGTGGATCGGGCCTGACGCGCTGCCGGCAATCAAAGCGCTCGATCGTATGGCATTCGGGGCCGACCGTGACGCGATATACAACGTCCTAGCGATGGAGGGGAGTTTCGCCGCCATCCGGAAAGGTGATCGTATCGTCGCATTTGCGGCAACCCGGTTGTTCGGAAAGGGTGAAGTCGTCGGGCCCGTCGTTGCGGAAAGCCCGGAACAGGCGAGGGACTTGCTTGCCTTCATCCTCTCGGGCAAGGAAGGTCGCATTGTAAGAGTCGATATCCCTGAACAGACCGGCCTTTCGTCATCGCTTGCGGATTGGGGGCTGCCTAAGGAGGGTAGCGTCGTTGCGATGGTTCGCGGTGCGGCGGGTCGATCTGAAACACCGGCCGTCCAAATTTTCTGCCTTGCGAGCCAAGCTATTGGCTGACAGAAAATCCGAAGTGCGATGCGGCGACATTGGACAGATGTGACTGCCACAGGCAAAAAGCGTCTCGCCGCAAAGGCGTCCGCGCGCGTGGCGATCACGAAGATGCACTGAATATTCCGGCAAGGTCGATTATCCGAATTCCCGCGAAACAAGAGCCGCAAACGCTTTTTCATCGTCCTTTACGTTTATGCTGCGTGTCAACAGGTACGACCATTCTGACGGGCGGCTCCTTAGATGCAATGCTGGCTGTCTTCCACAGCATTGCCGCAGCGCTCCGAGGGCTGGCCCGATCTGAGTCTGCATTGGCGTTTTCCCTTTCTAGCCTTGAGCATGGCGCTCCCGCTCTCGCAACATCCACGGCTCCGCCGCTTTGAAATGATGGGCACCCATAGCCTGTTCTTCAGTTGTGGTCTCTCATCATTCCAGCGGCACGAGATGCCGGCTGTCGAGGTCTGGTACACTGGAGCATGCTTTCAAGCGGCAAATGCACTTTGATCAGGGGCGATTTCAGGACGACGAAGGTGAAGTACTTGTCAATGCCGATCTCCAAATCGAGGAGCTGTTCAATGATCGTCTGGTACTCGTCGATTCCGGTGGTGACAAATTTTACGAGATAGTCGTAGCCTCCCGAAACCAAATGGCACTCGATAACCTGATCGACCTTCTCGATAGCGCTGATAAATCTCGCGAAGTCCCGCTGACGGTGGTTTTTCAGCGTGATTTCGGTGAACACCGTCAGCGTCTGACCCAGTTTTGCGATATTGATCTGCGCAGAGTAGCCCTGAATATAGCCCATCGCCTCCAGCTTTCTTACCCGCAACAAACAGGGACTTGGCGAGAGGTTGACCATTTCCGAAAGCTCGACATTCGTCATCCGGCCATTCGTCTGCAGTGCGTTCAGTATCTTGACGTCAATCCGATCAAGTTTCATTGGCTAATTCCCACTGATGAGGATGGCGCCGGCGAAATGGCTTCCTTGCTTTGTGATCGTTCCAAGTCATCGTCGGCCACGTGTCTCTAGAAAATCGAAGAGTGGATCGCGTCGCAGACGGCCTCGGTAACCTCCCGGGTAGTGGCTGAGCCGCCCACGTCGGGAGTAAGGATTCCGTGGCTCAAGTTGACTGCCGGCGACCGTTACCGGGCATGCGATTGGCGTCGAACCCGCGTCGCCGGCATCCTCAGCGCCGCCCGAGAGGCGGTCTTTTCCGAAACGTCACATTCCCAGGGAGCGCTGGTCAGCGTTGATCGAGCAATTTGATCTGGAGATCTTCCCAATGCTCCTGGAATGCATCCCGCGCCGTATCGTAGTGACGGCTCCTCAAGCTGTTGATGAGCCGCTCGTGTTCTTCCGCCATTTCTTCAGCGGTGGAGTAGAAATCCTGCCGCTGTGCGAGAAGAAGCTCGATCTCGCCCTCAAGGTCCGAGTAGGTCCGCTTGAGCCGAGGGCTACCGCTGGAGGCGATGATCGCCCGGTGGAAGTCGCGGTCCGCAGCAACCAGCAAGGATCTGTCGGAGGACAGCGTCGACCTGTGCATGACATCGACCGCCTCCAGCGCCTGAGAGGGGATAATGCCGGTCAGCACGATCAGACGTATGGCCTCGCCCTCAATGGCGCCGCGCACCCGCGTGATATCGACAATATCGTCTGGCCCGAATTCGGGCACCACAAAGCCCCGGTTCGGTATCTGACGCAACAGACCTTGCGTGACGAGCACCTGGGCTGCTGTACGGAATGTGTGCCGCGAGGTCGAATGCTCTTCGCACATCTTCACGTCGCGTAGGAACTCGCCCGGTTGGAAGTCCCCTGACAAGATTCGCCGTCGCAAGGCGTGAGTCAGGACCTCCACTGCGCTGCTGGGCGGCTCGACGTTCATCTCTGGATCTTCGGCTCGGTTCTTGGCGGGCAGCGACGGCATGGCTTTGGCTTTGCTCGTTGTTTATGTCGTATACCTACGCCACATGCGGCGGCGCAGGGCAAGGGAGATGACATCGTACCTCTGCGCTGCATGCTGGCGGCTCCTAGATCTGCACGGACCGAAGCGCCTCGTCGACGCCTTCGAGCAAACGCGCCGCGTTGGCCGATGTGAAGATGAGCGGGGGCCTGATCTTCAGGATATGTGCGTCCGCTCCCGTCGCGGAAATAAGGATGCGCCTGTCGCGCAGGGCATTGACCGCCGCAAGCGCTCGGTCCATGTCGGGTGTTTTCCGGTCTCTGTCCGTAATGAGTTCAACGGCGAAATAGAGGCCGGCCCCACGAACATCGCCGACAAATTCGTATTTTTTCTGCAGACTCCGGAGGCCGTCGAGAATTTCGCCGCCGACCTTGACGGCATTGTCCAACAGGCCTTCCTCGAGAATCGTGTCGAGCACGGCTCTTGCTGCGGCGATAGCGACGGAGTTGCCGCCAAACGTATTGAAGTAGCGCATGCTGGATCCGAATTCGGCAACGAGTTCGGGCCGCAGCACCACGCCGGCAACGGGATAGCCGTTGCCCATGGGTTTGCCCATTGTGACGATATCCGGATCGACTTTGTGACGGTTGTGGCCCCAAAGATGGGTGCCGGTCCGCCCGAATCCGGATTGCACCTCGTCGGCAATGAACAGGCCACCAGCCTTGCGCACAACTTCCGCCACCGGCGCCAATACGTCCGTCGGATCGACGTAGAGACCATCGGAAGAGAAGACGGAATCTGCGATGAAGGCCGCTAGTCCGCCGCCATGCCGCTCCATGTCGGCGATCTGTCGTGCGACATCCTCCGCCATCCGCCGGCCGATTTCCTCGACGGGCAGGCGATAGGAATCCGGCGCGGCAACCGTGCGAAGATAGGGATCCAAAGCCGACTTCCTGCCGAGCGACGGCGAGATTGCCGCCACCGCGCCGCTGTTGCCGTGATAGGCTTCCGCCGTGACGATGACGCCGGTTTTGCGTGTGTGGTAGCGTGCGATCCGCAAGGCGAGATCGTTGGCTTCCGAGCCCGTGCATGTGAACATCGCGCATCCGGTCCGGCCGAGTTCGCCACCGAACGTATTGATCAGGGCTTCGGCATAGTCCAGCAGCGGCTCCTGCATGTAGCGCGTGTGGGTACAGAGTACCTCGAGCTGCTTCTGGATCGCCTCGACGACACGCGGATGAGAGTGACCCAGCGAAACCACGTTGTTGTAGGCATCAAGATATTCGTTACCGTGCTTGTCATAGAGGAAGACGCCCTTCGCACGGCAGATCTCAACTGGCGACTTGTAGAAGAGCCGATAAGCAGGCCCGAGCAGCCTTTGCCGCCTGGCGACATGCGCCAGATCTTCACTTGTGAGATGAGACGTGTCCTGAGGGTTGAAGCCATTTGGCATGTCGCCACGGAAGCCCTTGGGCAGGGTAGTCGCTTGTTTGGACATTGTCGTTCCTATCGTGCCAGAAGATCGCAAATCTGTGCGGTCGAAATTGAGTGAAACCACTCGAGGTGGGCCCAGCCGGCTTCTGTATTGCGCAGGATATAGCGGCCATTCTCGGGGAAGATCTCTGCGCGCCAGCATGTCAGCAGCGCACGAACCGCAAGACGTCCCATCGACAGGAAGGGAATGAGCCGGAGCTCCTCATCCGTCAGTTCGGCATGGCGGAGATAACCGCGCAGAACGTCGCGCGCTTCGTCGAACAGGTCTCGCCGGTTCCCATGGTCGAACGTTTTTGGCATCTGGTTCATCAACGCCGTAGAGACATCGACGGCGATGGCGGTACGAACCGCATCGCCGAAGTCGATGACGCCGGTCAGGAACTGTGGATTGGTGTGATCGACGACCAGGTTCGACGTATTGAAGTCGTTGTGGAGCACTTGCCGCCGGCACAGATCGAGCTTCGGCTTGATTTCGGCAAACCGCTCGAGTGCACGGACGGTCCAGGCCCGCTTGCCGCCCTCAGGGATGAAACTCAGCAGATCGGTCAGGTCGAGCAGATGGGTGACGTCCCATGCCACCGTCCGGCCGTCCGCGGGGTGCGAGAAATCGGCCATGGAATGACGCAGTTTTGCCAGGATTTCGCCGATCCGTTCACGCTGTGGAGCTGTGCAAGATGTCCGGTCGAGCGGGGTGCCGGCAAGGAAGGTAATAAGACGCACGACTCGCCGCTCGCCGCCACTCGTAGTGACAATCGGCAACTCCGCCCCGTCGACATCGCGAAATGTGCGGGGGATTGGTAGATCAGGGGCTCGCTGCTCCAGATGACGCATCAGCGACACCTGGAAATCGAGTTCCTCGATCCGCTCCGAAGGATGAGCGATCTTCAATACAAACTTCCCCTGGGCGGCGCAGTCGAGGAGGAACGTGTCGTCCTTTTCTGTTTCAAAGCGCGTTGCCGAGCCGCGCGTGCCATATAGTCGCTCGGCAATTCGTTCGGCTTCTGCAGTGCCCACGGTATGGCACGCCTCGGAAAGCTCAGGGACGCGGGCTGGCCCGCATTGATGCTTGTAACCCATCTTCAAACTCATTCCCGTCCTGCCTCGGAAGGGCAGTTTCGATGACCTCAGTATGTCATACTTCAATTTTTGTACAACAATTTATTTCTATGACGAAGGGGATCAATTTCAGCTTTTTTGATGACTTCAAGCTTGCCCAAGAAGAAAAGCATTGTTTATTCAACGAAATAGGTGGCTTCTGATGGCTGTTTTAGTGGCGAGGCGCACACGTCGCCGGGAAATTTCAGGGCCGAAGGTCCAAAAATTGTTGGACAATCGGTTGCCATTGTCCAAAAGTTATGCCAGTGTGCTCCCACTGGTCGGAATGCAGCGAACACGTCGGATTGATCCGCTT
Source organism: Rhizobium sp. L9 (assembly GCF_002531885.1). Lineage (NCBI taxonomy): Bacteria > Pseudomonadati > Pseudomonadota > Alphaproteobacteria > Hyphomicrobiales > Rhizobiaceae > Rhizobium > Rhizobium sp. L9. The sequence goes on along the minus strand of NZ_NWSZ01000027.1, from coordinate 16,870 downwards.
TAGTGGATTGGCCAGGTATCTGAAAAGGCAGAGGAAATTGACCAGATTCGCAAAGGTACCTGCCGCGTCCGCATTGGGGGTCCGTCGGGACCGCGACCTCTTAGACAGGCGGCATGCCCGCCACATGACCTTGGATAGGCACACCGTGCCATGAAAATTGGAAGGAATACATCCGATGACTGAATTTCGACCGAAGTACGTGACCTTCGACTGCTACGGAACGCTCACCAATTTCGACATGGCCGGCGCAGCGCGACGCGTCTACGGCGAGCGCCTCTCCCCTGAAGCGATGTCAGCCTTCATCGAGGCTTTCAGGGGCTATCGCCTTGACGAGGTGCTGGGCCCATGGAAACCGTTCGTCGAAGTGGTTCACAATTCAATCGAACGCAGTTGCAAACGTATCGGTATCCCGTTCAAACCCGAAGACGCGCAACGGATCTATGATGAGGTGCCAACCTGGGGTCCGCACCCGGACGTTCCGGCTGGCCTGTCCAAAGTGGCCAAGGAAATTCCGCTGGTCATCTTGTCGAACTCCATGAAAAGCCTGATCATGTCGAACGTGGAAAAACTGGGCGCACCCGTCCATATGGTAATCACGGCAGAAGAAGTCGGGGCATACAAACCTCTGATGAAGGGCTTCGAATACATGCTCGACAAGCTCGGCTGCGGACCGGAAGACATCACTCATGTGTCCTCATCCTTCCGCTACGACCTGATGACTGCCTATGACCTGGGCATCAAGAGCAAGGTCTGGGTCAACCGCGGCCATGAGCCGGCCAATCCTTTTTACGAATACACCGAGATCAAGGACATCGGTGGGCTAGCCGCCGCCGTTGGCCTGGAGCCAGCCCTCAAGCGTGCTTGAAAACAGGGCTCAGGCGCTGTTGCTATGATGAGAGGGGGCGCTCCGTTCGCCTCCTTCTTATCGTTCGAAGGAAACAAGCACGGCCTTTCGCAAACTCCTCCCTCAGGCGTGACCAGCTGTCCCGGGGCACTTCGGAACCCCCTGGTTCGTGCTGCTGGTCGGCATATATTGCAAGACGCTGGACAGCGTCGGCTAGGAAAATCTGTCCTGCACTGGCCTTCCCGCACGGTCAGAGACCGCCTACCTTCACTGTGGAGCCGTCAAAGAAGCGCGACAGCCGAAAGGGCGCGGGATCGACGCAAGGCCTATCGTTCGCAACCAGGTCGGCTGCCAGGCGGCCGACGCCCGGGCCAATGCCGAAGCCATGGCCGGAACCGCCCGCGGCCAAATAAAGCCCTTTCACATGATCGGACGCCGAGATGACGGGCACCGCGTCCGGTGTGCAATCCACATAGGCGCCCCAGCTGTCGGCGATCTCAATGCCCCTTAGTGCCGGGAACTGTTCGGTGACGCCTTTCAGAATAGCCGCGATCGTCCTGCGGCTCGGTCTTGGATCGAGAACGCGGATTCGCTCGAACGGCGAAACCCCATTCTCGTTCCAGCGGGCGAAGGCTTCCGGTCCGTGAAACATCGATCTCCCAATGCCGATCTGGACCGCTTTCAGTCGCTTCAGAAACATCGGCATGAACCAGCGCGCATAGCGGAGGCCCTGCGGCGTGATATCCAAGGTCGCCCTGCCGCTGATCGCAAGCGTGTAACTGCCATCCAGCCTGCGGGTCAGCGAGCACTCCGGTGTATAAATCGCCTCGCCGAGACTCGTTGTAGGGCGTGTACGAATTGCGGTTTGGCGCACGCTTGCCTGCGGGAACTGTACGCCGTACTGGCGACAGAACAGGGAGGCCCACGCACCGCCGGCGTTCAGAACGGCCTGCGATCTGATGATACCTTTTTCCGTGATGACGCCCGCAACTGCACCATTGACGATATCGAGGCCTCTCGCAGCGCATTCCTGGTGGATCGTCGCTCCGAACTTCCGGGCACCATTCGCGATCGTCGGCGCCGCAATGGCCGGCTCGCCCTTCCCATCATCGACGGAATGGACGCCGCCAAGCCACCGGCGGCCTTGCGCGGGAATTCTGTCATGCGCCTCCTGGGCAGTCAGCATCTTCGTATTGACGTTGAATTGCCGGGCAAGATCAAGCCATTGTTCCCATTCCGCCAGCTGCTGCGGGTTATCTGTCGCATAGAACAGGCCGCATTGGCGGAAGCCGACGTCTTCGTCGATTTTCGCAGCAAATTGGTCCCACGCCTGCATGGAAACCCCCGAGAGCGGCAGTTCGCGCTCATCGCGGTTCTGCCGCCGGCACCAGCCCCAGTTTCGGCTTGACTGCTCACCCCCGACATATCCCTTTTCAATCAAGGCAACGGAGAGCCCCCGCTCTGCGAGAAAAAATGCCGCCGATGCGCCGATAATGCCGCCGCCGATGACGACGACGTCGGCCTTGGCTGGAAGCTCTTGATCGCTCTGTATGCGTTTGAGGAATGGTGACATCGTGGCTGACCTGAATTGATTAGTCGGAGCTGTTTTCTGTCTGCCGCGCCGGAGCGTCTCGCGCGAGAACGGCGACCGCGTCGATCTCGACGAGATAGCCGTAGTGCAGTTCGGGCACCGGAACCACTGAGCGCGCCGGGCGCGCCTCTCCCAGCCGCGCTGCATAAACCTGGTTGAAGCGCGGCCAGTTGCTGACGCCAACGATGTAGGCCGTCACCCTGACGAGATTGTCCGGGCTGCCGCCTGCGGCTTCGAGAACCGCCAGCATATTCTCGATAGCCTGCCCCGCCTGCGTCTCGAACTCATTGTCGGGAAGCGGCGCCCCATCCGGCCGAATCGGGAGCTGCCCTGATATATATAGATGCTCGCCCGCCAGTTTGGCCTGGACATAATGACCCGCAGGGCGGGGCGCGAGGTCGGTATAGATGGTCACGACGTCCGACATCACCAGCCTCCGAAGCGCGGCCAGCAGGTCTCAACTGCATGCGAGCCACCGCGGACAACATGATAGACTGAGTGCTGTGCTGCGGTTGCGCAAGCATGGTTCGGCAGGATCCGCACCCTGTCTCCGACCGCCAGGTCAGGCAGGCGAGCGTCCGACCCGGGTCGCACGGCTATAATTCCATGCTCCTGATTTGCATCGGCAACAATGATGTCGAGATAGGCGTTGCCCTCGAGGTCGCAGACGAGGCCGTATCCCTGATCGACGGCCTGCTTGCCGGTGCCACGGTCACGCGACAGCGACATCCATCCGCCATCGGTGATGATCCAACCCTTTTCGCGCTGATGGCCGATTACCGTCGCCAGAACGCTGAGCGCGATGTCGTCGACTTGGCAAATGCCGATGCCTGCCATTACCAGATCGAAGAACACGAACACGCCGGCGCGGACTTCGGTCACTCCAGTAAGGTCCTTCGCGTGGTGGGCCGTTGGCGTCGAACCGACACTGACGACCGGGCACGGCAGACCCCCATCGCGCAGAAGACGCCCGGCATCAACAACGGCCAAGCGCTCCGCTTCCGCATAACGCTTCTGCTCCGCGACGCCCCCACCCTTATAGCTATCCCCAGCATGGGTCAGAACGCCACGCAGCTCAGCCCCTGCCGCCAGGATCTTTCCGATCTCCAGCAACTGAGCATGATTGGCGGCCACCACACCCGAGCGATGGCCATCGCAGTCGATCTCGATCATGGCTGGGATCCGCTTTCCGGCGTCTCGGGACGCCGCGGCAACCGCCTGCGCCTGCTCGAGGGTATCCAGTACGACCACGAGATCGACGCCCTTGGAGCGCAGCTCAACGACACGTGCAAGCTTTGCCGGCGCGATGCCGACCGCATAGATCATGTCGCGAACCCCATCGGCCGCGAATTTCTCGGCTTCCTTCAGCGTGGAAACCGTCGCCGGTCCCTCGGGCGCACTCATGACCCGCCGGGCCACGTCGATAGACTTCGCGGTTTTCAGATGCGGTCGAAGCGACACGCCCATGCCATCGAGCCGGTTCCGGAGACGGGTGATATTCCGGTCCATCCGCTCCGCGTCGAGAACCAGACAGGGCGTTTCCAGCGTCTCGAGGGTGGTCGTGGCCGCTAAGCGAGTGGAGGGGTCGAACGTCGTTAGATCCATCTATCTGATCTCCAAATTCGAAATTCACCTTGGCGCTAAAAGGTAAAGATCGAAATTAATGGTTGGTGAAGGTTCGATTCAGTCGGCGGTTAATGGTGACAGCGTGATATCACCCGCGTCAGCCTGAATCCGCGTGAGCACGTCGATCTCCATCTCGACCTCCAACCGCAGATTGGAACTGCCTGAGAACGCCCCATTGAAAGCCGCCGTGCCGATGGTAAAACCTGCGGCTCCGGATCGTACGACGGCCGCCATCCTTTCGGGACTGTCGATCGATCCGGCAACGACGACAGGCTTTTCGACCGCTTCGCACACGCACGTCATCAACGCTTCGACATCGCCGTTGAAGCGATAGGCGAGCAGATCGAGACCGCTCACACCCTGGATCGCCGTCAATTGCCGGGCACTTTCCACAATTGTTTCGATCGTCCCTTCGAGCCTGCTCGGATGTCCCACGATCTTGCCGGGGAAGGGATAGTACTGGATGTTCCTCCCAGCGATAATTGGCAAAACGACATTCGGTCGGGTTCCACCCATCAGAATGTCGACGCCAATGTCAACGGCGGCCTGCGCGGACCGGCGCTCGCTCTCCTCGTCGAGGCTGACAACTTCCAAATAGAGCGTCGCGCCCGCCCTCTTGATCGCAGAAGCAAGGCCCAAAAGTTCATCGAACGGGAGGCCAATATCCTTGAACCCCACATGTCTGATGCCTGCGGCAAGCACATCCTTGAGGCGCTCGGCCGCGTCGGCAACGGTCCGATCCTGATTGGTCAGCATGAAAATGAAGTCGGGAGTCTGGGGCATCGAAAGCGCTCCTAAATTGCGTTGAGAAGCAGGGCCTGATCGAAGGCATAGCGAAGAGAGGAATGGTCGGCCGTGCCCCGGCCCGCGATATCGAATGCGGTGCCGTGATCGACGCTGGTACGGATGAAGGGCAAGCCGATGGTGACGTTGACGCCTTTGTCGATGCCGAAATACTTGACCGGAATGAGCCCCTGATCGTGGTATTGTGCAACGACGATGTCGAACTCGCCCTTGCGGGCCCGCATGAAAACCGTGTCTCCGGGCCACGGGCCGGAAGCGTCTATTCCACATTCCTGAGCGCGCCTGATCGCCGGCGCGATGATGTCGAGATCTTCACGCCCGAACATGCCGTTTTCACCGGCATGGGGATTGAGGCCGGCGACCGCAACGCGGGGCGATGCGATGCCATAAGCCTCGCCTGCCTTGTGCGCCAATTCGATCGTTCTGAACACCGAATCCTGCGTCACCAAGTCGATTGCGTCGCGCAACGACACGTGGATCGTCACAAGAATGACACGCAACTCGTCGTTGGCCAGCATCATCGCAAACTTGTCGGTCCCCGACCGCTCGGCGAGGATTTCGGTGTGGCCGGGATAATTGAGCCCGGCCTTCTTCATTGCCTCCTTGTTGATCGGAGCGGTCACGATTGCCCCGAGGTTTCCTGCCAGCGCTTCGTCGATCGCTCGCACGACATAGTCGTAGCTTGCGCGCCCGGCGCGAGCGTCCACCTGACCGATCGGCATATCGTCCGGCAGATCCGAGATATTGAGTACGGGTATGAGCGTCGCGTCGGGGACCGCCTCATCGACCGACGCGATGGGCTGCACTTGGAGAGGAAGAGCCAAGGCCCGAACCGCGCGTTCCATCACCTTTGCGTCGCCGATCACCACCGCCTGCTCCGGCAGTCCGTCCGCGAAAACGCGCGCGATGATTTCCGGGCCGATTCCACAGGGATCGCCCATCGTTATGCCAGCAGGTTTTTTCATTTCTTATCTCCAAGCCAGAGGCCCCGAAGCAATTCGGCTGATTTCAGCAGGATATTGGACGAGCCGAAGCCGCCCGCCTTTGTGATGATGTGAACAGGATGGGGGCCGTTCGTGCGGCCCACCGGGATGCCCGGCTCGACCTCGCCGAGGAGATTGAGAGAGCCGATCTCGAGTTCCTTCAGAACGGATTCGGCGGTGTCACCGCCAGTCAGGAAGAGTCCGGTCACCGGATAATGCTCCATAATCGCGCGGACAGCCTTGCCAAGAGCGATTGCGATAGACCGAGGAGCGGCGGAGGTACCACGGTCCGACGTGGTTAGAATAACGTCACCGCTGGTTCCGGATTGTCTGTATTGGGCAGCGGCGTTTTCGGCTGCGAGGTCGGCCGAGCGAGACGCCACCTCTGCGTCGATGATGATCTGCCGGACGGTGCCAGTTCTCATCAGCCGTGAGCATTGCTCGCGGCTCAGGGGATTGACGCTGCCAACGACGAAGAGATTGATCGCCGCCGCGAGGGGCAACAGTGTGGGGTCATCGGCGCGACCCACATAGTCTGCCAATGCGATTGCCAGTCCTGGAGAACCGCACCAAAGGATGGACTTCGGATCCGCCGCCGATTTCACCAGCCGGGCCAGATCTTCCTGCGTTGTTGCATCGGCGATCAACAACTTCCGGTGATCCGCGGTCAGTTCGCCGGCCTTCAATACACGGAGTTCCGCAAGCCCAAGGTGACGGATCTCAGCCTGCGGGATATCTCGAAACAGATACCGAAGGTGCGAGTCCGCTATGGGGTGGAGCGGGTCCTTTGCAAACTCGGTTTCCTCCAACGGCACGCCATGAAGAAGCTGACGCCCTCCTTTAGTAGTGCGTCCGCCTGCAGGGAAAGCTGGAGCGACAACTGCGATGGTCCGGCCAGACGCCGCGAGCGCGGCTTCTATCTCAGCTCCAACGTGGCCGCGAATGGTGGAATCAACGGTATTGTAAAGAATTTCTGCGGATGCCAGGCTTTTTGCCGCCTGTGTCGCCCGATCGACAGCGTCCTTCACGGATGCGGCCCGGCTTGCCTTGTTAATAGAGGTGATCGCCACATCTTCCGGCGATGATCGCCGGTAATCGGTGAAGACAAGGCATCTGTGCCCCATACTCACGAATGGTGCGGCGCCATCCGTTGCACTTGTCAGATCATCGGCCAGAATTCCTACCTTCAAAGTCGCCGTCCTATCGGTTTTCGTGTGACGAGGAGATACTAGCGCTATTGCTTTTGCCGGAAAAACGATCAATTCTGACTGAAATCCATCACTTTAACTCACAGATATGGCCGCACGATTCCCATCTTTATCCGCGCTCAGAGTGTTTGAAGCAGCTGCACGGCATTTGAATTTCGGGCGTGCCGGCGATGAATTGTTCGTTACACACAGCGCCGTCAGCAAACAAATCCGCTTGCTTGAGGACGACTTGGGAGTGGCCCTTTTCGAACGAAGAAACAGGGCCGTTTTTCTGACCGATCCAGGGCGGCGTCTGCTAATGACGATGAGCGAAGTGTTTCGCCAGATCAGCGAGTGTTGCGACGAAATCAAGGGTGGCGGCTCGGCACCCCTTGTACTTTCATGTGAACCGACATTCACGCAGCGCTGGCTGATTCCGCGCCTTCCGTTGTTTAACGCACTTCATCCTGAGATTGAGGTTCACGTCTTTGCCGCCGGTGGCCCTGTGAACTTCGACAGAAGTCATATAGATCTGGCGCTACGGAGAAGCGATTTCAGCTGGCCGCCGGAACTGTTTGTGGAAACGGTAGTCGAGGAACGCGTCGGCCCCGTGTGCGCGCCAAGGCTGTTAGCTTCCGGCAGAGATGAAATCCTCTGCTTGCCTCGCATTCATTCGGCCACCCGTCGAGATGCGTGGACGCGGTACATCTCCGACAACCAAATCGCAGATCCAAACCCACCCGGCAGCCAGGTTTTCGAGCATTTTTATCTGAGTATCGAGGCGGCAATCGCTGGGCTGGGTGCTGCGATCGGCCCAGAGCCGCTCGTCGCCGACGCTGTGGAAAGCGGGCAACTGGTCGCTCCCCACGGGTTCTCCGGCAACGGCTACAGCTACATCCTGTTGAGCCGACTTCCTTTCGAAGGCGATGCCAGAAAACGAACCTTCCTCTCCTGGCTTCGGCGACAGGTTGCTCCCTGAAGCGCGCAATTTGGCAACACTTCGGCGCCGACCTCTGCGTCAAATGGCGAGAACGCAACCGAGACGGTCACGGCGGGACACGTGAGAACACGCCTGGAGACCAATTGCTCAGACCAATTTCTCAAATGCTAGGTCCGAGTATGTTGGTCCTGGCTTCAATGATGTGGTCGTACATCGTTCGCTCGGCCTCTCTGCTGTCACGATCCTTGATTGCGTCCAGGATTGCCTGATGGCTGACGATATAGGCCGTCATGCGCTCTGAGGTCAGCGATTGTTCTTTCATCTTCCCCCAGAGGTTTCCCGCCCGTACTGCGTGTATGCCTTCATAGAGGGAGGCAAGAAGACCGTTACGCGCGGATTGGACGATGATGCGATGAAAAACGGCGTCCCACTTCTCGAACTCGCCCATAGATTCCGACGCATTGCCCCGGGCGATTGATTTCTGCATTTCTTCGACTTCCTGCCTGGTCGCGCGTAATGCTGCCAATGCCGCGATCTTGGGTTCTATGATCAGCCGAGCCTCAAAGACTTCCGCCGGATAGGTGCGGAATGTGTCTCCTTCATAGGTAGCCGGCGGGCGAAGGGCGCTCGAGCTCACACCGCTGCCAGCGATAAAGGTGCCTCTGCCGACGTGCCTGATAAGGCGGCCTTCCTTCTCCAGCGAACTGAGCATCCTCCTAAGGGCGGTACGCGGCAGCCCGAGTTTCAGCGCCAGGTCGCGCTCCGGGGGGAGTCGATCACCTGGTTCCAGACCTTCCGCTTCAATGAAGTCTTTCAACACCACGCTCATATGACCTCCAACAAATATTTTGCGAAACCAATTTGATCTATATTGACACCAATGGCAAGACCAATCTTATATTAGTCACAGAACCAAAGCCGATTGGTTGCAAATGAGATCCTAGAATAAGCTGTGCACCGCTCGAGAGGCAATGAGCAGCACGCGTAAGGCAGCGACGAAAACTCAATCAAGAAGCTGCGTAGAAAAGGAGATATATCGATGGCGACTGAAGCTGTTACAGCAGGCGACGCAGCGCTTTCGGTGCGTGCCCTGACAGTCGACCTGCCAAAAGGCATGGAACGGGCTCATGCCGTCGAAAATGTATCCTTCGACCTCAAGCGTGGCCAGATCCTTTGCATCATCGGCGAGTCTGGATCGGGCAAGTCTGTAACCGCAAACACCATCATGGGTCTCTTGCCCAAGATTATTCCGGTCTCATCGGGTGCCATCAATCTCGATGGAACGACCATAGTCGGCGCGCCGACAAAAAAGCTGCGCCAGCTGCGCGGCCGCGTCGTGTCCATGATCTTTCAGGATCCGCTTTCGGCGCTCAACCCGCTGATGACGGTGGGCGAGCAGGTTACTGAAGCGATGGCGGCTCATGGTGTGGGCAACAAGGCCTCGCGCCGTGACCGCGCCCTCCAATTGTTGACTGAAGTGGGCCTGCCGGATTCGGCATTGATGTACCACCAGTATCCCTTCCGGCTTTCCGGTGGTCAACGCCAGCGGGTCATGATCGCGATGGCGCTGGCCCTTGAGCCGACCGTGCTGATAGCAGACGAACCCACGACAGCCCTTGACGTAACCACGCAGGCGCAGATCCTGAAGCTCATCCGAGACATCCAACGCCGCAAGGGAATGAGCGTCATGTTCATCACCCACGACTTCGGGGTGGTGGCAGAAATCGCCGACAGTGTCGTTGTTATGGAGAAAGGGCGGATTGTCGAGCAGGGCACCGCCGATCAGATTCTCAAATCACCCAGCCACCCCTACACCCAGCGCTTGATCGCAGCCGTTCCGCGCCTCACGGGCGAGGACAGAAAACTCAAGGTGCAAACGAGCGACGAGGCAATTCTGACCGTCAAAGGCTTGTGCAAGACTTATCGCAGCGGCAGTGCGCTGTTCGGAAGTCAGCGTGTCGTGCCTGCAGTGCAGGACGCCTCATTCACCTTGGCTGCTGGCCGCACCCTTGGCATTGTCGGCGAAAGCGGCTCCGGAAAGTCGTCGTTGGGGAGACTCCTGATCAAGCTTCAGGACAGCGACAGCGGTCAAATCCTGTTTGAGGGCAAGGACATCGTCAAGCTCTCTGAATCCGAGTTCCGGCCGCTGCGTCCTCGGATTCAGATGATTTTTCAGGATCCCTTTGCCTCGCTAAATCCGCGCTCAACTATCGGTCAGATTTTGACCGTCGGGCCCGTCGCACATGGGATGCCCTACGCGCAGGCGCGCGACGAAGCGCGGGCGTTGCTATCTCATGTCGGTCTCGATGCTGGCGCCTTCGGCCGCTACCCGCACGAATTTTCGGGTGGTCAGCGCCAGCGCATCGGCATCGCGCGGGCCTTGATGTTCAAGCCCAAGCTGCTGATTGCCGACGAAGCAGTCTCCGCGCTCGACGTGTCCATCCAGGCCCAGATCCTCAAGCTGCTTGACCAAATCCAGCGCGAGACCGGCGTATCAATGGTCTTCATCACGCATGATCTTCGTGTCGCCAGCCAGATCTGCGACGAAATTGCTGTGATGCAGAAGGGCCGGGTCGTCGAGCGCGGCCCGCCGTCTCAGATTTTCCTGAAACCCCAATCCGATTACACGCGTGAACTTGTGGCAGCAATCCCAGGAGAACGAAGCAGAGACAATTGCGAAAGTGTAATCGGCTCACGGCAGTAGGTTCCTAATGAGCAAAAAGAGAGGGAATGAAATGACAAAAGAGTCTACGACCAAAACGAATATTTCTCGGCGCGACGCACTGCGCCTCATGGCAGCCGGCGGCATTGCATGCTTTGCTGCCCCCAACCTGATTGGCAAGCCTGACATTGCCTGGGCACAGGACAAGAAACCTGCCGGTCGCGTCGTGGTCGGGCTTTCGCAGGAACCGACCGTGTTCAATCCGCTCATGGCACATATCGAAACGGACGATGCGGTCCATTTCTCGCTCTTCGACGCCCTCTTTCGCATGGATCCGCAAGGCGTGCTTCAGCCCAATCTTGCGCTAGAAGTGCCCACGCAGAAGAACGGCGGCATCTCGGCGGATGGCCTGAACTGGCGCGTTCGCCTGCGTGATGATGTTCGCTGGCATGACGGCAAGCCGTTTACGGCTGAGGACGTGAAGTTCACCCTCGAACTGATCACCAATCCGAAATTCCGAGCGTGGCGCACAGGCGGTCATTCCTTGGTGCGCGACCTAACGGTGGTTTCGCCAACTGAAATCACCTGGCGGATGGAGCAGGTCTTTGCTCCTTACCTGTCGTTTCTCACCGAGACCTTCATCGTGCCAAAGCACCTTCTCGAGAATGAGGCCGATCCGAACGCAGCAGCCTTCAACCAGGCACCCGTCGGCACGGGCGCCTTCAAGTGGAGCCAGCGCGTGGCCGGCGACCATCTCGAGCTGGCAGCGAACACGGATTACTTTGGGGACGGCCCCTATGTCGAACAGGTTGTATTCAAATACATCCCCGACCAGACGGTGCTCTACACCCAATTCAAGAGCGGCGACATCGACCTCACAGACCAGGCGTACATCACGCCCGACCACTACGACGAAGCCAGCAAATTGCCGGGCCGCGTGGTGAGCCTGGTCCCCGGTGCCTCTGTCGAATCGTTCTATCTCAATCTCGAGCGGCCGCAGTTCAAGGAACTGGCGGTGCGTCAGGCACTCTATGCTGCAATGGACAGAGCGGCGATCATCGACGCCCTCTATTTCGGCGTGGTGACAACGACCGAAACCTTCATGCCGAAGGAGTCGTTCTACTTCAATCCGAAGCTTCCGGCACAGGAATTCAATCTCGACGCCGCACGCAAGCTCCTCGACGACGCCGGTTGGGTACCGGGGTCGGATGGGATCCGTGAAAAGAACGGCGTGAAGCTCGCATTCAACAATTCGACGACATCGGGCAACAATCTCCGTGAGCAGGTGCAGCAGTTCCTGCAGCAAACGTTCGCAGAAATTGGCGTCCAGATGACGATCTCGAATCTGCCGGCGGCCGTCATGTTTGGCGAATTCTGGCTGAAGTCACAATTCGACACGGCGATCTCGGGCGTTACGCATCTGATCGCCGCCGACCCCGATGCAACCAATCGTCTTGCGAGCAGCGCGATTGCCGCGAAGGGTGGAAAGGGATCGAACGTCGGCCAGTATTCCAATCCGGAAGTGGATGCGCTGCTGAAGAAGGGCGCCCAGACCTTCGATCCGGAAGCGCGTCGTGAAATCTACTACCGTATCCAGGAAATCGTGCGTCAGGACCTTCCCTTCCTTCCTCTGTTTGCCGCCACCTATGTGGTTGGCAAGAAGGAAGGCCTTGAAGGCTGGGAGCCGAACACGAACACGCGCACGGCATCCTGGCATGCTGCCGGCTGGCGCTGGAAGAGCTGAGTTCACCTCCCGCCGTCGCCGCCGCGCCTCGCGGCGGCGACTTCTGTTGACGCTATCACAGGGAGAGCCTGAATGCGCAGCTTCCTAATTAACCGGTTCGCTCAGAGCCTCGTACTGCTCCTGATCGTTTCCGTCATCGGCTTCGTGGTCCTCAACCTGATTCCGGGCGGCCCCCTGGCACAATTCGGGCTCGATGCGAGCATGACTCAGGACGACTTGAACCGACTGGCGGAGCAGTTGGGCCTGAACCGTCCTCTGTGGGTGCAGTATCTGGATTGGGCCTGGCGCCTGTTGACAGGAGACTGGGGACACTCCTTCCGCGACGGGGCACCAGTTCTCGAGGTGATTGGACGGCACCTCATGGCAACGCTGCTGCTGATGGGCTCGTCCACGGTGATCGCGATCGCTATCGGTACGTGGATTGGTGTTCGCGGCGCTGTAAAGCGTTATTCGGTTTTCGATTATATGGCGACAGTCGGTGCCATGGTGGCCCTTTCGATCCCGACTTTCTGGTTCGGACTGATCGGGATCTACGTCTTCTCGCTCAGACTTGGCTGGCTGCCAGCCGGCAACATGTACACGATCGGTGACGAATCCGTTCTGAACTATCTCCACCATCTCATTCTGCCCAGTGTCGTGCTTGCGCTCGTGCATGTAGCCATCTGGAGCCGCTACATGCGAACGGCTACTCTCGACGTTATCAATCAGGAGTTCATCAAGACCGCCCGCGCCAAAGGACTAAGCGAGCGTCGTATCCTGATGAAACATGTCATCGGCAATGCCCTCCTGCCGATGATCACGCTCCTTGGGATGCAGCTTCCCAGCGTCCTGACGGGTGCTCTGGTCACCGAGACGGTGTTTACCTGGCCGGGCATGGGACGCCTGTTCCTCGACAGTCTCGGCTACAGCGACTACCCCGTGGTGATGGGATTGCTCATGTTCTCGGCGATCCTTGTCGTGGTGAGCAACCTCGCCGCCGATATCGTTGTTGCCATTATCGATCCCCGTATCCGTCTGAGTTAAGCGCCATGAACGCTCATCAGGAGTCAGCCATCATGACCGCCATTGCCGCAAATTCACCCCGGGAGCGCTGGTGGAACAGCCGAACTGCGCACCGCTTCATCAAGCACCATCTGGCCCTCATTGGAATGGTGATGATCGTTCTGCTGACGCTGGCCTGCGTCCTGGGGCCCCACCTGTTGCCGTACGATTCACTTTATATCGATCTGCGCGCCCGCTTCGCTCCGCCCCTGACCGGGCAACATTATCTCGGCACGGACCCGCTGGGACGAGACCTGGCCGCCCGCTTGTTCATGGCGGGGCGGATTTCGCTCCTGGTCGGTTTCTCGGCGATGCTGTTGTCGACGCTGATCGGAACCCTTGTCGGCGTGGTGGCCGGATATAGGGGCGGCGTGGTCGGCACGGTGCTGATGCGTGCCGTGGATGGCTTCCTTTCCTTCCCATCCATCTTCCTCGTACTTGCTCTTGCCGCCGCATTGAAGCCAAGCCCGATTATGATTACCGTCGTCATCGCTGCTACAAGCTGGATGGAAGTTGCCCGTATCGTCGAGGCGGAGGTTCGCTCTTTGCGCGAGCGCGAATTCGTGCTGGCCAGCCGCATGTTGGGACTGAGCGCAACGCACATCATGTTCCGCGAAATCCTTCCCAATGCCATGGGTCCGATCATCGTTGCCGCGACCCTGACCGTCGCGCGCGCGATCCTGATGGAGGCCTATATCAGCTTCCTTGGCTACGGAATTCAGCCGCCGCTGCCCAGCTGGGGTAATATGCTGAACGGCGCACAGCAATATCTGGGGACGGCGCCTTGGCTGGCGATCATTCCCGGCGCGGCCATAACGATCGCTGTCACAAGCTTCAATTTCATCGGCGACGGGCTGCGCGATGCGCTCGATGTCCGCGGCGATCACAGCTGAGAAACACCCTCGCGCGCGGGCAGAAGAGACATGCGCCGCTACACGCGTCACGCTCCGAGCATCGGGAATATCCCCGTGTTCACGACGACTAATTGCCAAGCCTTTATCGTTCCTGTCGGTGATGACTGGAGCACGATGCCAGAGGAATAGTGACTATGCCGGTGCAGGTTCAGAAAGTAAGTGATAGCGCCTCTTTTCCAACCCAGGTTGACGTCGTCGTCATCGGGGCGGGGATCGTGGGTACCTGCACGGCCTATGAGCTTGCGCGCAAAGGGGTATCCGTAGCCCTGCTCGAAAAAGGCATTGTCGGTGGCGAGCAGTCGAGCCGCAACTGGGGATGGGTTCGCCAGCAAAACCGCGACCTCTATGAACTTGCGCTGGCCATGTACAGTCTGCGGCGCTGGGAGGAACTGAGCACCGAGACCGGTCGCGACCTCGGCTTCCGCCGAACCGGGATCCTTTACTGCACGAAAAACGAGGCTGATGTCGCCCGATGGGAAAAGTGGGGCCAGGCTGCACGTCTTCAAGGATTTCATAGCCAGCTCCTCAGCGCATCCGAGGCCAATGAGCGCGCTTCAGGTGGCACATCCTCGTGGATCGGCGGAGTTTGGTCTCCGACCGACGGGAGAGCTGAGCCTAGTCTTGCTGTGCCTGCCATCGCCGAGGCCGCGAAGGAAAGCGGCGTATCACTCCATCAAAACTGCGCCGTTCGGGGCCTCGACATTAGCAACGGCCGGGTGACAGGCGTGTGGACAGAGCGGGGACTTGTGAAAGCCGGCACCGTTGTTTGCGCTGGCGGGGCATGGGCTTCCCGGTTTTCTCATCGATATGGCATCGAGCTTCCCGTCGCAAACATCTCCGGGACCGCAATTAAGACGACTCCCGCCCCCGAGATCATTCAAGCAGGATGCCTCTCGGCTTCAAACTTCGTGTTGCGGCGCCGGACAGACGGCGCCTACACGATCGCCGTACCGGGACGTGGCACGCTCGACATCACGCCGCGGGGGATGCGATATGCGCTCAAATTCTACCAGATGTATCGCAGCAAGATCGGCAAGAAGTTGAAGTACCGTCTGAACAGCAGCTTCTGGAATGGGCCCGATGCTATCAGCAGCTGGGAGAACGATGAAGTCTCGCCGTTCGAAAAAAACCGCATCCTCGATCCTGCGCCGGATGCGGATCTTGTGAAGCTGGCATTGAAGAACCTCGAACGCGAATACCCCGCGCTCAAGGGCATCGGGGTCGAGCGCGCGTGGGGAGGGCTCATCGATACTTCGCCAGATCTCGTCCCCGTCATTTCTAGAGTGGAGCACCTGCCTGGTTACGTGATAGCGGCGGGGTTCAGCGGGCACGGCTTTGCCATTGGACCGGGTGCCGGTCGGTTGGTCAGCGAGATCGTGATGAACGAGACCCCGATCACAGACATCTCACCCTACAGGCTGAGCCGGTTCAGCGACGGCTCCGCGATCAGACGGCCGGAAATGATGTAACGGTCGAGGCTGGTTACTGTCCAAGCTGCCGTTGTAGTGGGCCTATGGCGGGAAGCAAACCGACGAATGGGTCGGAAGATCAATCGAACATAAAGGCTTCAAGATTCTCGTCGACCGGACGTAAATCAGCTCATAGAAGCCAATATCAAGGAGCTAAACCGTGGTCCTCGAGCGCTATACCGTACCGCGCGTCATCCGGGAACGAGCATTCATAGACCGGGAGAAGTACCTGAAATGGTACGAGGAGAGCGTCGAGGATCCGGACAAGTTCTGGGGCAAGCATGGCAAACGGATCGATTGGTTCAAACCCTACACGAAGGTCAAGAACACGTCTTTCACCGGCCGGGTCCAGATCAAGTGGTTCGAGGACGGGCAGACGAACGTTTCGTACAACTGTATCGACCGGCACCTGAAGACCAACGGCAATCAGACGGCGATCATCTTCGAGGGCGACAATCCCTACGTCGACAAGAAGATCACCTACAACGAGCTCTATGAGCAGGTTTGCCGTATGGCGAACGTCATGAAGAAGCACGGCGTCAAGAAGGGTGATCGCGTTACCATCTATATGCCGATGATTCCCGAGGCGGCCTATGCGATGCTCGCCTGCGCCCGCATCGGCGCAGTTCATTCGGTCGTGTTCGGCGGCTTCTCGCCGGAAGCGCTGGCCGGTCGTATTGTCGACTGCGAGTCCACCTTTGTGATCACCTGCGACGAAGGCGTGCGCGGCGGCAAGCCGGTACCGCTGAAAGACAATACCGATACGGCAATCCATATCGCCGCCCGTCAGCATGTCATCGTCGACAAGGTCCTCGTGGTGCGGCGTACCGGTGGCAAGACCGGCTGGGCGCCGGGCCTCGACATCTGGTACCATCAGGAGATCGCTACGGTTAAGCCTGAATGCCCGCCGGTGAAGATGAAGGCGGAGGATCCGCTGTTCATCCTCTACACCTCTGGCTCCACCGGAAAGCCGAAAGGCGTGTTGCATACGACCGGCGGTTACCTCGTCTATGCATCGATGACGCATGAATATGTCTTCGACTATCATCACGGCGATGTCTACTG